>JAGNQV010000070.1 GCA_017988885.1 Opitutaceae bacterium | reverse complement strand
TCGTCTTCGGGCTCAACCGTGAGCGTGGCACGACCCTGGTGTTGGTCACGCATGACCTCGAACTCGCCAAACGCTGTCAGCGCATCATCCGGCTGAAAAATGGTTCGGTCGTGTAGGTTGAGTTTCGTGGTGAATAATACATGAATTTTATCCTCAAAATGGCTTGGCGGGATTCACGCGCTTCGCGGCGGCGGCTGGTGCTGTTTTCGCTTAGCGTGGTCCTGGGTATCGCCGCCCTCGTCGCGATCGGCTCCTTCACGGTCAACCTGCGCGAGGCGCTAGAGGGGCAGGCGAAGGGATTGCTGGGCGCTGATCTGGTGGTCACTTCGCGCCAGCCCTTCGCGCCGGAGGTGCAGGCGTATCTCGCGGCGCTCGGCGGTGAGCAAGCCCGGGAGGTTTCGTTTTCCTCGATGATGGTGTTTAACGCGCCCGAAGGCGAGCGCACGCGGCTCGTGCAGGTGCGCGCGGTGGAAGGGCATTTCCCTTTTTACGGCGAGTTCGTGACCGAGCCGGTCAACGCCTTGGCCGAGCTGCGCAACGGGGGGGCAACGGTCGTGCTGGAAGACACCTTGCTCAATCAGTTTGGCGTGAAGGCCGGCGACACGGTGAAGCTGGGCAAATTGCGCCCGGTGGTGCTGGGGGCCGTGAAAAAGGTGCCGGGCGAATCGCCGGCGATCACGCAGATGGCGCCGCGGGCGTATTTGCCGCTGAACCAGCTGCCGGCGACAGCTCTGGCGGGGCCCGGCAGTCTATTGCGTTATCGCATCGCGTTGAAACTGCCGGAAGGGCGCAATGCCGAGGCCATCGTGGGGGCGATGAAGGAAAAGTTTGTAGCGCAGCGCCTGTCGTTTGACACCGTGGCGGAGCGTCAGCGCGAGCTCGGCAATGTCCTCGAAAATGTTTACTCGTTCCTGAGTCTGGTGGGTTTTGTGGCGCTGTTTCTCGGCGCGATCGGCTTGGCGAGCGCCATCCATGTGTATGTCCGCCAGAAAATCACCACGGTCGCCGTGCTGCGCTGCCTCGGGGCCAGTGCGTGGCAGAGTTTTTCGGTTTATCTGGTGCAGGGGCTGGCGCTGGGGGTGCTGGGGGCACTGTTGGGCGCGGCGCTGGGGGTAGGCGTGCAACTGCTCCTGCCGCATGCGCTCGCAGGTCTGCTGCCGTTTGACGTGAATTTTTCCATCGCCTGGACCGCGGTGATCCGCGGCATGGTTTCCGGGCTGGTCATCTGCCTGCTGTTCACCCTGCTGCCGCTGCTCGCGGTGAGAAAAGTGTCGCCGCTCGTGGCGCTGCGTGCGGCGTTTGCCGAACGGGCACCGGCGGCGGATCCCTGGCGGGTCACGCTGGGAGTATTGATGGTCGGCGCGGTGGTGGGCTTTGCGATCTGGCAGACGCGCAGCCTGCGCATCGGGCTGGGTTTTGCCGCGGCGTTGGGCGTCGGTTTCGGCGTGTTGGCGGGCGTGGCGCAGGGCGTGGCGTGGGCGGCGCGCCGTTGGGTGCCGCGCCGGTTGCCCTATGTCGTGCGGCAGGGTGTGGCCAATCTGCATCGGCCCAACAATCGCACGGTGCTGCTGCTGCTCGCGCTCGGTCTGGGCACGAGTCTCATCCTTACGCTCTACCTCACACGCACGACGCTGCTGAGCCAGATCGAAGACACGGGCGGCGGTGGGCGGTCGAACCTGTTGTTCTTCGATATTCAGGATGACCAGATCGCGCCGCTGGAAAAACTCCTGGCGCGTGAGGGTCTGCCGGCGCGGCAGCAGGCGCCGATCGTGACCATGCGCGTGCTGGCGCTCAAGGGCCGCGGGGTCGAAGAGTTGCTGGCCGACAAGACCTCCCGGATTCCAGCGTGGACGCTGCGGCGCGAATACCGCTCGACCTTCCGGGACGAGCTGACCACGACCGAGACGCTGGTGGGCGGAAAATTCACGGGGCGCGTGTCCGCCGATGCCACGGTCGTGCCGATTTCGCTCGAGGAAGGGTTGGCGCGAGACATGGACCTGAAGCTTGGCGACGAACTGGAATTCGATGTGCAAGGGGTGCCGTTCAAGGCCCGCGTGGACAGTCTGCGCAAAGTGGAGTGGAAGCGGCTGCAGCCGAATTTCTTCATCGTATTTCCCGCGGGTGTGCTCGAAGGCGCACCCAAATTCTACATCGTCGCGACGCGGGCGGCCACCCCGGCCGATTCGGCGCGACTGCAGCAAGCCGTGGTGCACGATTTTCCGAACATCTCGGCCATCGATCTCACCTTGCTGCTGCAGATGTTCGACCAGATCTTTTCGAAGATCGCTTATGTCGTGCGGTTCATGGCGTTCTTCACGGTGGCGACCGGCGTCATTGTGTTGGTGGGCGCGGTGCTGAGCGGACGTTACCAACGTATCCGCGAGACGGTGTTGCTGCGCACGCTCGGCGCGACGCGACGGCAGCTCCTGCAGATTCAGTTCGTCGAGTATGCGATTCTCGGCAGTCTCGGAGCCGGCGTTGGCGGACTGCTCGCGGTGGCCGGTAATGCCTTGCTGGCAAAATTTATTTTTAAGACGGCCCCTGTCGTGCCGCTCGGCGCGCTCAGTCTGGCGGTGCTGGGCGTGGCGGCGGTGACCCTGCTCACGGGCTTGCTTTCCAACCGCGGGGTGACCGACCATCCGCCCTTGGAAGTGCTGCGCCAGGAAACATGAGCAAAAATATCGTCACTTTTCATTACACGTTGCGTGATCCGGCGGGTCGCGTGATTGATACTTCGTCGGGCGGCGAGCCCATCGTCTATCTGGAAGGCGGGGGGCAAATCATCGAAGGGCTCGATGCGCAGTTGCGCGGCGTGCCGGCCGGCACGAAGACCCGCATCGAGGTCCCGGCGGCGCAAGCCTACGGCGAGCGCGATGCCAGCCAAGTGCAGGCGGTGAAACGTTCGCAACTGCCCGTGGAAGGCGAACTGAAGGTGGGCGACCAGTTTCAGACTGACACGGACCGCTTTGCGCCGGTCGTCACGGTCGTGGCGATTGATGGGGATGCGGTGACGTTGGATGCGAACCATGCCTTGGCTGGAGTTGATTTGACGTTTGAGGTCGAGGTCGTGGCGGTGCGGGCGGCGACGCCGGAAGAGTTGAGTCACGGTCACGCGCACGGTCCGGGTGGCCAGTGCGGTTAAAGGCGGCTCACGCACGGTATTCCGCGCACAGTCACGCCGTGGCGGGATGGCGGTCGTTAAATTTCGTGTAATCACGGCGCGAAACTGTTTGGCTGCGCGTGCATGAAAGTTCTCGGCATTGATATCGGCGGTTCGGCGATCAAGGGCGCGCCGGTGGACACCACCACGGGGCGATTGCTGGGCGAGCGGCATCGCATCGCGACCCCACAGCCGCTTTCGCCCGTGCAGATGGCGCGGGCGATGGCGGATATTGCGGAGCACTTCGATTGGCAGGGGCCGATTGGCGCGGGGTTTCCGGGCGTAATCCAAGGCCGGCACATCCGGACTTCGGCGAATCTGCATCCCAAGTTCATCGATTGCGACGGAGTCGGACTTTTTTCGAAGGTCACCGGCAGTCCGGTCGCGTTGATCAACGATGCGGCGGCGGCGGCACTGGCGGAAATGAAGTTTGGCGCAGGCCGCGGGTGCCAGGGCAAGGCGCTGATGCTCACGTTGGGCACCGGGGTGGGCTCGGCCCTGCTGGACCGTGGAGTGGTCTTCCCTTGTGAACTCGGCCATTTTCCATGGAAAGGAAAGTCGGCGGAAAAATATGTCGCGGCGTCCGTCCGCGAGAGCAAGGATCTCTCTTGGGAAAAGTGGGGCAAGCGCCTGACGAAATATATCGGGGCGCTGGAGGCGCTCTTCTGGCCCGAGTTGATCATCATTGGCGGTGGCGTGAGTGCGAAACATCAGAAGTTTTTCAAATATATCCAGACCCGGGCGAAATTGGTGCCGGCGGAGTTTTTCAATGAAGCAGGGATCGTGGGGGCGGCGCTGCATGGCGCGCAAAGGCACTGACGCCGGCGGGCCGGTGGCCGCGGAATACGTTGATGCACGCGGATATTTTAATTGTCGGGCAGGGACTCGCGGGGACGGTGCTGGCTTGGAAACTGGAGCGGGCCGGCTTGGCGTTTGCGGTCATCGATGCCGGTCATGAGCAGGCGGCCTCGCGCGCCGCCGCCGGTATCATCAACCCTATCACCGGCCGGCGTTTGGTGAAAAGCTGGCGGGTGGACGAGCTGCTGCCCCTGGCGCGTGACACCTATCGTGAAATGGAGCAGGCGCTCGGCGTGTCATTGTGGCGGGAGATGCGCGTGCGCCGGTTGTTTCGCGATGATCGGGAACGGCGGATTTTTGCGGAAAAGCACGCGCGCGGTGAACTGGCGCCCTTTGCCGGCGCCGCGGATGACGCGGGCTTTTGGATTTCACCGGCTGCACGGGTGGATGTGCCGGCGTTGCTGACGGCGGCCCGCCAACGCTGGCTGAAGCAAGGTGTTTTGCGTGAGGCGCGGATGGATTGGACGCGCATGGGGCGGGAGCATGCGCTTATCATCGACGGCACGGGCGCGGCCTTGCGGCACGGTTTGTTTGCCGACGTAAAATTTGCCGTGAGCAAAGGCGAGACCATGCAGGTGGGCGTTTCCGGCCTCACGCCGGATGTCATTCTGAACGATGGCCGCTGGCTGTTGCCTACCGGCGGTGACACGGCTTGGGTGGGCGCAACGCATGAGCCGGGGGTGGAAAATTCCACACCGACGACCGAGGCCCGGGCCGCCTTGCTGAGCAGCGCGCAAACTCTGGCCGGCCGCGAGGTGGCGGTGCAGCGACAGCTGGCAGGGTTGCGGTTGTCCGCGCCCGACAAACATCCGGTCGCAGGCAGGCATCCGGAAAATTCGCGGCTGGGAATCTGCGGAGCGCTGGGCGCCAAGGGCGCGCTCTATGCACCATGGCTGGCGCAACAGTGGGTTGCACACCTGAAAACCGCGGCGGAGTTTGATCCGGCGGTGGCGGTTACGCGGTTGGGTTTGCAGCCGCCGAAGATGGCTTGATCCGGCGAAACGGCCCTTGGGACGGTCGTCCACGGGGGGCCGCCCATCCGCCGCGGGGGCCGTTCATCAAAGTTTCGTGTAACTTTTCCCGCAAAGGCGTGTTGTTGGGGCATGCCAGCGAGCTGTTTCCGTATTTGCCGTCCGCCCACCGTATCCCTGCGCTTCGTCGCAGAATGCGGCGGTTTGGTCGCAGGCATGTATCCGGCCGCGCTGGTATCGTCAGTTATCAGCCTAGTTCGTAGTAATCAGTTGTTGTGTTGTGGAGGGGTCGTTGTGGGCCCCTCCACTTTTTTATCCGAATGAGAAGCTGGTCGCTTGCCATGTTGGCGCCGATTTTTGACCCTTGCCCCTAACTTTCCAAACGAGACCTATGAACCAAGCCCCCTCCGCTTCACCCACGCCCGCGCCCCGTCGTAAATCCAAGAAAAAATGGATTCTCATCGGTGGCACCGTTGCGCTCATTGCACTCATCGCCATCGGCGTTGTTTCCAAACGCAGCAAAAAGACCGGCATCCCAGTCACGACGGAAAAGGCCTTCGTGAAGACCATCACACAGGTGGTGACGGCCACCGGCAAGGTGCAGCCCGAGACCGAGGTGAAGATTTCTCCCGAGGTCGCCGGTGAAATCACCGCGCTGCCTTTCAAGGAGGGCAATGGGGTGAAGAAGGGTGATTTATTGCTGAAAATCAAACCGGACTTCTATGAGGCGCAACTGGAGCAGCAGGAAGCCTCGCTGGTGGCCGCCCAAGCGGCGAGCGTGCTCAGCAAGGCGCGCCTGAACAAAGCGGAGCAAGATTACCTCCAGGCCAAAGACCTGTATGCAAAGAAACTGATTTCCGACGCCGATATTCTCAACGCCAAGACCAACTACGAAGTGGCCAAGGCCGACCTCGATTCTTCGATGGCGCAGATCCGCCGCACCGAGGGCTCGGTCACCCAAGCCTCCGATCAACTGAGCAAGACCACGATTTATGCGCCGATGGACGGCACCATCAGCTCCCTGACCAGTGAACTGGGTGAGCGCGTGGTGGGCACCGGTCAGTTTGAGGGCACGGAAATCATGCGCGTGGCCGATCTTAGCAACATGGAGGTGCGTGTGAAGGTGAACGAAAATGACATCGTCAACGTCAAGCTGGGGGACAAAGGCGTGATTTCCATCGACGCTTTTCCCGGCCGCAAATTCACTGGCACGGTGAAGGAGATCAGCTCCTCCGCCCAAGGCACCGCCAATTCGGGTGCCAATTCGCAGTCCGCCGCATCCGCCTCGGACGAGGTGGCTAATTTCCTGGTCAAGATTCGAATCACCGATCGCGATATCATGCTCCGTCCAGGGATGAGCGCCACCGCCGACATTGAGACGCAGACCGTCGAGAACGTCGTCGCTGTGCCGATCCAAAGCGTCACGGTTCGCGCCGATGGCGGCAAGACGAGCGAGGAGCTGCAACAACAGAAGGCCAAGGAGGCCCGTGAAAAATCAGGCAATGACCTCGAGGTGGCCGACGAAAAGGCGGAAGCCCGGCGCACGCGTGATCTGCTGCAGCGCGTGATCTTTGTCCGGAATGGCGACAAGGTGAAGATGCAAAAAGTCGAGACTGGGATTGCGGACAACACGCACATCGAGGTGAAGAGCGGCGTGAAAGCCGGGGATGAGGTCGTCTCGGGCAGTTACGCCGCCATCAGCCGCCGGCTCAAGGACGGCGCAGAGATCGAAATCGAGAAGCCCAAGAAAGACAGCGAGAAGAAGTAATCGTCACGCCGCCTCCGCTATGACGCCTCCCACTGTTCCCGCCGCCCATGTGCGGCGCCCTGTCCGTCCGTCGGGCGCCTTGGTCATTGAGATCGCAGGCGTCACGAAGCTCTATAAAATGGGCGCGGAAATCATCCACGCGCTGCGCGGCGTGGATTTGAAAATCCACCGCAATGAGTATCTCGCCATCATGGGACCGTCCGGTTCGGGCAAGTCCACGTTGATGAACATGCTGGGCTGCCTTGATACGCCCACTGCCGGTCATTACGAATTCAATCGCACCAACGTGGCCACGATGGTGGACGACGAGCTGGCGGAGATCCGCAACCGCGAGATCGGCTTTGTTTTTCAGACCTTTAACCTGCTGCCGCGCTCCACGGCGCTGAGCAATGTCGAATTGCCGCTGATCTATGCCGGTTACTCGGCGCACGAGCGGCGCGAGCGCGCCATGGAGGTGCTGACGAATGTCGGTCTCGGCGACCGCATGCACCACAAGCCCAACGAGCTTTCGGGGGGGCAGCGCCAGCGCGTGGCCATCGCCCGGGCGCTCGTGAACAAGCCCTCCATTATCCTCGCGGACGAGCCCACCGGCAACCTCGACTCAAAAACCGGCGTCGAAATCATGGCGCTGTTCGAAGACCTCTACGAACAGGGCAATACCATCATCGTGGTCACCCACGAGGAAGACATTGCCCGCCACGCGCGCCGGATTGTGCGACTCCGCGACGGTCTCATTGAGAGCGACGGTCCGGTGGATTGATTTTCCCAAGCCCGCCACGCCATGAAACGCCTGCTCTACGAGTTCACCGAATCGTTCCGCATCGCCTTTGCGCAGATCCGGGCGAACAAGATGCGTTCAATGCTGACCGCACTCGGTGTTATTATCGGCATCGTGGCGGTGACACTCATGGGCACGGCGATCAACGGCATCGACCGTGGCTTTCAGAACAGCATGGCGATGCTGGGCGATGATGTGCTCTATGTGCAGAAATGGCCGTGGGGGCCGGTGGAGGACTGGTGGAATTATATCAACCGTCCGATCATCCGTCCCGAAATGTCCGAGAAACTGAACCGCATCATCGAGGATTCGCCCAACTCCCTGCTGCAGGTTGCCGCCCCGGTGGCGGGTGGCCGGGCCTCGCTCAAGGTCGGTGAAAATCAGGTGAGTGCCGTGCAGATCATCGGCACGACCGCGAGTTATTCGCAGATGATGTCAGCCGATTTTAAGGAGGGCCGGCTCTTCAATGAAACGGAGGCCGCCGGCGGGCGGCAGGTGTGCGTGCTGGGCTTCGATGTCGCCGAGGCTTTATTTCCCATTCACCCGCCGTTGGGTGAAAGCGTGCTCATCAAGGGGCAGCCGTTCACGGTCATTGGCGTGCTGGCGAAGCAGGGCTCATTTTTGGGCATTTTCAGTTTTGATTCGCAGGCCATCGTGCCGCTCAACGCGTATCGCAAGTATTTCGGCGCCAACTCCAATAGCGCGCAGTTGCGGGTGAAAGTGACAGACAAAACCCGGATGGATGATGCCAAGGAGGAGCTCATCGGGGCGATGCGCCGCGTGCGCGGGCAGTTGCCGGGCGAGCGGGATAATTTCAGTATCAACCAACAGCAAAGTTTCCGTGAACAGCTCGACCCGATCAAGAAGGGTATCGCGATGGCGGGACTCTTTATCACGGGACTGGCGCTCTTCGTTGGTGCCATCGGGATCATGAACATCACTTTTGTCTCGGTGAAGGAGCGCACCAAGGAGATCGGCACGCGCAAGGCGCTCGGGGCCCGCCGCCGCACCATCCTGCTGCAGTTTCTCATCGAGGCGGTATCGATCTGCCTCATCGGCGGCGTCATCGGGCTCACGGTCACGTTTGGACTTTGCCTGCTGATCCAGTTGGCGATGCCGAGTCTGCCCGTGGTTTTCTCCATGGGTCTGGTCGTCGTGAGTGTGGTGGTATCGATTGCCACCGGCATTGTGTCCGGCTTTGCCCCGGCGTGGGGGGCCTCCCGCCTTGATCCGGTGGTGGCGTTGCGCTACGAATAAAGGCACCCGATGAAACTGCGCGAAATTTTGCAGATGGCGCTGGGCTCCCTCGGCGTGAACAAGCTCCGCTCGTTCCTCACGATGTCGGGCATCACCATCGGGGTGTTCTCGGTCATTGGCGTGATGACGACCGTTTCGGCCCTGCGCGGCTCGATCGAGACGGGGCTTTCCCAACTCGGCTCCAACGCCTTTCAGTTCCAAAAATATCCGAGCGGGTTCAACAACGGCAACAACCGCAAATACCGGTTGCGCCGCAACCTCACGCTCGAGCAGGGGCAGCGCTACCAGCAGTTGATGGAAGGCACCGCCGAGGTGATCAGTCTCGAGCTCTATGATTTCAGCACTGCGCAGGCGATGTATCTGAACCGCAAGACCACGCCGGATCTCACCTTTGCCGGAGGCAACCAGTATTATTTTCCCGCGAATTCCTTCAATGTCGGCACGGGCCGCAACTTCACCGAAGCGGACATCGAACTGGCCCGCCCCGTGTGTATCATCGGCCAGGACGTGAACAGTAAACTCTTTCCGGCCGAATCCGCCCTGGGCCGGATTATCAAGGTGCGCGGGCGCACTTATACGGTCATTGGGGTATTGGAAGCGCGGGGCTCGTCGTTTGGCCAGAGCCAGGATGGGATCATTATCGTGCCGGTTACGCGTTTCGCCATGGAGTTTGGCAACGAGCGGCAATCGCTCAACATCGCCACCCAGGCGCCCTCGCAGTTGGTTTACAACGAGACCATCGACAAGGCCATCACGGCGATGCGCATCGCCCGGGGCCTGAAGCCGGAGGATGAAAACGATTTCGATCTGTTTTCCAATGAATCCCTGATCACGTCCTTCGCCAAGGTGGCCGACGTCGTGGCCGCGGGCTCCTTTGTCATCAGCGGCATCGCGCTGCTGGCGGCGGGCGTGGGCATCATGAACATCATGCTCGTGAGCGTGACGGAGCGCACGAAGGAAATCGGCATCCGCAAGTCCATTGGGGCGCGCAAGGTCAGCATTCTCCTGCAGTTTCTCATCGAATCCGTGGCCATATCCCTCGCCGGCGGCATGGTGGGGATCCTCATCGGGGTCGTGGTCGGCAACGGCCTCGCTTCCATGATGAATGCGGCGATTGTGTTTCCGTGGATGTGGGCGGGCATCGGCCTGCTCGTCTGCTCGGGCATCGGCGTCGGTTTCGGCTTTTATCCGGCCTTCAAGGCCGCCTCGCTCGATCCCATCGAGGCGCTGCGTTACGAATAAAAAAGCAGTGCGTCGCCGGGCGAACGCACTGCCGGAAGTTGACCGAGGAAAAACTCAGGCGGCGGCCGGTTGACCGTGGTAGGTCGCGTCGCCGAAACCGAGAATGGGGTAGAAAATAAAGCCCAGCAGTGCCAGACCGAGGCCGAAGCCCGTGCCCTTGCCGAAAGCTTTGGCCACATCGATGGCGGCGATGATCGCGATGACAATGTTCACCAGCGGAATCAGCAGCAAGATGAGCCACCAACCTGGCCGGCCGGCGATTTTCAACAGGATGTAGGCATTATAGATCGGGATAATGGCGGCCCAACCGGGTTGACCGGCTTTGACGAAAGTTTTCCAAACGCCGGCGATGACAAGAACGATGATGGCGAGTTCAATGAGCAGGATGAGCAGGGGCATGGGATTTGGGCTGGGGGTTGTGGGTAAGCACCCGGCGGGATGCCGGGCGGATGTCGATGTAGGGAGTCCGCCCAATGGGGACAAGGGATATAATTGAGCTCGTGCCGACTGCGGCGGCGGGCAGCCTGTCGTGATGGGTAAGATTTTCGAAGAAATCACCACTGAACTGGGCGCTTGGTTGCAGGCGCAACAGATGTTCGTGGTGGCCACGGCACCGCTGGGAGCGAACGGCCACGTCAATTGCTCGCCGAAAGGGGGCGACACCTTTCGCATCCTCGGCCCGCACGAAGTCGCCTATGCGGATCTGACGGGCAGCGGCATCGAAACGGTGGCGCATCTGCGGGAAAACGGCCGTATCGTGCTCATGTTTTGCGCGTTCACTGGTGCGCCGAAAATTGTCCGCTTGCATGGACGCGGGGAAGTGCTGGAGCCGGGCGAAGCGGAGTTTGACGCCCTGCGGGAAAAGTTTCCCGCGTTGGTCGGGCTGCGCACCATCATCCGGATCAAGGTGGAGCGCGTGGCTGATTCGTGCGGTTATGCGGTGCCGCTCTACGATTTTGTCCAGCCGCGCGATGTGCTCGACAAACTGGGCGAGAAACTGGGGCCCGCCGGACTGGCCGATTACCGGCGGCGGAGAAATACGGCGAGCATCGACGGCCTGCCGGGGTTGCGGAACGCCGGGTAAGGTTGCAACGGACTCAGCCGCGCCGGATCACGGAACCTTGGAAGCGGATCTGGATCCGGAAGACTTTCTTGGTGCGGCAAGTGATGGCACCGGTCTGCAGGTCGAATTTCTCCGGCACCTCGATGCGGTGAATATCAACGACGGCGTGATAGCCGCGTTCGGAAAACACGTCGATGAGCATCGCGAGCGCCGTCGGATCCTCGAGCAAGAGATCCTCCGTATTGATGTGGCCGACGCCGGAAATGGAGTGCCGCAGCACGATCGGCATGATTTTTTTGCACACAAAGCCCACGACTTGGGCGAAGAGCTCGGGCTGGCCGAATTCGTAGCCGTCGAGTCGCTTCACCAGTTCCTGGCGGGCATGGATGATGATTTCGCTCGCGACGGGAATGTTGCGCAGCCGGTCCACGGTGCGGGGGTCGAGCTCAAGCGTGCTTTGATACTCCAGTTCCTTGAGGATGTTGGCCTCGACCTCCGCGAAGGAACCTTGGGCGTCGATGAAATGGTAATGGAAAATTTCCTTCAGGGACTGCAAGGCATCCCACGTCTGCTCCTTGAACACCCGATAGCGACGGCGGGCGAGCGTCTCGTCATGGTCCGTGGTGCGATCTTCCCAGAGCGTGCCGACGCCGGTGCGTTGCACTTCCTCGTTGTGCAGGCGAGTTTCGCGGCCGCGTTGGATCTGGCGGGCGACGGATTCCTTCTCGTCCACAAACAGCACCATGATGTGGATCGTGGGCTGGCGGAAATGCATGCTGAGCGACGTGCTGTAAAATTCGCGGCGCAACAGCTGCATCTTGCCGACCAGTAGTTTCAGGCACTCCACCTGCACTTGGGTGCGCGGAAAGCCGTCGAGAATCACCCCGTCGCGGTAGGCGGGTTTCATCAATTCGCGCAGGAGCAGGCCCACCACTTCGCGGTCGCCAACCATGCTGCCGGCGTCTTTCAGGCGTTTGGCTTCGGGCGAGTCGAGCAGGGCGCTGATGACAATGGGCGGGCAGGTGAGACCGCGGGTCTTGGCGATGAACGCGGTGTTGGTCCCTTTGCCCGAGCCGGGCGCACCGCCCAGCAGGATGATTTCCTTGGGGAAGCGCAGGTTTTCGCGGCCAAAATCCTCCTCCAGGTCCTGCCATGCCGAGGCGAAGATCAACTGGGCATCCTTGATCTCGAGATCGGTGAGCTTGCCGGGCGGACCACTGGGCGCGGCGACTTGGGGTTGGGAGGCTGCGGCGTCGGACATGATGGGGTTACGTTGCGATGACGATAGGAACGGCGGATAGAACAACAGAAATCTGCACTGGGTAAGCAAAATCGGCCACGAAGGGTTCTTTCTCGATGAATTTCCGGTGGGAACCGGTGCTGCACGCATGGGTCAATAGCCCCGATAACAGTCCCCGCGGGTTTTAACCGGCGGGATTGTTAGTTGAAGCTGGACCTGGCGGGGTCGCGCGAGCGACTCCGCCTTGGCTTTTGAGATTGGCCCGATGACCGGTCAGGACTATCTTAAACCTACCCCACTATGCGCGTCCTGATTGTCGATGATGAAGCCAGTATCCGCAAAACGACGCGCATTGCGGTCGAAACCACCGGCCATACCGGCGTCGAGGCACCGCACGCGGCTCGGGCGCTCGCGCTGTTGGACGAGGAGGCTTTCGACGCCTGCTTTCTCGATCTGAAACTGGGGGCCGATGACGGACTGGCGGTGCTGGTAAAACTGCTCAAGGCGCAGCCCTCCCTCGCGGTGGTGATGTTTACGGCCTATGCCAACATCGCGTCCGCCGTGGAGGCGATGCGCCGGGGTGCGTTCGATTTCATTCCCAAGCCATTCACGCCCGAGCAAATTCGCGGGGTGCTGGCGAAAGTGGCAAGGGCCAGCTCCCTGCAGCACCGGCTGCACGCGCTGGAGAGCCAGCTAGCCGACGAGACCCCAGCCTTGGATCACGAGTCCGCCGAACCGGTCATGCAACGCGCCCTGGAAATTGCGTTCAAAGCGGCGGCGACCCCGGCGACCATGCTAGTGCTGGGTCCGAGCGGCACGGGCAAGAGCGTGCTGGCCCGTGAAGTGCACAAGCGCAGCGCGCAGCGCGACGCGGCGCTGATCACGGTCAATTGCCCGAGCCTTTCGCGCGAGTTACTGGAGAGTGAACTTTTTGGCCACGTGAAAGGTTCCTTCACCGGTGCGGTGGCCGACACGGTGGGCAAGGTGGCGGCGGCCGATGGCGGCACGCTCTTTCTCGACGAAATCGGCGAAATGCCGCTGA
>JAGNQV010000069.1 GCA_017988885.1 Opitutaceae bacterium | reverse complement strand
CACGTGATGAGCGAGGTGGAGAAGCTTTGCGACACCATCGGCATCATCCACGGCGGCCGGATGGTCGCGGAGGGCCCCCTCGCCGCATTGCAGCAACGCTTTAGCGAGACCGATTTGGAAGAAATTTTCGTCAAGGCGGTCGGCGGCGAGGCCGCCCTCGCTGCCGCCGGCAATGCCTGAGCCCACCCCATGAACGCCAAACATATTTTCACGGTTTATCTAAAGGAGCTGAAGGATTCGCTACGCGACCGCCGCACCCTCATTTCGATGATTGTCGTGCCGACGCTGATCATTCCCGTGATCATGTTCGGCGTCGGCGTCATCATGACGAAGGTCATGAAGCAGGCCCACAGCGAAGCCACGACGATCGCCCTTATGGGTGGGAAAGATTCACCGGCAGTGGTGGCGGCGCTGCGGGCGGAAAAGAAATTCCGGATCGTCGAGTCGCCGGCCGACTACAAGCAGCTGATTTCCGACAAGAAAGTCCGCGTCGCGGTGGATATTCCCGCTGGCTTTGAGGCGTCGCTTGCTCAGGGTGAGCCTGCCACTGTGACCCTTTATTATTACGAAGGGGAATTGAAGTCCGGCATCGGTGTCGGCGAGGTAGACCGGTTCTTTCGCACGCTGCGGGAAAAAACGGTGGAGCGGCGGCTGACGGAGCGCGGGTTGCCTGCGAACCTGGTCAAACCGTTCGAGGTGAAGCGCCAGAACGCCGCCCCGCCGGAGAAAGTGGGTGGCAACGCGATCGGCGGATTCGTGCCCTATATCATCATCATCCTGTGCTTCACCGGCGCGATGTATCCGGCGATGGATCTGACGGCGGGGGAGAAGGAACGCGGCACGATGGAGACGCTTTTGTGCAGCCCGGTGCATCGCGTAAACATCGTCCTGGGCAAATTCCTGATGGTGCTCACGGCCTCGGTCACGACCATGGTGCTCTCCATGGCGTCAATGGGCGTGAGCGCGGCCATTGGCATTGTTTCACTCGGGGGCGGAGGGGGTGCGAAAGCGGCCCAAGCGGCGGCGGCCAGTGGCGACGCCATCCCGATGATCGACCCGCTGGGCATCCTCGGGGTGGCGGCGATGGTGCTGCCGGTGGCGGTGCTCTTTGCCGCCGGGTTGCTCACGATTTCGCTCTTCGCCAAGAGTTACAAGGAGGCGCAAAGTTACGTCTCGCCGCTCATCATCGTCGTCATCATGCCGGCGGTCATCGGCATGCTGCCGGGCATCGATTTGAACGCAAAACTCGCGCTCGTGCCGATTCTCAATCTCTCGCTGGTTTGCAAGGAGATGCTTTCAGGTGTCTGGCACTGGCATTACATCGCGATCATCTTTGGTTCCACCTGCGTCTATGCGGGCGTGGTGCTGGCGCTGGCGGTGCGGATGTTCAACCGTGAGAACGTGATTTTCCGCGTCTGACGCCGGTCATCGGCGCACGGCTCGTAAATTTTTCTCAAAAGCCGGCCCGCGGCGGTAAACAGCGCGTAAAAGCCGGCCCGACCCATAGCCAGTGCGGGCCGGCCCGTGTATAGAGGAGGCGTTTCCAAAAAACACGCACTCCTATGAACAAGCCCGAAATCAGTTTTCCCACCGCGCAGGCCGCCTTGAAAGTCCGGCGCTCCAAATCACCTTTTGCCGATGCTCTGCGCGAACCCGCTGAGTTGAACCCAGAGGAGGCCCGCCATCGCTTGGAGCAGGATTCGGAAGCCCTGCGGTTGCAGGAGCAAAATCTGCACGCCTATGAAATGCACTTGCGCGAATGGCAGACCCAGTTGGATCAGGCGCAGCAAGGCACGCGGTTTGGCGCGCCTTCTTCGCTCACCCGTTTCACCATTCCCTCCCCGCAAATGGGCGAATCGACCCTGCAGGACGCCTGGACTAAATTACACCGCGCCCGCGCCTTGCTTGAGGTGGAGCAAAAGCACGTGGTGGACGACCGCCTCGCCCAGCGGGAGCAGGAAAAAGCCCTCAAGCAGCGCGAGGAAACGGTGGTCAAACGTGAGGAACGGATCGCCGCGTTGGAGCAGCGGCTGGCCGCACCGGCGGGCAAAGGTAAAATCAAGGACACGACGGTCACGCGTTCGCCCTTCGCCGTGGCCAAGTCCATGCTTGGACTGAAGGCCTGATCCGTCCGACCGAAGTGAAACCGGCGGCGGATAAGCGTTGTCCGCCGCCCAAGGGGAGCTAGGCTGCGGGCATGTTTCCGCAGCATATCATTGCGAAAAAACGCGACGGTCACGCGCTGACGCGCGAGGAAATCCAGGCGTTTGTCCGCGGGGCCACGGATGGCTCGTGGGCCGACTATCAACTCAGCGCGCTGTTGATGGCGATCTTCCTGCGCGGGATGACGCCGCAGGAAACTGCGCACTACACCGATGCGATGATGCGGTCGGGCACGGTCGCGGATCTCTCGAATGTGCCGGGCGTGAAGGTGGACAAACATTCGACCGGCGGCGTGGGCGACAAGGTCTCGATTCCGTTGGCCCCGATGGTCGTCGCCTGCGGCGTGCCGGTGCCGATGATCAGCGGCCGCGGGCTCGGCCATTCCGGCGGCACGCTCGACAAACTGGAATCGATCCCCGGTTTCCGCACGGACCTTTCCCTCGCGGCCTACCGCGCGCAGGTGGCGAAAATCGGTTGCGCCCTCATTGGCCAGACCAAGGACCTCGCGCCTTCCGACAAAAAACTTTATGCGTTGCGCGATGTGACCGCGACGGTCGAGTGCATCCCGCTCATCTGCGGTTCGATTCTGGCGAAGAAACTCGCGGAAGGGATCGATGCGCTCGTGCTTGACGTCAAATTCGGCCGCGGGGCGTTTATGAAAACCAAGGCCGAGGCGCGGCAGTTGGCGGAGACATTGGTCAGCGTCGGCAAGGCCGGCGGAAAAAAGGTGCGGGCGATCCTCACGGCGATGGATCAGCCGTTGGGCCGCACGGTCGGGAATGCGCTCGAGGTGGCGGAGTCCATCGCCGGCCTGCGCGGCGAGGGTCCGGCGGATTTGATGGAAGTAACCTATGCGTTGGGCGCACAGATGTTGCTGCTCGGCGGCGTGGCGGCGGATGTGACCGAAGCCGAGGCGCAGCTCAAGGCGGTCGTCGCCAACGGCGCGGCGCTGGAAAAATTACGCGAAATCATCGAGGCCCAGGGCGGCGACGGCCGGGTGGTGGATGAGCCGGCCCGGCTGCCCCAAGCGCGCCTGCAGGTGCCGCTCACGGCAACGGTGGACGGTTATGTGACGGAGGTGGATGCGATGGGCGTGGCGTTGGCGGCGCTGCGGATGGGTGCCGGTCGGACCAAGGCGGAGGATAAAGTGGATCCCGCGGTGGGCATCAGCGGGTTGGTAAAGATCGGCGAACGGATTACCGCCGGCACCCCGCTTTGTGTGTTGCACGCGAACGATGTCCAAGCCCTCACCGAGGCGCAGGCGATGCTTGCCAAGGCGATTGTGGTGGGGGCTAGGCCGCCGGCGGCGCCGCCGAAGCTCGTGGATGAGATGATCGGATAGTGCGCAGGGCGGGAGTCCTGGGTAGGCCGCATGCTCGCAGGCGCACCTTTGGGTCACCGCAACCATTCGGGAAACGGTCGTCCGTGGTTGGTTCCGGGTTTGAACCACACGGCGTCTTCTGTGCCCAACCAGAACCAGCGATAGGGTGCGTCAATCGAAACGACGCCGGCGCGATAAGGATTAAGAAAAATGTAGCGCACCACCTCTTCAATCGCGTCGTCCGGCCGGAGCCGGTGTTCGTAGAAGTTGGGCTGCCATGCGAGGTCGTGAACGCTCAGGTGCGGGCGGGTCTTGGATTTTAAGCGGGCAATGCAGCGAGCGATGCCGAGATTACCGGTGAGACGAACGAGCAAGTGAAGATGATCCGGCATGAGCACCCCGGCGCGTTGCACCCAGTGGCCGTCGGATTCGATGGCCGAGATTTCGGCGCGGACGGCGGCAGCGACATTCTCGCGGGTCAGGCCGGCGGTGCGATTACTGTGCAGAGGGTGAGAAAATAGGATGTCCCGGGCAGCGACACGCGGTAGCGCCGCAGTGCGCCGTCTCCTCTGCCGGGGGTGTGCATGGCATGGAGATGAAGGGCGGAAGGAGCGCGAGCAAGCTCGCGGCCTACGGGATAAGAAAACGGTTCCGGTCGTAGGCCGCCTGCTGGCAGGCGCTTCTTTGGAATTCGAAGCGACCGCAAGCTCGCGGCCTACGGATTTTCCATCTCCGTCAACCTGGTGGCAGCCTCTTCCCAGGCGTTCGTGGCGGTCGTGATCTGGTCCACGATGGTGCTGAGCTCGAGGTTGAGATGGTGAAACCGGCCCTTGTCGGCATAGGTCTCGGGCGCTTCCAGTGCCGCGGTGATGTCGGCCTGTTTGGTTTCCAGTTCGACGACCTTCTTCTCCAGCTGGCCGACTTGCTCACGGAATTTGCGAATTTCGTTGGCCGAAGGCTTGGCGGTCTTGGGTTCTTTGGCTTTCTGTGCGACAGCCGCCTCGGTTTGTTTCGGCCGGGCGTCGGTGAAGCCGGCGGTCAGCGCGGCCCGGGCGTCGCTGGCCTTGGATTTCTCCAGATAGTAATCGTAGTTGCCGGCGTAGGGCGTGAGGCGGCCGCTGTGCACATGGAGCACATGGGCATCAAGGGCGCGGATGAAATGCACGTCATGGCTGATGAAGATGAACGTGCCCTCGTAGGCCTTGAGCGCTCCGATGAGCGCGTCGATGGACTGGATGTCGAGATGGGTCGTGGGCTCGTCCATCAGGAGCAAGTTCGGCGGCTTCACCAAGAGCCGGGCGAGCGCGAGCCGGGATTTTTCACCGCCGGAAAGCACCGTGACGGGTTTGTGCACGTCATCCTTGCGGAAAAGAAAAGCGCCAAGAATGGCCCGGGCCTGCTGCTCGGTGAGCTGGTTTTCGTTCGTGCGCAGCTCCATCACATTTTCAAAAACGGTCGCGTCGGCGTGCAGGTTGTCCAGGCGGTTTTGCGCGAAGTAACCGGGAACGACATTGCTGCCGAGTTCGCAGACGCCGTCCTGAATGGGGATGGCGCTGGCGAGGATCTTGAGGAGCGTGGATTTGCCCGACCCATTGGGGCCGACGAGGACGATGCGCTGGCCGCGTTCGGCGGTGAAGTTGAGGTCGCGGTAAACGATGTGGTCGCCGTAGGCCTGCTGGACGTGCTTGAGTTCGATGACCTTCAGGCCGGAACGCGGGGGCTGGGGAAACTTGAAGTTGATGCGCTTCAGCTCCTCGGTGGGTTCTTCGACGGCGACGGCCTCGAGGCGCTCGATTTGCTTCTCTTTCGACTTGGCGCGGGAGGCCATCGAGGCCTTGGCGCCGAAACGGTCCACGAATTTCTGGAGATGGGCGATTTCGCGTTGCTGGTTCTTGAACGCCGCGAGCTGCTGATCCTTGCGCGCTTCCTTCTCGGTCAGGAAATTGTCGTAGTTGCCGTGATAGTAATGCAGCCGCCCGGAGCGCAGTTCGAGCATGCCCGTGCAAAGGGCATTCAGAAACGCCCGGTCGTGCGAGATGACGACGAGGCCGCCGGGATAACGGGTGAGGTAATCCTGAAACCAGAGCAGCGCCTCGAGATCGAGGTGATTGGTCGGTTCGTCGAGCAGTAGCAGCGCCGGCTCCGCCACGAGGAGTCGGGCGAGATGGGCGCGCATGACCCAGCCGCCGGAAAAGGTTTTTGCGACTTTTTCCGCGTCGCCTTCCTTGAAGCCGAGGCCGGCGAGAATTTTGCGGGCGCGAGGCTCCAGGGTATAGTCGATGTCCCAGTCGTCCTCGTCGGGCTCGAGTTTCTTGCCGCTGGTCGCGATGTGGATGATGGTCTCGTCGCCGGCGGGCGCGCTTTCCTGCGGCAGGAAACCGAAGTCAGCGCCGCGCTCCCACTCGATGGTGCCGGTGTCAGGTTTTTCCTCGCCGAGGATGAGGTTGAACAGCGTGGATTTGCCGGCGCCGTTGGGCCCGACGAGGCCGAGGCGGTCCGTGCGCGCGACAAAAAGCGACACCTCCGAGAAGAGTTCTCGGGTGCCATAGGACTTTGAAACATCGGCGATCGTGAGCATGAAGGGTCAGTAAACCGCATCGGAGGCCGGTTCGTCAATGCTGCGAGTCAACGGAATTACCGGTCGGTGGTGGCCGGTGGCGGTTGGCGGGCCTAACGCACGAGCGTGAGGCCGATCACCCCGCCGACGGCGATGACGCCGCCGAGGATGGAGCGCAGCGTGGGTCGGTCGCCTTCGAGCCACCAGGCCAAGGGGATCGCGAGCAGCGGGGACGTGGCGACGATCGGCAGCACGATGCCGCTGGGTGTGGTCGCGAGCGCCCATTGGTAGCAGCTCACGCCGAAGACGGGGCCGGCGAGGCCGTTGGCGATGACCCAACGGTAGCGCGGTTGGGCCGGAGCGGCGAAAAGTTCCCGCCCCCACTGGCGGCCGCGCAGGAGAGCGAACCAGATAACGGTCAGGATGAGCCCGCCGAGAATGCGGTGATAGGCGGCGTTGACGCCGTCGAGTTGACCCTCCCCGGCGGCGAGCGCGACCATGCTGCCCTTGCGCGTGATGATAGCGCCGATGCCTTGGCCGGCCGCGGCGCACACTCCGAGCACGAAGCCGCTCCAATGCAATTTCACCCGCGGCGGATGGGCGCGGTCCGGCATGAAGGCGAAAGCCACGCCCGTGAGGATCACGGCGCAGAGCGCGAGCTGGGTCGCGGCGAGCGCCGTGCCGAGCCACAGCCATTCGCAGCCGGCCGCGATGGGCGCGGCGAGACATTGCATCATGAGCAGACTGAGCCGGGTGCCGAGTCGCGGCAGCGCCATGAACATCGCGATGTCCCCCAGCCCCATCCCCACAACACCGCTGAGGAACAACCACCCTGTGCTGGCGCTGCGAAAACCCGTGCCGCACGTGTGGGCGTAAAGCCCGAGGGCGAGCACCGCGACCAACAAGCGGCCGAGGTTGGCCCGCATTTGGCCGCAGGCCGTCAGGCTGCGCTGGGCAAAGAGGATCGAGAACGAAAAGAAAGCCGTGGTGAGCAGGGCCGCAAACATGGAGGGAGTGCGCCACCAGAGCGCGCGGCCGGACTCGAAGCGACGTTTTTTGTGGCGAATCGCGGAAATGCCCTGCTAATCATCGGGAAATTATGAAAGCCAAAAAAGCCAAGGTGAAACCCGAGAGCGTGAATGCCAAACTGGCCGAAAAAAAGGGCCCGATCTCGAAATTTATCGCGCATAATTACCGCCATTTCAACGCGGCCGCGCTGCTGGATGCCGCGAAGGGTTACGAGGACCACTTGAAAGTGGGTGGCAAAATGTTGGTGACGCTGGCGGGCGCGATGTCCACGGCGGAGCTCGGCATCTCGCTCGCCGAGATGATTCGCAAGGACAAGGTCCACGCGATCGTCTGCACCGGCGCGAATCTGGAGGAGGACATTTTCAATCTCGTCGCCCATGACTACTATGAGCGCGTGCCGCACTACCGCCACTTGACGGCGGAGGACGAGGTGGCGTTGGTGAAACGCCACATGAACCGCGTGACCGACACCTGCATTCCCGAGATGGAAGCGATGCGCCGGATCGAGGCGGTCGTGGCCGACGAATGGACGAAGGCGGATCAGGCGGGCGAGCGCTATTTCCCGCATGAGTTCATGTATAAGATTCTGCGCGGCGGAAAACTGAAGAAAAGCTACCAGATCGACCCGAAGAATTCCTGGATGCTCGCCGCGTGCGAAAAGGACCTGCCCATCATCGTGCCGGGTTGGGAAGACGCGACCTTGGGCAACATGTATGCCGGCCGCTGTGTGACGGGTGAAATCAAAAACGTCCACACCGTGCGCACCGGCATCGAATATATGACCTGGCTGGCGGAGTGGTATACGCAGACGGCAAAAAAGCTGAAGAACGGCGAAGGCTCGATCGGGTTCTTCCAGATCGGCGGCGGCATCGCCGGTGATTTTCCGATCTGCGTGGTGCCGATGCTGCACCAGGACTTGCAACGCACGGGCGTGCCGCTGTGGGGCTACTTCGCGCAAATCAGCGATTCGACCACCAGCTACGGCAGCTACTCCGGCGCGGTGCCGAACGAGAAGATCACCTGGGGCAAGCTCGCGGGCTCAACGCCGAAGTTCATCGTCGAGAGCGACGCGACCATTGTGGCCCCGTTGATCTTCAACTGGGTGCTGGGGAAGTGAGCCCACCCGCCGCCGCGAAACTACGCCGCCGTCGCTTGGCCGTGCGCGGCGCCTCGCTTGGCCGTTTTGCGCCTTTGCGCTAGATTTCTACCGTCATGCCCAACGCCCTCGCCGCCGAAAAATCGCCCTATCTGCGCCAGCACGCGAACAATCCCGTGGACTGGCTGCCGTGGGGCGAGGTGGCGTTTGCCCGCGCGCGCGCGGAACAGAAGCCGATCTTTCTAAGCATCGGTTACTCGACCTGTCACTGGTGCCATGTGATGGCGCACGAATCTTTTGAAGACGCGGACATCGCCGCGCTGCTGAACAAGGATTTCGTGGCGATCAAGGTGGACCGCGAGGAGCGGCCCGATGTGGACAAGGTTTACATGGCCTACGTGCAGGCAATGACCGGCCACGGTGGCTGGCCGCTGAGCGCGTGGTTGACGCCGGAGCTGAAGCCGTTTTTCGGCGGCACCTATTTTCCGCCCGAAGACCGGCACGGCCGGCCGGGGTTTCCGACGCTGCTGCGTGCCATTGCCAAGGGCTGGGAGACGGAGCGGGAAAAACTGGTGGCGGAAGGCGACCGCGCCCTCGGGACGTTGCGGGAATATTACGAGCGGCCACCCGCGGCGGAGGGCGAGGTGCCGGACCTGACGCTGAGCGGCGGCGAGGCGTTTGAGAAATGCTTCCAGTATTTCTACGAGGCGTTTGACCCGCAGGCCGGCGGTTTTGGCGGGGCGCCGAAATTTCCGCGGGCGGCAAACCTCAATTTCCTTTTTCGCGCGGCGGCCGTGCAGGGCGTGACCAGCGAGGTGGGGACGGAGGCGATCAAGCTCGCGACCGCCACGCTGCGCGAAATGGCGAAGGGCGGGCTGCACGATCATGTGGGCGGCGGGTTTCACCGCTACTCCGTCGATGAGAAATGGTTCGTGCCGCATTTCGAGAAGATGCTCTACGATCAGGCGCAGATCGCCGTGAACTTTCTCGCGGCACAGCAGGCCTCCGGCGTCGAGACCTACGGCTGGCTGGCGCGCGACATTCTGGACTATGTGCTGCGTGAACTCACGCATCCGGCCGGCGGATTTTACACGGCGGAGGATGCGGACAGCGTGGTGGCGCATGGCCGGCCCGAACATGCGGAGGGTGCATATTACGTGTGGGGCGCGGCGGAGTTGCAGGCGGCGTTGGGTGACGACTACGCATTTTTCGCCGCACATTACGGAGTGCAGGCCGAGGGCAACGTGGCGGCGGCGCTGGATCCGCAGGGTGAGTTTCGGGGCAAGAACATCCTCGCCCAACGCACGGCGTTGGCGGTGACCGCCCAAGCCTTCGGGCTCGCGCCTGCGGCGGCCGATGCGAAGGTGCTGGCGTTGCTCGGACGGCTCTTGACGTTGCGGGCAGGCCGGCCCCGGCCCCACTTGGACAACAAGATTCTCACGGCGAACAACGGGCTGATGATTTCGGCCTTCGCGAAGGCGGCGCAAGTTCTGGAAAAAACCGGTGCGGCGGGTGCGGACCGCTCGGAGAGCGGTCCCTACCTTAAGGCGGCGACCCGCGCAGCGGAATTTGTCGAGCGCGAGCTTTATGATGCGTCGAGCGGTGTGCTTTACCGGTCGTGGCTCGACGGTCGCGGTGCGACGCTGGCGTTTGCGGAGGATTATGCCTTCCTGATCCAGGGCCTGCTTGATCTTTACGAGGCGGCGTTTGCCGTGCACTGGCTGCAATGGGCCGTGGAACTGCAGGCGGCGATGGACCGCGAATTTTGGGACGAAGTCGGCGGAGGTTATTTCAATTCGCGGGCCGATGATGCTTCCTTGGTGCTGCGCTTGAAGGAAGATTACGACGGAGCGGAGCCGGCGCCGGGCTCGGTTGCGGCCATGAATTTACTGCGCCTCGAAGCCATGCTGGGCCATGAGTCGGGCGCTTGGCGGGCGCAAGCATTGCGGACCATCGAGTCGTTGCGGCCGCAATGGAGCAAAGCGCCGCAGGCGTTGCCGCAGTTGCTCTGCGCGGTCGAGCTGGCGCTGGAGCCGCCGCGGCATGTCGTGCTGGCCGGCGATCCGGCGGCGGCAGATTTTCGTGCCCTGGCGGCGGTGCTGCAGGAGCGGCTCGGGCCACACCGGGTGTTGCTGGCCGCGGACGGCGGCGCGGGCCAGCGCTGGCTCGCGGAGCGGGCACCGTGGCTGGCGGAGATGCGTCCGATCCACGGTCGCGCGGCGGCCTATCTGTGCGAGAATTTTACCTGCCAGTCCCCCGTGACGGAGCCGGCGGCGTTGCGGGAATTACTTAGCGCGGGTAAGTAATCTCCACGGTTGCGCGGATTTTCTGCCGCGGCGGAAATTGCCGCCATGAAGATACTCGTGGCCGAGGACGATCAGGTGGCACTGGCGGTGATTCGCCAGGCCTTGGTGCATCTGGGGCACGAAGTCGTCGCGGCGGAGGATGGTCGGGCGGCTTGGGGCCTTTTGCAGGAGCAACCGCTCCGCCTCGTGGTGAGTGATTGGGACATGCCTCGCGAAGACGGACTCGAGCTCTGCCGCCGCATCCGGGCGCGCACCGATGGCGACTACGTTTATTTTATTCTTCTCACCCTCCGGGAGGCGAGCGGAGCCAACCGGCAGACGGCCATGGACGCCGGCGTGGATGATTTTCTCGCGAAGCCGCTGAATGAAACCGAGCTGCGGCTGCGGTTGCACGTGGCCGGGCGCATCCTGCGTTACACGACGCAGGTCCGCCAACTGGAGGCGCTGCTGCCGATCTGTTCGTGCTGCAAAAAAATCCGCGACGACCAGAACTACTGGCAGCAGATGGAGACCTACATCAACGAACGAACGGGCACGGAATTCAGTCATGCGATATGTCCGGATTGCTATACGCGGGTGATCGTCCCACAATTGGACGAATTGAAAATCCCCCGCCATGCACGACCCGCTCCTCCGGCTTGAAGAAAAGATCGCCTACCTCGAACGTCATGTCGTCGAGCAGGACAAAGCGATGCTGGAAATGACGGAACGGCTGGCCCGCTTGCAGTCCGCACTGGTCGGCTTGCGCGAGCGGTTGCCGGAGGCGGGGGCAATGAGCGACGAGGTCTCGCCGGCGGACGAACGCCCGCCGCATTACTGATCCGGCGCGCTTCATGACGCGAGATTCCACTCCGGCGCGGGCACCGGCGTGCAGTGGGAGACTTTCGCACACTTTGGCCAAGGGCGTTCACGATCGATGCGGCAACGGAATTTTCGGCGTCACGTAAGCATTTTTCTAGGCACAAAGCGGATGGAGCGCGGTGCCATTGGCGAAGGCCGGCCTAAATGCCGCCATGAGTTTACGCGAACAATACGCGATGCGGCGCACGAGAGAGGGCGGCCTTAAAAATATAATAGTGACGGCCTGATCCCATCGGAGGGGGTTGGTATCAATTTATTACACGGGCCGGCCAAACTTTGCTCGACGACCGGCCTGAGATGTTTGCAACCTGCCGCCATGCAACCCCATGCACACGGTATTCCCCCGAGCCGCCCGCCCAATGACATCAGTGCTTCCGCGTCTGCGAACGGACTGATTTACGGTGCGGCCGAGGTGCCTTGGCCAGAGGCCCTTGGCAACCATCGCGTGCGGGTGCACGTCGCGCACAAGGCCGATGCTGTCTGGGTGCACATTCCGTGGCGGCGGCGCGATCGTGACCCCGAAGCCAAGGCCGTTTTCGTCGTCGATGCCGCCACCGATACTCGCGTGGACAATGTGCTGGCGGTGACGGTCAACCGGGAGTGCGGCGATCTGATTTTTCAACCCCGCACCGCGCCCGGCGACTACTGGGTTTATTTCATGCCTTGTCATTACGAGGGCTGGAAAAACTCGCCGACCGTCGTCTATGAGCCGCCAACCGCCACGGCTGATCCTGCCTGGGCCGCGACTTGCGCGGCACTGGTGCAACAGCTCAAGGCCGGCCACACCGCCGGACTGCCCGCGGCGCAGGCCGTGGAAATCCAGGCGATCAATGCCTTCCACCGTTTCGATCCCATGGAGGTGATCGCGACGGCGGACGAAATGAAGCGACTCCTGTCCGCCCAGGCGGACAAACCGTATCTGTTGTTTCCGGAAGACCGCACCCAACCGATCCGCATGCTCGACGAGCTGCCGCAGCGTTGGATCGAGGCCGGGCCGCGCAACGCTTTCCAAGGCGAAGCGGCGCGAGGCGAGTTTTACGCCTTCCAGATTGGACTCTATGCCGTGACGCAATCGGTGCTCGGGTTGCAGGTAGAGTTCGGTGACTTGCAGGCTGGCACGGGCGCGAGTATTTCGGCGGCGGCTTTGCGCTGCATCAATCTTGGCGGCACCGACTGGCTGGGCCGGGCCTTGCGCAAACGCGTGGACGTGGCCCAAGGTGGGGTCCAGCCGCTCTGGTTTGGCGTGCAGGTGCCGGCTGATGCACGCCCCGGCACTTATACCGGCACTCTGCGCCTGTGCCCGGCGAACGCGCCCGCCACGGCGGTCACCTTGGCGCTCACCGTGACGGAGCAGGTGCTGGCCGATGCCGGCGACCGCGAGCCTTGGCGGCATGCGCGGCTGCGCTGGCTCGACTCGACTATCGGGCTGGATGACGAAGTGCCGGCGCCGTTCACCCCGGTGACCCAGACGGGCCGGACTTTTGGCCTGCTGGGCCGGAGCGTCCGGATCAACGAAGTCGGGTTTCCGGAAAGCATTCAGAGCACTTTCACGCGCAACGTGGACGGCACGGATGCGCCGCCGCGGGAGCTCCTCGCGGCCCCGGTGCGGCTCGCCGTGGATAACGTGCAATGGGACGGCCGCGCCGCCATCACGCGTCCTGGTCCGGGTGCCGCGGCATGGACTTCGACGAGCACGGCCGGCGACCTCACGCTCGATTGCGCGGCCAAGCTCGAATGCGACGGCTATATCAATTATCGACTCACCTTGCGGGCGCGGGCCGCCACCTTGTTGAAAGAGGTGGTGCTGGAAGTGCCGTTGCGGCGCGAGGCCGTCCCTTACATGATGGGTCTGGGCCGCAAGGGCGGTCTGCGCCCGGCGGAGTGGCAATGGCAGTGGGACGTCAATCGCGCCAACGGCCAGCTTTGGATCGGTGACATCAACGCCGGACTGAGCCTCAAGCTCAAGCACGTCACTGACACTTGGGATCTTTACAACATGAAGCAGACCGGATCCTACCGGGACTGGAGCAACGACGGTCGGGGCGGCTGCACCGTGCGGGAGGAAGGTGATCGCGTGGTGATTCGCGCCAGCACGGGCCCGCGCCAGTTGGCGGCGGGGGAGGCCATGCAGCTTAATT
>JAGNQV010000246.1 GCA_017988885.1 Opitutaceae bacterium | reverse complement strand
TACCTCCCCGGCGAAGTGTGCGACCCCATTGGCAATGATTGGTTTTACACCGAAAAGGACCGGCCCCGCTCCGATGCCGAGCTTTTGGGCATGTATCTAACCAGCACCGCCCGAGGCACCAATCTCCTGCTCGCGGTCGGTCCCGACCGGCACGGGAAAATTCCCCGACGTTACGCCGCGGCTTTGACCCGCTTGCGCAGGAATTTGGACAAACTGGGATTATAATACACCATCCGACGCCGCACTAACTTCAAGCGTGCGAGCCGCACCGCCGGCTAACTAGCCAGAGGGACCACCGCCGCCTTGGCTTTTTTCCCTGCCATGAAGGGCAGGAGGCTGATGCAGACCAGGCCGGCGGCGCCGTCCAGTATCAGCGTGATGGGATAACCCCAGTGATCGATGGCGAAGCCCTGCCACGTCGCCGAATATGAGATGACGAGATTCGACATCGCCATGTAGGCGGTGAACTGCGTCGCCGCCACCGCCGGCGTCGTGATGTCCATGAACATCGCCGCGCGCGTGCCATACATCAGGCCGTTGAACAGCGCGAAAACGATGCAGGCCCCCCAGAAGGTATTGACCAGCATCGCGGACGGCAAGGGGCGGCCCGGCATCATCGGGTCCACCGGCATAATCCAGCCCTGCTGCAGCATGATCCACGCGAGATAAAATCCGGGGATCGACGTGCCGACAAAGAAAAGCGCCAGCATCCGCCGCCGGCCAAAGCGATCCGAGAGCCAGCCGCCCGCCACGCAGCACAGGGCCGAGGTCACTGTCGTCACGAGCGCGAGCTGGCCGATGGCGTGATCATCGAGCCCGAGTTCCACGGCGAGATTGGACTGCAGCGCGAGGCTCAGTGCGTAAGCCCCGCCCGGCAGCAGGGCAAAAATCACGCCGACCCACGCAGCGCGGCTGCCGGTAAAGGCACGATACGAGTCGCGCGCAAAGACGCCGACCTGTTGCGCGACCGAGGCCAGCGCGGAACCCTGCCGGGGTTCGCGCGCCGGCCCCTTGGGCTCACGCAATGGCAACGCGATCAGGAGGGTCACGGACATCAGCACCGCCGCGACAAATATATAGGTCGCGGGCAATCCCGTGTAGGGAATGAGAAAAAGCACACCCGAGCCGCCGATGGCCTGCCCGAGATAGGCGCCGCCAAACATCAGGCCGTTGGCGAGGCCGCGCTCCTGCTCCGGCAGCACGCTGACCGCCAGGGCATCGATCGCCACGTCTTGCGTCGCCGCAAAGCAATTATGCAGGAGAATGATGAAAGTGAAAAGCTTCAGCTCGGTGGTGAAGTTCACCGGCAGCGCCATCATCAGCGTCACCACCATCATGACCTGCATCATGATGATCCACAGGCGGCGCCGGCCGAAACGATCGGTGGACAGCACATCCACCAACGGCCCCATCACCCATTTGAAGGCCCAGGGCAGGTAAAGCGATCCGACGAACGCGCCGATCTCCGCGGGACCCAGCCCCTGCCGGCGCATCTGCGTCGCAATCGCCGTGGCGGTGAAGCCCAGTGGAATTCCTTCCGTCAGGTAAAACGCGAAAAAGGCGGTGAGGCGCCCGGGCTTGGTGGCAAGTAGATTGGGTAGTCTCAAGCGAACGCCCCGCAGCTTGGTGGCGCGCTCCGCCGGCACAAGATTTCTCTGTCGCAACCCGTCGCGTCAGGCCGGGATTTTTCCGAATCGGGCAAGCGCGCGGCGGCAGAGTGCTTCGGCGCGTTGGAAGTCACGGCAGACCTGCGGGCGCCTTTCATAAATGGTGCAGAGCTGCGTCGTCCGGTCGAGGGCGACGCACGCACCGTCACCATGCTGGTCCATGCAACGCACTCCTGCGTGCTCCACCACGAATTCCTCGGGCACTGCATCATCTTGTGGCGCGAGTTCGACGAGCAGGTGGCAGCATTTGCCGCATCCGGCACAGGCAGGAAGCCCGTCAGAGGAAATAATCATTGGTGGATCGGGGAGCCTGCAGGTTTGGGTTCCTGCGGCGATGCTTGAATTTCACCCGCGACACCTGCGCCCCGCCGGCGCCTCGATACCAAGCCACATCGTCGCGCCGGTATCTCCGGTGCATGAATTCCCATCCGCACGCACTTGCGGTATTTTTGTTAATCGAGTTCTGGGTTGTCATAGTTGCTACGGATACCGAGGCCGGCCAGCACTTCGCGGCGGCCGCACGCCAAGCCACTCAACGCCGCCTTGCCTTGACCGCCGCCACCGCCAAGCTCAGCCGCGATGCCAGACGACGCCGCCAACCCCACCGTCCCGTCACCTGACTCCGCCGGTCGCAATTCCCGCGGCGAGTGGCGTCCGCCCTACCCCATTCGTTATGCGCCGCTCCTGCAATGGCCGGTGCGTTTGGGCGCCTTGGGCAAATGGGTGTTCGGCTGGCCCGGGTTTCTCTGGCCGGTGAACCTTTCGCTGCTGTTGATCTCGGTCGTCTCGTGGTATTTGACCCAGCCGGCGATCGCGCGCTGCGTTGATTTCGAGTTCGGCTGGATCGCCCAGATCTGGCTGCGCAACCAAGTCATGATGTGGCTCTATTACGGATTCTTTCACTACTGGCTGCACATGCGCAAGGGAGAGGGACTGCGCAAGAAATACGACGCGCGCTGGCCCGCGACCAAGAACCGGATTTTCCTGTTCGGCGATCAGGTTTACGACAACGTATTCTGGACGGCCGGCGTGGCGGGACTCATCTGGACCGGCTACGAAGTCATCACCCTGTGGCTCTACGCCAATGACTATATTCCGTGGCTGTCGTATTTGAGAAACCCCGGGTGGTTCATCGCGTGGTTCTTCCTCATCCCGTTCTGGCGCGAGTTTCATTTCTACTGGGTGCACCGGCTCATCCACTGGAAACCCCTCTACAAGCACGTGCACTATCTCCACCACAAGAACATCAACCCCAACGCCTGGTCTGGCATGGCCATGCATCCCGTGGAGACACTCATCTACCTCAGCGTGGCGATGATTCATTGGATCGTGCCGTCGCACCCGATCCATTTCCTTTTCGATCTGCAGCACGCTGCACTCGGCCCGGCCAACGGCCACCACGGCTACGAAGGCCCGATCATCAAGGACAAGGTCCCGACCGGCTCGTATTTTCACTACCTGCACCACCGCTATTTTGAGTGCAATTACGGCGAGAGCACCATTCCGCTCGATCGCTGGTTCGGCACCTTCCGCGACGGCCTCCCCGACGGCGAAGGCGCCCAGCTAGCCGGCGAGCACAAGGATTGAGCGGTGCGATCCTACCGGACGTGCCACGCTGCGGATGCGCGCCCGACGGAAAATCATCCTCCGCGATTGAGTTTGGGCGCAAGCGCCACCCGGAACCCGGTGAACAGCGAGCGATCATCCGGCACGCTCCACGCGCGATAGGCCGCGCGGCAATTCGTGGGCCCACTGTGCCAACTGCCACCGCGCAGGATGCGCTCGACTCCGGATGCGGGGCCGGACGGATCCGTCACCGTGCCGCCGGGCAAGGCCTCCGCGGAATAATCCCGGCACCATTGGTAAACATTGCCGAGCATGTCGCACAGGCCCCAGGCATTGGGCTGCTTCAGGCCGACTTGGCGCGGCCCCGCCCGCCCGCCGGGATATTGCTTTCCGACCCAGTCCTGGGTGTTCCAAC
>JAGNQV010000245.1 GCA_017988885.1 Opitutaceae bacterium | reverse complement strand
TTGCCTGCCGGTGGCCCGCACGCACCAACCGAGGCACCGGCAGGCAACCGGGGTGCTCCTTCAAGATGGGCACCGCAACCATCAGGACATAGCTGGCATTCCCCTGCACCCAGGCCACGTTGGCATTTTCGACCAGCTTTTGCTGGCGCGCATCGAGGGCGGATAGCGGCACTTCTGCCATGCGCCCAGTCAAAGCCCCGACCTCCCCGACGCAATGCTAGAGCACTTCGAGATCGCGCTGGGCCGCCGCGGTGAGCCGGTCGATTCCCGTTTGGACCACCGGCAGTGTGGGACCTTCGACCAGCAGACGCAGTTTCGCCTCCGTGCCGGAATAGCGCACCAACACGCGGCCCAGTGCGCCGAGCTCCAGCTCCAGCTCGGCGATGCAAGCCGCCAACCCCACGCACTGGCTGAGTTCGCGTTTCTCCCGCACCCGCAATGCGGCGGTAAGCTGGGGGAATTTTTCGAGGGAACGGCGCAACTCTGACAGCGGCCGACCCGTCGCACGCATGATTTCCATGACTTTCAACGCGGCGATCAGTCCATCGCCCGTCGGTGAAACATCCGCGCAAATGATATGACCACTCGACTCCCCGCCCAAAGTGGCGCCTTCCGCACGCATCCGCTCGATCACATAACGGTCGCCCACCGCCGTGCGCAGGACGCGACCGCCGGCATTGTGGATGGCCGCGTCCACGCCAAGATTGCTCTGCATCGTGACGACGAGCGTGTTATTGACCAACCGGCCGCGCTCCAGCGCATAAGTGGCCAGCAGCGTCAAAATTTCGTCACCATCCAGCACGCCCCCCTGCTCATCGCACAGCAGGCACCGGTCGCCATCCCCGTCGTGCGCAATCCCCAGCTTCGCCCCATTTGCCTGCACCATGGCCGCGAGTTGCTGTGGATGCTCGCTGCCCACGCCTTCGTTGATATTTTCACCGTTGGGCGCATCCCCAAGGGACAGCACCTCGGCCCCGTAACCGCGCAAGACCGCCGGACTCGTCGCGCACGTCGCCCCGTTGGCCGTGTCCAGCACGATGCGCCAGCCGTCGAGCGCATTTTCACTCAACACAGTCTGCGCCGTCGCCCTATAATCCCTGATGGCCGTATCCCACGCCCGGAGCGGTTCCGGCTGCAGCTCAACCGTTGCACCCAGATAACTCTCAATGCGCGCCTCGTCGTCGTCGGTCAGCTTTAAGCCATTCGCACCAAAAAATTTGATGCCATTGTCCGCCGCAGGATTGTGCGAAGCTGTAATGACCACGCCCAGCCGCGCCCCCGCCGCATAGACCGCCCGGGCCACCGCCGGCGTCGGCAACACGCCGAGCGACACCGGCTCCGCCCCACCGGCCCGCAAGCCAAGCGCCACCGCCGCTTCCAGTGCCACACCAGAGGCGCGCGTGTCTCGGCCAATCAATACCCGGCCAACCGACGTCGCGGCTTGTCCGATGCGTGGCAAGTGGCGGCGTTCACCTTCGTGCTTCAGCCAAGTCACTGCCGCCGCCGCCAGCCGCGCGGCAAACTCCTCGTTGATGACCGGACCGCCATACGGGCCGCGCACGCCATCGGTGCCAAAAAATGCCCGTTTCATTGGGCGTAAAATTCCCGGGTGGCGGCAATTTTTGCGCGCACCGCCCCGCCAAGCAGCAATTCCCTCGCTTGTTCAATCCCGCTGCGCGCATCCGGGATGCGGCCACAGATCCACAACGCCACCGCCGTGTTGAGCACAATCGTATCGGTCAAACCCCGCGGACCGCGGCCGGCCAAGATGGCCTCCGTCAGCGCCAGATTTGCCGCCAAGTCTCCGCCCTGCAGGTCGGCAAATGGCGCGGGCACCAAACCAAAATCCTCCGCCTTCCACTCCGTGGTCAGTCCACGCATCCGGCCCACCCCCTGCACTACGTTGCGGGTTGCAGTGGTGAGCTCGTCAATGCCCCGATCCGGCGCAATCACGCCATGCACCGCGAGTCCAGCCCCAGTGCCGAGGCTTTCGAGGGCCTGCGTCATGCGCGCCACCCATGCCTGGGCAAAAACGCCCAACAGCATGTGCGCCGGTCGCCCCGGATTGATCAGCGGCCCGAGAATATTAAACACCGAACGCTGCCCGCGCGCCGCGAGGGCCTTGCGCACGGGGGCGATGTGCTTGAACGCCGGGTGATAATTCGGTGCGAAGAAAAACACGTAGCCCAATTCTACGAGTGCCTGACGGAGCTTTTGCGGCGGCGCCGCCAGATCCACGCCCAGCCCGGCCAGCAGGTCCGCGCTGCCGCACTTCGAAGTGATGCCACGGTTGCCGTGCTTCATCACCTTCACGCCGGCACTGGCCAGCGTGAGCACCACCAGGCTGGAAATATTGAACCCCCCCGCGTGGTCGCCACCCGTGCCCACCACGTCAATCGCCTGCGCCGACCATTGCCCAACCTCCGGATCGGTCGCGCGCGCGCGGAAGGCCTGCGCAAACGCCGCGACTTCCTCCGCTGTCTCGCCTTTGCGTGAGAGGGCCGTGAGAAAATCCGCCTTGGCCAACTCCGGCAACTCGGGCGCGGCCAGCGCCACCGCCGCCAACTCCACTTGGGCCGGCGTCAGGTGGACGCGTTCGCCAAGTTGCGCGGTGAGTTCAGTGAGGCTGGTGCTGGACATGCGTTAACCAAGGAGAAGTTCATCCCGCACCGCCCGCAAATAAAATTGCTAGCGGCTTTGAAAACGATGACCTCGACGCGTGCGTATTTTTTTCTCATTTCTCCTGCTGGCGGCCGGCTTGGTTCGAGGCGCGGCGCAAACCGAAAATACCACGGTCGCCCCCCAACCCGCCGCCGAGCTCAGCGCAGGCCACGCCATCATCCTCGGGGTCATCGAGGGCGTGACGGAATTCCTGCCCATCTCTTCCACCGGCCACCTCATCATCGCCACGCATCTGCTCGGCCTGGAGTCCGAGCAACCGCTCCTCAGCCGCGACGGTCAGCCGCTTTGGTATAAAAAGCCTTCCACCAAAAATCCCGCCGGAGAGCCGCTCACCCTCAAACTCGCCGCCGATACCTACACGGTTGTCATTCAGGTCGGCGCCATCCTCGCCGTCGTTTACCTGTATTGGAGCCAATTGGTCAGCATCCTGCGCGGTTTATCCGGTCAAAATCCCGCGGGATTGCGGCTTTTGCGCAATATCGTGTGCGCCTTCGTGCCCGTGGCCATTATCGGACTCACCCTGAGCAAGTGGATTGATCGACATCTGTTTTCCATCGGCACCGTCATCATCGGCCTTGTGGGTGGAGCCATCCTCATGCTGTTGGCCGAACGCTGGCGCTGGCGGCGCGCGGGCGCCGGACGGAGAGTCAGCGATTCCTCCGACCTCTATGCCACCCAAGCGCTCAATATTGGGCTGATGCAGTGTCTCGCCCTTTGGCCCGGCACCAGCCGATCAATGGTGACCATCGTGGGTGGCTACTTGGCCGGCCTGAGCGCGGCCAAAGCGGCCGAATTCAGCTTCCTAGTGGGTCTACCGGTGCTCGCCGGTGCCGCGGTCGTAAAAGGTTTCCGGTCCGGTCCGGCCATGATCGAAGTTTTCGGATGGTCTAACGTGTTGCTGGGCATGCTCGTGGCCGCAGTATCAGCCGCCCTTGCGATCAAGTTTCTCGTGGCATTCCTGACACGCCATGGG
>JAGNQV010000003.1 GCA_017988885.1 Opitutaceae bacterium | reverse complement strand
CACAAGGAAACCATCCTCACCGGCGCCCAGGCCGCCGCCGCCGGCGGCTTCACCACCGTGGTCTGCATGCCCAACACCGCGCCCGTCGTGGACAACGCCGGCACGGTCGCGCTCATCAAATCCCTCGCCGCTGTCGCTCCGGTGCACGTTTACCCCACCGGCTGCATCACCGTGGGCATGAAGGGCCAGCAGCTCGCCCCGCACGGCTCGCTCCAAAAGGCGGGCGTCGTGGCCCTCACCGACGACGGCCTTTGCGTCCAATCCAACGAGCTCATGCGCCGCGCCGTCGAATATGCCAAAATGTTCGGGCTTACCATTCTCGATCACTGTCAGGATGAGTCCATGACCGATAAGGCCGTCATGAACGAGGGCGTGATGTCCACCCGCCTCGGGCTCAAGGGCTGGCCCCACGCCGCCGAGGACATCATCGTCGCGCGCAACATCATTCTCTCCCGCTACACCGGCGCGCACATCCACATGCAGCACATCAGCTCGGCGCATGCCGTGGAACTCATGCGCCGCGCCAAGCAGGATGGCATCAATGTCACCGCCGAGGCCACGCCGCACCACATCGCGCTGACCGATGCGGACCTCGCCACCTACGACCCGAACCTCAAGATGAACCCGCCGCTCCGCACCGAGGCGGACCGCAAAGCCATCATCGCCGGCCTGCGCGACGGCACGCTCGATTGCATCGGCACCGACCATGCGCCGCACGCCCCTGAAGAAAAAGACCGCGAGTTTGACTACGCCCCCAATGGTATCATCGGACTCGAGACCGCCCTGCCCATCTGCCTCGCCATCCTCGTGCGGCAGAGCCGGTTCAAGCTCAACGCCGTCATCGACCTCATGACGCGCAAGGCCGCCGCCATTCTGAAGCTGCCTGCCGGCACCCTGACCGTGGGCGCCGCCGCCGACGTGTGCATTTTCGACCCCAACGAAACTTGGCTCTACGATACCAGCAGCGCCTTCAGTAAATCCTTCAACTCCCCCTGGAACCACCAGCAGCTGACCGGCCGCGTCAAGACGACCATCGTGGCCGGCAAGGTGGTTTTTGACGGACAGAAGATCGTCGCTTGAGCACGCATGGTTGGCGTTGCGCCGCGCGCGGTTTTTCGCCGCACTCGTAGCTCATGCCCGATTCCACCGCCCAAGCCGCCATTGCCATCGAACTGGCTCTGTTCTTCGCCGGCTGCATCCTGCTGTGGCGACTCGGCCTCAGCCCCACGGCCCGTGGCGCGACGCGTAGCCAGCCGTCGCCTTTGCCTGCCTGGGAAATCCCCCTCAGTAGTTTTTTCCTTTTTCTGTGGCTGGTCGTCTGTGGCGGCCTCATCGCCCAAATGGCGGCGGTGCCACTCCTGCAGTTGGTCCCCATGGGCGCAACCGCCCGCCTGATCCTAACCGGCGCCGCCTTTCACGGCGGCATGTTTCTGGGCGTTGCGCTTTTTATGCTGCGCTACGACCGCCCGTGGGTTGCCCGCCTCGCCCAACCACTCCGCCGCCTGCTGCCCGCCGGCCTCGCGACTTTTCTCATCGTGCTCCCGGTCCTCACCGCGGTCAGCCTGGCCTGGCAAGGCCTGCTGGAATTCGCCGGCATTCCCGTGGAACCGCAGGACTTGATTGATATTTTCGCCAATGCGAAATCGCCCCGCCTGCTCACCCTCATGATCATCCTCGCCACGGTGGTGGCGCCCATCACCGAGGAACTGGTGTTCCGCGCCGGCCTGTTTCGCTTCGCCCGCACGCGATTGCCGCGGTGGGCGGCCCTCTTTCTGCCCGCCTGCCTCTTTGCCGCGTTGCACGCCAACCTCGCCAGCTTTGCGCCGCTGGCCGTGCTCGGTGTCATCTTCTCCCTCGCCTACGAACGGACCGGCAGCATCGCGGTGCCTATCATCGCCCACGGTCTTTTCAACCTGAACACCATCCTGCTCCTCCGGGCCGGTCTGGACGGACTTTGAGTCATCGCGTGCATCCCTTCACCCGCAAGTTCGCAGAATCCGTCTCGGCCTTGGGCGAGGAAAAGCTCATCACCGCCATCCAGCGTTGGCTGGGCACCGTCTCGCCGCGCACCCCTTTTGGCATCGGTGATGATTGCGCCGTGCTGCCGGCCGTGCGGGGCCGCCAGCTCATCACGGTGGATCCGGTGATTTATGGCCGTCACTTCGATGATGCCGTGCCGCCTCGGGCCGTGGGCGCCAAGCTTCTCAAGCGCAACCTCAGCGACCTCGCCGCCATGGGTGGCCGGCCCACGGCCGCCGTCCTTGCGCTCACGCTCGATGCCCGCGTGAGCACCCGCTGGTTGGAAGAATTTTACCGCGGACTCGCCGCCTGCGCCCGCCGCTACCGGGTCGCCATTGTCGGCGGCGACGTGGCCCAGGCCGACGGCGTCATTGCCGCCAGTCTCACCTTGCTCGGGGCCACGACCGGCGCCCGCGTCATCACCCGCACCGGCGCTCGCACCGGCGACTGGATCTATGTCACCGGCCGGCTCGGCGACAGTTTGCGCTCCGGTCATCATTTCAAATTCACGCCGCGGCTCGCCGAAGGCGTGTGGCTCGCCCGCCGCACCAGTGTGCGGGCGATGATGGATGTGAGCGACGGCCTCGCCAAAGATCTGCGCAGCCTCACGCCGGCGGGGCTCACCCCGGATCTCGCTGCCGCCGCGCTGCCCCGCCGCAAACACTGCAGCCTCCGCGCCGCCCTCACCGATGGCGAAGACTACGAACTCGTGCTCGCCGTGGCGGCCGGCACCCACCGGGCCGCGTTCGCGCAAGCCTGGCAGCGTGCTTTTCCCCGCACCGCGCTCACCTGCATCGGCCGGTTTGTGCGCGCCGGCTCGCTGCCGGCCGGAGCCCTCAACCTCGATCCCTACCGCGGCTATGAGCATTTACGCTAAGCTCCGCGCCGGCGTGACCACGGCCTCGGCCGCCGAGACCCAGGCACTCGCCGCCGCACTCGCCACCGCATTGCCACCCGACGCCACCCTCGCACTGCACGGCGATCTCGGCGTGGGCAAAACGACCTTTGTGCAGGGGCTCGCCCAAGGCTTCGGCGTCACCGCGCCGGTCACCAGTCCGACTTTTAACATCTATACGGTGCACCGCGGCCACCGCACCTTGCTGCATCTCGATGCCTACCGCATCGCCTCACCCAAGGAAATCGACGACCTGCTGTTGGAGGATTTTCTGATCACACCCTGGTGCCTCGCGGTAGAGTGGCCCGAAAAAATCGCCGCGTGGATCCCGCCCGATGCCCTGCACCTCGATCTCGGCATCACCCCGGATCAACGGCACACGGTGCGCTTGCGGTCGGATTCACTTTAACCGCACCGCGACATACTCACCGCTGAATTTCGCCACGATGGTGCCGCCCAGTTCCAACCGCACCGCCAGCTCGGTGCGCGCCTTGCCGTGGCGGCGGAGCGTGCGCCCGAATTTCTCGAACGCCGCCTCGGCGAGGCCCTCGCAGCGCGCCGTGAAATCGCCGTCGATCGGTGCCACGTAGTCCATCGTGTTGCGTTGGATGACGAGCCGGCAGCGCAGCCCCTCCGCCTGCAACGCAAAATGCAGCCACGTCCACGCCGCGAGAATCGCCACCGCCGAGGCGCTCCCGCCAAAGACCGTGGCGCGATGATTGAGATTGGGCGCCAGCGGGGCGGACAAGGTCGCGCCCCCGGGGCCGCACGCCACCACCCGCACGCCCATCCCGCGGGAAATCGGGATGTGCCGGTGCAGATACGCCTCTACTTCAGCCAAAGCGCTGGAGGCTGCCATACGGAATCAGAAAGCCGGATCGCTTAACTCGCAGCGGGCGGTGTTTCTTCAGTAGGAGCAGCCGGAGCGGCTTCCGCTTCAGCCGGAGCCGAAGCCTGCGCTGCAAACGGCGGCGTGGAAACCGGTGCGTCCGGAAAATTCTCAGGATCGTTTTCCTCGGTCTCGGATTCCTTTTTGCGGGCTTCGGCCACCGGCGGCGGGGCAAAGAGCCGGCCGTCGATGAATTCGGTGACGTAGCCTTCGGTCACGAGCCAGCGCAGATCACCCTGCATGCGGGCGATACTGGCGCGTTGCTCAACCGTGAGCTCGGGCTCGGACGATTTCGCCGGAGTTGGGGCGGTGTCCGCGCCTGCGACGGGCGCCGGGGCCTCGACCGGCTTGGGCAGATCGATCTTCAGGAATTTGCCCACCAACTCGCTCGCGCGAATCATGGCATTCGCCTCGATGAAGGAGATGAGCCCGCCGATGCTGTCGGAGAAGGTCTGGCTCGGCGTGCGGAACTTGCGCTTCACGGCGCAGACATAAGAGACGCCCTTCGAGCCCTTCTTGAAGATGGTGAAATGCTCGCGGCGCAGGCGGCCGCGGAGAGCATTGGCCGTGTCGAGCGGGAAACGGCGCTGGCGTTCCAGCGCGCCCTCGATCGCGCGCAGGATTTCGCCCGGCGGAAAAATTTCCCCCAAGCGGCCGTGGAAACGCGCGGCGTCCGTGGTTTTCGCCACACGTTCGCGGGCGTTGGCCAGCAGATAGGCGCGGGCTTCCTCGAGCGAATCGAAGGCGGGCGCGGCCGGCGCTTCCGCGACCGGTGCGTTTTCCACGGGAGCCGGGTCTGCTGCGACCGGCGTCTCTGCCGCGGGCGCGGTGGCCTCGGCGGCGGGCGCGAGACTGGCCGGCTTTTCCACCGGCTTGAGCACGTAGCGCGTGACTTTCTTCATCTTCTCGAGCCACTGGGCCACGACCTCGGGATCGCGGACCGACTCGATGCGGGCCCGGAAGGCCTCGGGCGACATGCGCGCCACCTTCGTCGCGAAATGCTGTTGGACGAATTGATTGTAGCGGTGATAATTCGGCGGCCCGAGCAAATCGCCGGTGATGCCGCACTTGTTGATCACTTGGAAATTACCCTTGGGCGGCTCGACCTCGACCTCGGCGGTGTCGAAAAATTTGTCGAGATGCTTGCTCATCACATGGGCGACCACCGCCTCCTCGGTTTCAAAGGGAATGCCATCGGGCACCGAGATATACAGCGGTTTCGCGGGCGTGCCGTCGGTGGACGGTTTGCGCGTGAGGACCACGACGAAGCGGTCGTCCTTGGCAACGACCGTGCGGGCGATTTCGAAAAGTTCGATCGTGCGGCACGAGGCGCGGATGGTCTTCGCGAGAGCGTTGAAACTGGTATCCTCGGGATAGAACGTCGCGGAAAAATACGGGCTCTCGTAAGGGCCGCGCTCCTGGGGCTGCTCGCCACGCGAGGCGTAGCGCGAACCGCGGTCATCACCCGGACCGTCCCGGCGGGGACCGCCTGGGAAATTAGGCCGTTGACGGCGATCGGGCATGGCACCTTCCCGGCGATCGGGCATCCCGGCGGGGGCACCGCCGCCGTCCACGCCGGCTCCGGCCAGTTTTTGGAAGGCGCGGCTGTCGCGCCGCTCGCCCGGCCCATCCCGCCGGTCATCGCGACGCGGCGGGCGGTCACCCCGGTCACGCCTATCCGGCGAGGCGGGTGACTGCTTGTCCTGTGTCCATTGGGTGCCGAAGCTGAAGCTTTGAAGCTGGCTCAGGTCGAGTTTGTTGAAATCCGAAGACGGATTTTCCTTGGCGGCGTTGTCGTCCATGTAGTCAAAAGCGGGTTGGTGACCCGCGATGGTGGTCTGCTTGGTAGTTCGGTGCGGTTACGGTCGGCCAGCAGTCTCCACGCACTGCGGGGTGAAGCAAGCGCTTTCCCAGTGGGTAAAAACGGAGGTGCCGGCCAGAGATTTTGTCAAATTCAGGCCGAAGCGGCGGCCTTGGCCGGTGGCAGCACAATCTCGGGCTTGTAGGCCGGATCTTGTTTCTGGCGCCGCAGCACCGTGGAGATTTCCCGCCACGCCCCGATGATGCCGTGGCAAACCGGCATGTCGTGTTTGATCGCCCGATGCAGCCGGGGAAGATTGTAGCAGGGCACCGCCGCATACATGTGGTGCTCGGTGTGGTAGTTCATCTGCCAGTAAAGGAAACGCACGAGCGGGTTCGGCACGATGGTGCGGCAGCACAGCCGGAAGTCGGGCACGTTGTCCACGCGGCCGGTGTGCTGGGCGTTGTTGCACAGGAAGAACAACCAACCGCCGCAAAACGGCGCGAGCGACACGATGCACGGGATGATCCATAGCCCGAAATAAAGCGAAACTGCCGCGATGAGCAGGTGGCCAAAAATAACGATGCGCGCCCAGCGGACCGGCACGACCCGCAGTTGCGGCTGGTCCGCAGGGAAACAGATCAGCTCCCAACCACCGTCGGCACCGATCTGGTTGCGCGCGATGTGGAGCGTATATTTCATCGTCCACCAGAAGCCGCGCGGGTTGACGAAGCCCTGCTCAAGGAAGTGCTTCACCATGAGCTTCACCGGCAGGATGACTTCCTGGTCATCCGGCGGATGGAGGGTGTAGCGGTGGTGCCGCTGGTGACTGCCGGTGAACACCTCGGGATGATTCCAGCCAAGAAACGAAATGATGCGGAGGAAAACCGCGTTCAGCCATTTGGTGCGGAAAACCGTGCCGTGCCCGAGTTCGTGCATGCCGTTCACGTAAAAGTGCGAGACCGTCCCGTGGAGGAAGAAGCACAGCACGGTGGCATACCACGGCCAGTGGCCCCACGACCAGAAGGTCAGCGTGCCGGTCGTCGCCGCGATGGCGAGGAAGCCGGCGGATTGCACAAAGGCCCGCCAGTCACTGCGCTGATGCAGTTTTTTGAAAAGGTCGCTCGGGAGCGGAGTGCGATACCAATCAACGATTGCCACCGGCTTGGGGGTTTCGGCCATATTCCCCCAGCGCGTAAGGAACGACTGGGTGCAAGGCAAGCACGTTGCGACCCATCGTCTCGCCGGCCCGCCGCGGCCTCGGCCAAAACCGGCCGTTCGCCGGAAGAAAAATGGTGCTCGGGACAGGAATCGAACCTGCACGCCTTACGGCACACGCACCTCAAACGTGTGTGTCTACCAATTCCACCACCCGAGCACTTTCAAACGAGGAAGGCGGACTAAGAGCAATCGCCCGAAGCTTGTAAAGCCCGGAAATCACCGGGCCTTTTTCCCGCCGATTAACCCCAGATCGGGACCGTTTTTCGCTGCCGTTCCGCCAGCGCCCGCGCCAGTTGCGCGGCAAAAAACGGTCCGCGGTAGATCAGGCCGCTGTAAAGCTGGACCAGGGTGGCACCGGCATCGAGCTTCTCGGCGGCGCTGGCAAAATCCGTGACGCCACCCACCCCGATGATCGGCAGCCGGCCGTTGGTCGCTCGCGCAATGTAATTGATGATTTCGGTCGAGCGTCGGCGCAGCGGCGCCCCGCTCAATCCCCCCGCCTCGGCCACGCCCGCAAAATAGCCGGGCCGCGCCAGTGTGGTGTTGGTTGCGATGATGCCGTCGAAGCCGAATTCCGCGATGACGCCGAGCACCGCGTCGATCTGGCGGAAATTGAGGTCGGGCGCGATTTTTAGCAGGAGCGGTTTGCGCGTCTTGCCCGGCAGTGCCGCCCGGGCGCGGTTGGCCGCGGCCACGGCGCCCAACAATTCGCGCAGCCGGTCCTCGTCCTGCAGCTTGCGCAGGTCGGGTGTGTTGGGGCTGCTGACGTTGAGCACCAGATAGTCCGCATGATCGGCCAGCCGCGCGAAGCTGCCGAGATAATCGGCCACGGCCTGATCGAGGGGCGCGACCTTGGACTTGCCCAGATTGATCCCCAGTGGGATGCGCCGGTGTCCCGGTCCGGGCTGGCGGGCCAGTTGCGCCGCGATGGCGTCGGCCCCGGCGTTGTTGAAACCCATGCGATTGATCACCGCCTCCTCGGCGGGATAACGGAACACCCGCGGCTGCGCGTTGCCGGGCTGGCGCAACATGGTCACGGTGCCGATCTCCACGTGGCCGAAACCCAGCGCGGCGGCGGCAGGCCAGGCCCGGGCATTCTTGTCAAAGCCGGCCGCCAGTCCAATCGCGTTGGGAAAACGCAGGCCAAAGCACTCGACCGGCCGGTGCGTCGCCGGGGCGAGCCGTGTCAGCGTTTCCAGCAACCGGCACGCCGGCGGCACCCGGCCCAGCAGGGTCAGCGCCTCGACGCCGAGCTCATGGGCCCGCTCGGAATCAAGCCGGAACAGGAACGGGCGAAGAAGTTTTTCGTAGAGCAGACCCATGGCGGCGACTGTGAAACCGGTTGGCGAAAAATCAAGTGCTGCGAAGCCTAAATGCTTGGACGCAGCCGGTTTTCCGCGTTGCAGCGTCCCCTTGGCAGCGAGGCGTTTTTTCTGCTTGTTTTTTAAAAACCCGCTTGCACGCTGCGCCACAATTTACCGTTCAATGGCCAAAGCTACTTCTACACTCGATTGGTGCGCAATCCGTCTCGGCGAAGACCACAACTGGTGGATCTTTGAAACCAGTGATCCGGTGCGCTGGGATGTGGACGGCCTGAGCATCGTCGATCCACGCCAGGTCCACCATCTCATCGAGCTGGTCGAGCCGATGCGCGACTATGGCTTCAATCAGGATATGTTTGAAGCGGCGTTCATCCCCTTCCGCATCGAGAAGGATCTCGGCAGCGGCAAGGTGCGCCTGAAGCGCGTGAAGGATTCCCTGTTCGAATCCGACGAGAAACTTTTCGCACTCGCCGACACGCTCGACGAGGAAAACGGTCCCTACGCCGACTTGCTCGATCATCTCACCCGCTGCCGGGTGAAAATGCTCAACGACCTTTTCGAGTTCGAGGCGAAGCTCACCGTGGATGAGGTGGAAGACGAAATCCGCGAGGCGCAAAACACCCAATTCATCGAAGGCAAGGCCATCCATACCTTTGAAGAGCTCACCGCCATCCTCGACTTCATGCCCGCCGGCTATGAATCCGACGACGAGGCGCCGGCCAAGGAAATCGACGAGGACGAGGATTTGCCCGAGCTCGACGCCGAAGAGGAAGAAAAGCTCAAGAATGACGACTCGTTGAAGTGGGACGAAGACGACGAAGACAAGGATGCCGACGAGGAAAAAAAGGAAAAGGATAAGGACGAGGACGAGAAATCGGGCGAGGATGATGCCGACGAGGATGAACGTCCGGCCAAGCGCTCGCGCAAACGCTGAGCTGCCTGCCTGTTTCTCTCACGCGCAAGCGGCGGTGCTCACCGCCGCTTTTTATTTTCATCCGCCCACCCGGGCGGCCCGCGGCCGCCGGTTGCGGCCGGGGTTGCCTTTTGCTGCGCTTTAAACCACCAAACCATTTACATGGTCATTTTCCCCCGCGTTCCGCTGTCCCTCCTCGCCATTCTGGCCCTCGCCCTGTTGCCCGGTTGCGAGACCACCGCCGTAAACGGGGGCAACCCGCCCATCCCCGCCGCCGCGTCCGCCGCGCAACTCAAACCGGGTGACTCGCTCACCGTTGCCCTCCAAGGCGTGCCCGATCCCAGTGCCCATTCGGTGCAGATCGACGAGCAGGGCCTCATTAGCCTGCCCTACATCGGCCCCATCGCCGCGGCTAACCACACTACGAGCGACCTTGCACAGCGTATTCGTGACACTTACCTCAACCGCAAATTTTACACTTCGGTTGACGTCTCCGTTTCAGTCACCGAACGCTACGTGTATGTCGGCGGCGAGATTAGCCGCCCCGGCCGCATTATCTGGACGCCCGACCTGACGATCGCCAAGGCCATCCAGTCCGCCGGCGGCTTCACCCTCTATGCGAAGGAAACCAAGGTCTCGCTCGTGCGCGACCAGCAGGCCTACGACGTGAACATCAAGCTCGCGCAGAAAAATCCCTCGCAAGACGTCCTGCTCATGCCGGGCGATTCCATCCAGGTGCCACGCTCGCCATTCTAAGGCTGGCGCAGGCGGAGGACCCACTGCCGCTCCCATGGACTTTCAAGCTGCCAGTCCCGCTTCGATCGCCGCCTTTCTGGTGATCGTGACCGGTGTGATTGCCGCATTGCTCGGTGCGGTTCATTTTTCCTACCGCGCCGATGCGGTGCGCGCCCGCCGGATGACCTCGCTCGTGGCATTCTGCACCGCACTGTGGCTTGGCCTGCTGGCCGGTCTGATCACCAGCGGATACATGGCGGCCCTGCCATTATCAGGCCTGCCCTTGTTCTTCGGTTCAGTGCTGATTGTTAGCTGCGCCGTGGGAGTTTCACCCTTGGGCGGCCGGTTGGCTGCGGGTGTGCCCATTGCCGCGCTTGTGGGTTTTCAAGCCTTTCGCCTGCCGCTCGAACTGGTGCTGCACAGCTGGAGCGCGCAGGGCGTTATCCCGGTCACGATGACATGGACCGGCCGGAATTGGGACATCGTTAGTGGAACCGTGGCCCTGGTCGCTTTTCCGTGGGCTGGTCGCAGCCGGGCAATTGCGTGGTTCGCCAACCTCGTCGGATTAGGACTCCTCCTCAATGTCATGCGCGTCGCGCTGATGTCTTCGCCCGTGCCGTTCGGTTGGGACGTAACCCCGCCACTCCTCCTCGCATTGCATCTGCCCTATGCCCTGATCGGCCCCGTCTGCGTCGGCGGAGCATTGCTGGGGCACATCGTGCTGACGCGGAAACTGTGGACTGTAGGGCGGGATCGCTGATCCCGTCTCGTGCGTTGGCTACCTTTTTAGCACCTGCGCCATTTCCTTCGCGAAATAAGTGAGGATCATGTCGGCACCGGCGCGCTTGATGGCGAGCAACGACTCGTGCCGGCAGCGCTCGTAATCGAGCCAGCCCAGTTTTGCCGCGGCATGGATCTGGGCGTATTCGCCCGAAACCTGATAGGCGGCCACCGGCTTCTTCGTCGCGTTGCGCACCTCGCGGATGATGTCCAGATACGGACCGGCGGGCTTCACCATGACAATGTCCGCGCCTTCCGCGGCATCGAGCGAGGCCTCGACCAGCGCCTCGCGGCGATTGGCCGGATTGAGCTGGTAGGTCGCCTTGCTGAGCAACCGCGTGCCGGCCGCCTTCGCGCTGCCCACCGCTTCCCGGAACGGCCCGTAGTAGGCGGAATTGAATTTGGCCGAGTAGGCCATGATGCCCGTGCCGGTGTGGCCGGCGGCATCCAGCGCCTTGCGGATCGCCTCCACGCGCCCGTCCATCATGTCGCTCGGCGCGACCAAATCCACGCCGGCTCCGGCATGCAGCACCGCCATGCGGCAAAGAATGCCGACGGTGTGGTCGTTATCCACATCGTCCCCTGACTCGGTGAGCACCCCGTCGTGCCCGTGGGTCGTGTAAGGATCGAGCGCAATGTCGGTCATCACCAACAGGCCGGGCACCGATTTTTTCACCGCGCGCACCGCGCGCAGAATCAGCGCATCCTCGTGCAAGGCCGCCGTGCCATCCGCGTCCTTGAGCCGGTTGCCGAGCTTCGGAAAAAGCGCCACCGCCGGCACCCCGAGTTTGTGCAACGCCCGACACTCTTTCACGAGGTCGGCGAGGTTGAAACGGCTCACCCCGGGCATGGAGGCAATCGGCTCTGGCCGGCCCTTGCCGTCCACCACGAACAGCGGCGCAATGAAGTCCGCCGGGCGTAGCACCGTCTCCTCAACCATGACGCGCACACTGGCGGTGCGGCGCAGACGCCGTGGACGGAGGGGCAAATCGAGCTTGAAGTTGCGGGACATAAACAGTGAATTGATAAATCTAAACCGCCATGCTGCTGGCTGCCACACGTTTTTGCAATCCCACTCGCCGGACGACGTTCCCGCGAACTACGGGTCGCTGTTGACTGCCTTCAGCGCCCGCCCTCGCCGAGACTATGGCGGGCAGGCCCGCAGCGACAGCCGGTGCCACGACGCGCCGCTTAGTAAAAACACCTTTCCGCCCCGGCGGAAAACCTGTTAGCCCTCAACCTTCTGTTTCATGGCCATTCAGCTTTTCGATTCCCTCTCCCGCTCCCTCCAGCCGCTCCAGCCGTCGCACGTCGACGGTGTCTTCCGCTTTTATAACTGCGGACCCACGGTTTACGCCCCTGCGCACATCGGCAATTTCCGCACCTTCGTCGTCAACGACGTCCTCCGTCGCCTGCTCGAACTCGAGTTCGGCAAGGACAAGGTAAAACACGTCCGCAACCTCACCGATGTGGACGACCGCACGATCGGTCAGACGCAGAAAGAAAAGCGTCCGCTCGCTGAAATCACGCAAAAGTGGACCGATAAGTTTCATGCCGACTGCGCCGCGCTGAACTGCTTGCCGCCTCATGTCGAACCCACCGCCACGGGCCACATTCACGAGCAGGTGAGCATGATCGAGTGCCTCATGGAGAAGGGTAACGCCTACCGCGCCGCCGACGGCTCCGTGTATTTCAAGATCGAGTCCTTCCCCGGCTATGGCGCGCTTTCGCGCATCAAGGAACGCGAACTCAAGATCACCAACGCCGTCGCCGACGCCGACCACAAGGACTCCGTCTCCGACTTCGCCCTCTGGAAAGCCTACAAACCCGAGGAGGACGGCGACGTGAAATGGCCCGGCCCGCGTGGCGCATCCGAAGGCCGGCCCGGCTGGCACATCGAGTGCAGCGCGATGATCAAAAAGCACCTCGGCGAAACCATCGACCTCCACACCGGCGGCGTGGACCTGCTTTTTCCGCACCACGAAAACGAGATCGCCCAAAGCCAATGCTGCAACGGCACGACCTTCGCCAATCACTGGTATCACAGCGAGCACCTGCTCGTGGACGGCAAAAAAATGAGCAAAAGCGATGGCACGCTTTACACGGTGGATGACATCGCCACGAAAGGTTTCTCCCCGATGGCATTGCGTTACGCCCTGCTCATGGGCCACCCGCGCAAGCAACTCAATTTCATGGTGGATTCGCTGCACGCGGCGGAAAGTGCATTAAAATCGTTGCGGTCATTTCGCGATGCGCTCCTAGCTCGCGCTACCCCTGAAAAGATCGATGTCGTTTCGTCACGTAATCTAGATTCGGTCTTCACTGCATTATCCGACGACCTAAACACGCCTGGCGCGCTAGGCGCGCTGTTCACTTTCGTCAATAACACCAAGCCTTTCGACCTAGCCCCTTCGATTGCCTATAGTGAACTTGTGGGATTCGAGCGTGTATTGTTTGCACTTGGCCTCGATCTCTCCCTTCACCAAACCGAACCTGACATTCCACCTAGCATACGCTTCAAAGCTGAAGAACGCTGGGCCGCCAAGCAGGCCAAGGACTTCGCCGCTGCCGATGCCTTGCGCAAGGAACTCACAGCCGCGGGCTGGTCGATGCTCGACCGCAAGGACGGCTACTCGTTGGAAAAACTGAAAGGCTGAAGGACTGAAAAACTGCCCCAACTCCAGCCCACAGTCTCGCGCAACCAACCATTCCTGTCAGTCTTACATTCAGCCCTTCAGTCTTTCAGCTTTTCAGCCCTTTCCGCCCATGTCCCACGTCATGTCTCCCCTCGAAGAACTCCGCCACTCCGGCTCGCACATCCTCGCGACCGCCATCCTTCGCCTCTTTCCCGACGCGAAACTCGACATTGGACCGCCCACGGACACCGGCTTTTATTACGACATCGACCTCGAACACAAACTCACGGCCGACGACCTCATCAAGCTCGAGGCCGAGATGAAGAAGGTCGCGGACGAGAACCAGCCGTTCCTGCGCAAGGAAGTCTCCCGCGAAGAGGCCGCCGCCATCATTCAGGAACGCGGTCAGGAGCGCTACAAACTGGGCCGCCTCGCCGACATTCCCGAGGGCGAGAAAATCTCGTTCTACCAGAACGGCGAATTCATGGACCTTTGCGCCGGCACGCACGTGCGCTATTCGTCGAAGCTTAAGGCGTTCAAGCTCCTCTCCATCGCGGGTGCCTACCACCGCGGCGATGAGAAGAACAAGCAGCTCCAACGCATCTACGGCACCGCCTTCCCCACCAAGGAGGAACTCGCGCAATATCTCGAAAACCTCGAGCTCGCGAAGGCTCGCGACCACCGTAAACTCGGCAAGGAACTGCAGCTATTCACATTTGACACCGAGGATGTCGGTCCCGGCCTCCCGCTTTGGCTGCCCAAGGGCACGGTTCTCATCGAGGAACTCGAAAAACTCGCCAAAGAAACTGAATTCGCCGCCGGCTACGAGCGCGTGCGCACACCCCACATTGCCCGGGAGAGCATGTATAAGAAAAGCGGCCATCTACCCTACTACGCCGACTCAATGTTTCCGCCAATGACCCTCGCGGACAAGGAAGGTGAGGCGTCATCCACGAGTGATGGCGACAGATATTATCTCAAGGCGATGAACTGCCCGCATCACCACAAGATTTTCGACGCATTGCCGCGCAGTTATCGTGATCTGCCTCTCCGTCTCGCCGAATATGGGACCTGCTACCGCTACGAGCAAAGCGGCGAGCTGCTCGGCCTCATGCGTGTGCGGTCGATGCAGATGAACGATGCGCATATTTACTGCACCGAGGAACAGTTCTCGGATGAATTTCGCGCGGTCAACGAGATGTATCTGAAGTATTTCAAGCTCTTCGGGCTGGGCAAAAACCAGATGCGCTTCAGCACCCACGATCCGGCGAAGCTCGGCCAGAAATTCGTCAATGAGCCGGAGTTGTGGAAAAAAACCGAGGACATGGTGCGCCAGGTGCTCGTCGAGAGTGGCATCAATTTCGTCGAGGTTCCCAATGAGGCCGCCTTCTACGGCCCCAAGATCGACGTGCAGGTGTGGAGCATCGTCGGCCGCGAGTTTACCATCGCAACCAACCAGGTGGACTTCGCCGTGCCTGCGCGCTTTGGTCTTGAATACGTTACCTCGGAAAACACCAAGGCGACGCCGCTCTGCATCCACCGCGCCCCGCTTGGCACGCATGAACGTTTCATCGCATTTCTCATCGAACACTTCGGCGGCGATTTTCCTGTCTGGCTCGCGCCCGAGCAGGTGCGCCTGTTGCCCATCAGCGACAAGGTTGAGGAATACAGCCGCGCCCTGCATGCCAAACTTAAGGCCGCCGGTTGCCGCGCCACCTTGGACGAGCACAACGAAAAGCTCGGGGCCAAGATCCGCCGCGCCGAACTCGACAAGGTGCCCTACACGATCGTGATCGGCCAAAAGGAAGCCGAGAACAACAGCGTGTCCGTCCGCAGCCGCGCCCGCGGCGACGAGGGCGTGATGACCGCCGATGCCTATCTCGAAAAACTCCGGACGGAAATCGCGACCCGGGCGTTGCCGGAGAAGAAGGTCGGGGCGGTTGTCCCCAGCCGTCCTCCTCAGGGCGCTTAAGGATAAGCGCCCCTACCCTGCATGATGCCTTGGCGCGAAGAGCTGGATGCCATCGTGGGCGCGCGGCACGGCGGTCAGATTGCGCACGTCCTCGATCTGCTCAGGCAACTCGACGCGCGCTTTCCGCAGATCGCCGAGATCAATTACCAGCTCGCGTGGACCTGCGATGTGCTCGGTCGCGAGACCGAGGCGCTCCCCTACTACGAAAAAGCCATCGCGCTCGGCCTGCCGGCCAACGAACTCTCCGGCGCCTTGCTCGGCTTGGGCTCCACCTTGCGCAGCCTCGGCCAGTTTGAACGTTCCGCCGCGGTGTTGCGCTCCGGCCGCAGCCAGTTTCCCGACAGCCGGGAATTCGATGTCTTCCTCGCCATGACGCTGCACCCGCTCGGTCAGCACACGGAATCGCTGCAACTCCTCCTCACGGTCATCGCTGACACGAGTGAAGACCCCGGCCTGACCGCCTACCAGCGCGCGATCCGCTTTTACGCCGGCAAGCTTTCGTAATCCACCGCGCTTGGGCCGGTGCATGCCGCCAGTGCCACAGCTTCAGGTTGAAAAGCCCCGCCCTGCAGTTTCCGACTGTATCGTTCTCGTTCTCCACCTCTCAGTCCTCCGACGCCACAAGGTGGAGCGGCTTGCCCTCAAGCCGCTGGGGCAAGACTGCCGACGTCCAACGCGTTGAGGGCAACGCGTTCCACCGTTAATTCCGACATCACGCCGCTCCTCCCCCTTGTCACTCCCACAGCAAACGCCGCCCCACCCCTCGCTCCCCAAATCGTTCTCGTTCTCCACCTCTCAAAGCTTTTGCGCCCCGTTATCCTCCGGCTCCACCAGCGTCGCCAACTTCAAGTTGAAGAGCGGTAGCAGGCACAACAGCCCGATCATGGTCAGCCCCAGCACCGAGTAACCCGCCGCATCGTGCACCGTGCCTTCGATCGCCTTCGGCCCGTAATTGTAGGCCCAAGCCGTGAGAAACAGGCTGCGAATCAGATTGGTCACAAAGGCCAGCACCATTGAAGCCGCCACGAGCGCCATCTTTTTCCAGAGCCGGTTGAGAAACATCGCCGCAAGAAACGAGCCGGCAAAGAGACACGCCGTCAGCGAGCGGATGCCCGAGCACGCCTCCTCCACGCCCACCCGCCCCGTCGGCAGCAGCAACACATTGCCCTCCTGCTCCACCGGCATGCCCAGCACATCGAAGACAAACGACACCACACTCACCACCTTGTGCAGCAGGAAAAGGCTCAACTGGTTTTCCACCACCGACACCATCGGCGCCGAGACAAACCAGATTAAAATTGGAAACAGAAACAGTCCCGCCAACCGCACCCGCGCATCGTCCCAGAAACCCGACCGCGCCGGCGACGGACTCTCCGGCAGATTGAAGAACAGCAGTGCGAACAGGATGCCCGCCGTGCCCATCGTCAGCGCCAGCGTGCCGGGATACGACGGCCCCGCTCCCGCCCGGTAAAATGCACCCAGCAGAAAAAACAACGCGCCGCAGAGCATCATCGCCGCCGCCATCAGCACCAGCAGCCACTTCATCGCGCCCCCCGCCCGCGGACTTCCCGCCGCCGCACATCCGCCCAACGCCGTCAGGATCGCACCCCAGCGGTCATAAATGACGTAGGCCGTGAACACCGGCACGAGCCAGCCGAAGGAATAGTCCTCTTTCGTGTGCCACCAATGCGACTGATCCCACGCGAGAAAAAGCAGAAACGCCCCGCCCAGCAGCAACGCCGCCATGAACGCGGGCGGCACGGATTGGGTGAGCTTGGACCAGGTGGCTTTGAACACCCCAGTAGCCGAATGAACCCCGCCCCGGAAGTGAACCGTAAAATCACCGTTCCTCGCCCCCAAAATCGTTCTCGTTCCTCGTTCTCGTAATCGTTCTCCGCCTCCCAGTCCTCCGACGCCTCAAGGTGGAGCGGCTTGCCCCCAAGCCGCTGGAGCCAGACTGCCGGCGCCCAACGCGTTGAGGGCAACGCGTTCCACCGTCACTTCCAACATCGCTCAAACTCCTCCCTTTTGTCTCCCCGCACCGCAAACGCCGCCCATCCCTCGCCCCCAAAAATCGTTCTCGTTCCTCGTTCTCGTAATCGTTCTCCGCCTCCCAGTCCTCCGATACCTCAAGGTGGAGCGGCTTGCCCCCAAGCCGCTGGGGCCAGACTGCCGGCGCCCAACGCGTTGAGGGCAACGCGTTCCACCTCCACTTTTCGTCCATTGCATTTGTAGGGCAGCCTGGCTCGGCGGGACGCATCGCGCCACCGCGCTCCTGCTTACCTTCCTGTCACCTTCGCCATCGACCGGTCGTGCACCCCGTTGAACAACACCAGCGCCACCATCACTCCGATCAGCGCCCATGCCATGTCGCTCTGCGTGTCCCAGACATAGCCCTGCGTGCCGAGAAAATCATCTGCCGCGCCGCCCGTGAGCACCGCCGCCCACCACTCCACCAGCTCATAGAACGCGGAGAATGCCAGACACACGCTCCCCGCCAGAAAACCCAGCCACCGACTGGGCCGCCCATCGCCGCGGTTGCCCAACGGTGAGAGCCGCAAGAGGATTTCCCGCGTGAGGATGGCCGGGATGAATCCCTGTGCAAAATGCCCCAGCTTGTCGTAATTATTGCGGTCGCCTCCGGTCAGCTCGCGCACCCAGTCACCGAGCGGCACGCGGGCGTAGGTGTAGTGCCCGCCGACGATGAGGATGACGGCATGCAGCCAGAGCAGCGCGAGCAGCAACGAAGAGAGCGGAAATTTCCGCCAGCTCACCAGCATGAGCGGCACGCCGATGAACACCGGCGTGATTTCCAGCCACCACGTCAGCCGGTCATGGGGATTGATCCATGACCACACCAGCACGGGCACGAGCAGGGCGAGAAACCATTTAAGCCGACGATCCATGAATTGATTAGCAGGCCAATGCCCTCCGGTCGCAATCCCACATTGGCCGTCCCCCCCGCGAATTGCCCGCCTCGGTGGGCCGTGACCACCCAAAACATGTCAACTAATAGTTGACGTGTGCCGACTCACCGCCCTGCAGAGAGCGTGGAATCGATTTGTCCATCGTTCTGCCCGCGGCACGGGCACGCGCTTTCCTCAACTTCGGCCGTGCTTCGGGCGACTCCTCCATAGCGTTGAGCCGCTTTGCCCTGTTTGGCGGACGACCAGATTATCGCACCGTCGCCAGGCCCAGACTCACGGCAAAGCCCAGAAAAACCACGCCCAGCGCCCGATCGATCCAGTGCACCTGCCGGAGGAACCGGTCGCGCACGCCTGCCCGGGTGAACACGACCGACACAAAGCAAAACCAAGCCATCGTGGTGAGAATGAGCCACAGGCCGTAGCCGGCCTGCACGAGCTTTGGCGTCGTTGGACTCACCGCCACGGGGAACAGCGCGATGAAAAACATCGCGGCCTTGGGATTCAGCGCATTGGTCAGAAAACCCGTGACAAACGCCGCACGGGTCGTGGGTGCCACGACTCCACCAGCCTGAAGTAATCCGCCCACCGCCCGCGGCCGGCTGCGTAGTCCCTGCACGCCAATCCAAGCCAGATAGACGGCGCCAGCATATTTGAGCATCGTGAAGGCCACGACTGAGCTCATGAGCAGCAGGCCGATCCCCAGTAGCGAATACGCGATATGCAGCGAGATGCCGCTGCCAATGCCCACGCTGGTCCAAATGGCGGTGCGGCGTCCGTGCACGAGGCTCTGCCGGAGCACCATGGCAAAGTCCGGTCCCGGGCTGGCCACCGCCAGCAGGTGCGCCACGGCAATCGTGAGAAACTCGGGCCAATAGTTCATGGGCTAAGGCCGGCGCCGTTGGTCCTCAATTTTCGTAAGCGGGCTGGGTTTGCGAAAGTCAAAATGCGACCGACCGGCGGGCGGGCCGCCCGCGCTCCCAGCTGGCGCGTCCACCGGCAGAGCCACAAGGGAAGATTCATGGACTGGCGGAGACCCGCTGAAGCAGCGTGCGCCTGCTCCACCTCAAAGGGCGAGGGCCTTGAAGTTCGGCTCGGACAGCATCCGCGCCAGAGCATCGTCGGTAAAATTTCTTACGCCGGGATAGTCGGGATGGTCCGCGCGGGCCTGCTTGAGCACCTTTTGCGCGTCCTTGTTTTGCCCGAGCAGCGAGTAAACATACACCTGCTGCAGGAGTAGTTGCGGTTCCTGGCGGTCACCGGCCTTGTAGGCGGTTCCATAGGTCTTGGCCGCGCTGACGTAGGCCTTGCGGGCGCCGGCCAGATTGTCGGTCCGGCGGCGCACGGTGCCGAGATTGAGCCAGTATTCACCGTTGTCGGGACAGAGTGCGGTGGCTTTTTGCAGCAAATCCTCCGCCCGCGGCCAGTCGCGCAACGTCAGGGCAAATTGCGCCTCGCTCGCGAGATTCGCCGCGGTCTTGCGCTGGAGTGAGGTGATCTTGGGCGCGCAGCCTGCCGCGCAGAGCAGCACGAGGGCGGAAAGCAGCACAGTCAGGGATTTCATCGGGCAAATTTCAACACACGCGGCCACGGCAGGGCAAACTCACATATCCGGCGGCGCGGTGGCGATGGCTTCCTCCAGCGTGGTCAGACCATCCTTCACCTTGAGCAGACTGTCTTGGTGCAGTGTTTTCATGCCGCCGCGCACGGCGATTTTTTTCAGTTCCGCGGTTTCGAGTCCTTTGTTGATTCCTTCCACCAACTCATCGTTGGTGACCATGAGCTCGTGAATACCGACGCGGCCCTTGTAACCGCTGCTGCCACACTTCGGGCAACCCTTGGGCGTGTGCTTGTAGATCGTGCCGCTCCAGCCGATGGCTTTTTCGAGCACGGCCTTTTCGCGGCCCTGCGGCTCGTAGGGTTTGCGGCAGGTCTTGCAGACGCGGCGCATGAGGCGTTGCGCACAGACGCACAGCAGCGAGGAGGAAATCATGAACGTCTCCACGCCCATGTCGGTGAGGCGGGCGATGGTGCTCGGCGCGTCGTTGGTGTGCAGCGTGCTGATGAGCAAGTGACCGGTGAGCGCCGCTTCGACGGCGATATTGGCGGTCTCCTTGTCGCGGATTTCGCCCACGAGAATGATGTCAGGGTCCTGCCGGAGATAGGCGCGCAACGCACTGGCAAACGTGAGTCCGATCTGCCGGTGCATCTGCATCTGGTTGATGCCGGCCAGCGTGTATTCGATCGGGTCCTCGGCGGTGCGGATGACGATGTCGGGCGTGTTGATCTCGTTGAGCGCGGAGTAAAGCGTCATCGACTTGCCGGAGCCGGTCGGGCCGCAATGCAGGATCATGCCGTAAGGCTGGCGGATGACCTCGCGGTATTTGGCGAGATTCGCGTCGGAAAAGCCGAGGGCGGTAAGCGGCAGCGTGGACTTCTGTTTATCGAGGATACGCATGACCACGCCCTCGCCGTGATTGAGCGGCGCGGTGGAAACACGCAGGTCAAGGTCGAGGGATTTTTTCGTGTATTGCTTGAAGACGATGCGCCCGTCCTGCGGCAGGCGCCGCTCGGAGATATCGAGGTTGCACATGATCTTCAGGCGGGCGACGAGCGCCGGGCCGACCTTGGCCGGCAGGCGGAGCTTTTCCTGACAGAGACCGTCGATGCGGTAGCGGACAATGACTTCCTTCTCCTGCGGTTCGACGTGAATATCGCTCGTGCCCATGTAATAGGCATCCTCGATGATGCGGTTGGCGAGCTGGATGATCGGGCCGGATTCCTCGTTGACCAGATCCTCCTCCACGACCTCGCCGCTGCCGCCAAATTCCGCGCCGATCTGTTGCACGACATCGTCGAAACCCGCGCCCGACGATTCTGCGCCCTTGCTGAACTTTTCGCGGATGTCCTTCTCCCGGCCGAGGAGACGGATGACCCGCATGCCGGTCATCTCGTGGATCTTCGTCGGCAGGGTGACTTCAAAGGGATTCGCAAACGCCACCAGCAGGAACTCGCCCACGTGGCCGACCGGCAGCACGAGATTTTCCAGGCAAAACTCCTGCGGGATGCGCTCAAACGTCGCGGCACTCAACCGGTAGCGGGCGACATTGTAAGGCGCGATATTCAGCGCCCGCGCCTTGCCGACCAGCAGTTGGAAGGGCGTGATCTTGTATTCTTCCTGCAGCAGCTTGTCGAGGGCATCACCGTTCAGATCGCCGGGCGTCGCCGCGATAGCATCGCGCTGCTCCACCGTGAGGCGGTCCATGGCTGCGAGTTTGGCGACAATCTGCGACTGAACTTTTCCGAGTGGCATGGCCTAGGAGTTGGTCAGGGGTGGCACGACCGGCGCGGCGTCGGTCGTGGTAAACGGCGTGCCGCTGCCGGACGCCGGGATGGCGAAAGGCGATTGCGTGCCACCGAACGGGGGTGAGGAGCGCGGCTTGCCGAAAGGCGGCGTGCTGGCGCCGGCGGCTTCCACCGCCGCGGCAAAAGGTGAACGGGTGCCGCTCTGGGGCGACGCCGCGCGTTCCGCCTCCATTTTTTCCAAATAGTCGGCAATTCCCTCCAGCGTGGAACCAAACCACAGGATGGGTCCATCGAGCTGCTTTTCCCAAAACGCCCGGACCGGCGGACTGAGATAGTAGGCGGTCGCGACAAAGTGAAAATCCTCCTCCTTGTCGAAGGGCACCGACCACGTGGCCCAGCAGGGACCGGGCTCGATGATTTTCTTCACGTCGTCGGACACGTCGTAGTCGCGCAGGTCCACCAGGCCGGCACCGTCGTTTTCCACGATATGCTGGAGCGCATCTTCCTCGCGCAGCACCTTCATCTCATAGGCGAGGATGCCCAGCACGGTGCTTTGCCGGGGCTGTTCCAACGCCAGCACTTCCAACAAGCGCTCATTGGCCTTCTCGAGATCCTCGATCTTGATGAGGTTGGCCTCGACCAGCGCCGCGCCCAACAAGCGGTTGGCGCGCATGACCAGTGATCGAAGTTCGGAAGGCATTTTCATCGGCAAAACTGGTTTAGCCCGCAACCGGTGGCGACAATTTTTCGCTGCGGCGGAAGGCGGTGACGCGTTTTAACAATTCCTTTTTAAGTTTTTCGAGCCCGTCGCCCGTCAGACAGGAGATTTCACTGATATCGACGGTTTTATAGCGCCGGCGAAATTTTGCAAGCTGGGCGGCCGCCTCGGGCTTATCCATCTTGTTGGCGACGACGAGGCGCGGCTTTTTGAGCAAGGCCGGGTCGTAAAGCTTCAGCTCGTGCAGGAGGTGCTTGTAATCGTCGCGCGGGTCCCGCGCATCGGTGCCGGCCATATCCACGAGAAACAGCAACAACGCGCAGCGCTCGATGTGCCGCAGGAAGCGATGCCCGAGGCCGCGGTTTTCACTCGCGCCTTCAATCAGGCCGGGCACGTCCGCGAGCAGCAGCCGGCGCACGCCCTTGCGGTCGGGCGGATACTCGATGACGCCGATCTGCGGATGCAACGTCGTGAAGGGATAAGCGGCCGTCTTGGGCCGCGCCTTCGTGATCGCGGAGGTCAGCGAGGATTTGCCGGCGTTGGGAAAACCCACGAGGCCGACATCGGCGATGCTCTTGAGGATGAGCCGGTAGGTGCCGCCCTCCCCCAGTTGGCCGGAATTGGCGCGCTTCGGGGCGCGATTGACGGAGTTCTTGAAATGCGTGTTGCCCCAGCCGCCATTGCCACCCTTGCACAGCACGATCTGCGCGCCGTCGGTGATGACCTCGGCCACGACCTTGCGCGTGGCTTCGTCGATGACGACGGTGCCCAACGGCAGCCGCATCAGGTAGGGCTGGCCGTCCTTGCCGTGCTGATCCGAGCCCAGCCCATGCTCGCCCCGCTCGGCGTTCCAGTGCGGCTTGTATTTGTAGGCCACGAGATTGTTCGTGTCGTCATCGCCCACGAGGATGACATCGCCGCCGCGGCCGCCATCGCCGCCGTTGGGGCCGCCCCACGGCTCGTATTTCTCGCGGCGAAAGCTGACGCAGCCGCGTCCGCCATCACCCGCCATTAATTTGACTACACACTCGTCGACAAACATGAGCGCAACGATGCAGAACGATTCAGCTTTGCCAAGGGGGCTGTTTAGGGCGGAAATCCGCCCTCCGCGCACCCTCTCGACTCAGACCGTCCGGGCCCCACGCCAAGCCCGGCCATTGACCGTGATTTTGTCCGCTTGGCCCCCTTGACCGCGGCGGACCTGCAACCGGAGCCGACGCCCGCCCAGCTGCAGCCCAGCCTGCGCGCCCGTCAGACCCTTGGGCAGATGCGGGGCGATCACCAAGCCGTGCTCGCCGGGCCGCACGCCGAGGAAATGTTGCACATAAAGGATGATCAACTCCGCCCAATTCCACACCACGATGCCCACCTGGGGAAACGGCGGCGCGAGCCGGCGGCCGTAAAACTCGAACCACGTGCCGGCCTTCGCCCCCGGCAGACTATCCAACCAGTGCAGCACCCGCCAAACCTTTGCATCCTGTCCCGCCTCGATCGCGGCCCGGGCCACGAACAGCGAGGCAAACGGCCAGCCGCCGGGTGAGTCGGGTTCGGAAGTCACATGATAACGGCCGTAACCGCCATTGCTCCACGCCTGATTCCAGAGTGTTTCCGTGGTTTGCAACGTGCGCCGGGCCAGCGCCGAGCGCGGCGCAATCAGGCCGAGTGCAATCGGCAGCACCGAGGCGGCGTCCGGGTTGAGGGAGTGTGGACCCGCTGCCCCCAATGGCACCTCGACCGGCAGTTGTGCGCCGGCCGTGGGCGTGATGGTTTCCTGCACCCGGCCGTCGGGCGCCCGGCGCTTGATGAACCCGCGCGCGTCGTGCATCCGAAACTGCGGATGCTCAAGCAGGGCCGTTTTGAGCCGCGCGCCTTCGGTTGCCCAGCGTTGCGCCTGCGCCGCGCGGCCGGTCAGCCGGGCGAGCACGGCCGCGGCCGACAGCCCCAGCGCCACGTAGCATTGATAGATCAGCTCCAAGCCGGGTTCGATGCCATGCGCCGCATGCCGTTCCCAAAACTCGCGGGTGTTGCAGAGCAATCCGCTCGCAGGGTGCCGAAACACTGCGCGCAGGGGAAATTCGGCCACCGCCTCGATCTTGGCCCAATGCTTGCGCACCAAGTCCACGTTGCCGGTCCACAGCACATAATCCTTCAGCGTGCACAGCAGCAATCCGTTCTGGTCGAGTTCCACCTCGGCGGGGTTGCGCTTTTCGCTGGAATCCAGCGTGTCTCCCTCCGGCGTGACAAACTGGGTGAGCAGCCGGTCAAAAATAGTCGTCGCCGGCCCGGTCGCGCCGATGAGCGTGAGGGCCAGCGCCACCATGGACTGGTCGCGCAGCCATTCGAGGTTGTATTGCCAGATGCTGCCATCAATGCAGCCGCGCCGCGACACCGCCACCGGCAGTTGCCGGCAGGCGGCCCGAAAAAAATGATCCAGCCGGTCGTGCCCGAATTTTACCCGCGCCAGCCCCGACCAGAAGCTCCGGCACCGGACCTCCTGCGGCAGGCGGGACGACCAGGCTACCTGCACGCGATCAGCCGCGGTCGCCAGAGTGTAGCCGATCCACAGCGTGCGTTTGGCCCCGGCGGCCAGTGTGAGCCGGCGGTGAATTACGTTCGCGCCAACGCCGGTCGTGAGCACGCAGCGCACGCGCACCTTGCGCGGATTGCGCAAGATCACTTCCCGGCAAAGCGCGGGCTGCCGCCACGTTGGACACGAAAATTTTTCCTCCACCTGCACTCCGCCTCCGGCCCATTTGGCGGTGACGACCGGCTGAACCGACTTGCTCCATGCCACCTGCACGCGACCGGCCACGGCGGTGAAAGCCTGTTGCGCCACACTCAACTGTAATTGGGTCGCGGCCAGTCCGTTCTCCGCATGCATGGTCAACGCCTCCCGCTTTTTCCGGAGCCGATCCGGGTTCATCACCAACAGGCCAAGCGGCGTGCCCTCACCCGCCGGCGCCCATTGCACGGCGGCTTGGATCAGACCGTTGCCGAGGAAAAAATATTCCACATCACGCAACCGCGTGCGGACATCCGCCGGACCGACCTGAGGGTCGTCCTGATAAAAATGCTCACTCGCCTCAATCATGATGCAGACCGGCTGAACGCGGCACGACCGCTTGAGTTCAAAGACTGATCCGGATCCCCTTGCGCAGATAGGTCGGCACATCGAGATCCTGACCATCGAAGAGATTGCGATCGGTCTTCTCAAAATGGCCGCGGCTCTCGATCTCGCCAAAACCGAATTCATCCTGCGCGGCCTTTTCGGCGTCAGTCAGGGCCGGAATCAGCACCTCCGCCGGGGCCGCTGGCGCATTCGCCGGAGCCGCGCCGACAACCTCCGCGGGGGCAAAGGGCGGCCGGGTCGTGCGCGGGGTGGCGGCCACGGGCCGGCGGACTGGGGTGCGCCCACCCATGTCGCTCATGCCGATGACGCAAACCTCGACGCGGTGCTGCATGCTTTCGTCAATCACCGCGCCCATGATGACGTGCGATTCACGGCCGAACTGGTCGGTGATGGCGGTCATCAACTCGTTGACGCGGGGCAGCGTGAGATCGGTGCCGCCGATGATGTTGACGAGCAGGCGGTCGGCCTTGCGGGAAAACTCGGGCGTGTGCAGCAAGGGACAGAGCTTGAGGCTGGCGATGGCATCGACCACCGCGGTCTCGCCCGTGCCCTCGCCGAGGCCGAAAAGCGTCTTGCCGCCGCGCTGCTGGAACAACTGGCGGAGCGTGGCAAAATCCACGTTGATCAGGCCGGTCTTGAACAGCATCGCCCAGATGGATTTCACGCCGCGACCGATCCATTCGTCGGCGCGGGCAAAGGAATCGAGCACCGACGCATCCGCCGCGCCCTCTTGCAGCAGCATGTCGTTGGGCAGCGGAATCACCGCATCGCACACGCGGCGCAGCGCCAGCAGGCCTTCCTCCGCCTGCTTCAGGCGGCGGCCGCCTTCAAAACTGAAAGGCATCGTCACAAAGGCGATCACCAGCGCGCCGGTTTCCGCCGCCGTCTCGGCCACGACCGGCAGCGCCCCGCTGCCCGTGCCGCCGCCCATGCCGCCGATGAGGAAAACCAAGTCGCAATCTTTCACCACCGCGGCGATTTTTTCACGGTCCGCCTCGGCGGCCTCGCGGCCGAGATCGGGATCGCCGCCGGCGCCGAGCCCGCGCGTCACGCTCATGCCGATGAGCACCTTGTCCTGCACCGGTGAGCTGGAGAGCGCCTGATAGTCGGTGTTGATCACCGCCATTTGCAGCCGTTCCAAGTTTTCCATCTTCAGGCGGTCCACGGCGTTGGAGCCGGCGCCGCCGACGCCTACCAGCTTGATCGCGATGTTGCGGTCGGTGAGGAGCTCGTGCTCGAGGGGAAGTTCGTTGAGGTTCATGGCGCTCAGGAAGTGGCGAAGAGACGGTTGACGGCTTGGAAGAAACCACCCTTGCGGCGCTGGGTGACCAAGCGCTCGGATTGGGAGCTGACCCCGTAGTAAAGCAGGCCCAGCGCGGTGTTATAGCCGGGATCACGGAGGTTTTCCGCCACCCACCCGGGCGTCTCACCCAAGTGGGCGGGCACGCCAAAAACCTTGGCGGCGGTTTCCGCGATACCCGAGAGTTTGGCGGTGCCGCCGGTCAGCACCACGCCCGCGGCACAGGTGTCGGGCGTGAACGCGCCGCCGAGTTTCTTTTTGACGACCTCCAAAATTTCCCAAGTGCGCGCCATGGTGATTTGCTCGATGGCGTAGCGGGAAAACTGGCGGTCACCGATGGCGAAATTGCCGTCGAGCCAGACCTTCTCCGCCTTGTCCCGCGTCTGCACACTGGCGCGGCCCCAACGGAGCTTGAGCTTTTCCGCCTGCCCCTCGGTCAGCCGCAGGCCGATGCTGAGATCATTCGTGAGATGCGCGCCCCCGACCGGCAGCACGCCCGTCGTGTGCGGCACCCCGTCGCGGTAAAGCACAAAATCCGTCGTGCCCGCCCCGATATCAATCGCGAGCACCCCGTGCTGGCGCTCCTCGGCGGTGGTGACCATATGGCCGGAGGCGAGACTGGAGAGCACGAGTTCGCGCACCTCGAGATTGAAACCGCGGATGACGTGGATGAGATCAGCCAGCTTGGTTTCCTGACCGTGCACTGTCCAATAACCGACATTGAGCCGCTGGCCGACAAGATGCTCGGGATTCGGGACGAGCCGGCCATCCACGCGGAACGGGCGGCGGATATGGTGCACGACCATGCGGCCCTCGGGCAATTCCTTGGAACGGGCGAGCTCGCACACCGTGCGAATATCCTCGGCGCCGATCATGTTGTCCGCGGCTTTCACGCTCACATTGGACTCGTTGTAAAACCCCTCCAAGTGCCCGCCCGTCTGGGCGAGAAACACGAGATCGATGCGCTCGCCGGCCTCGCGCTCCGCGAGCTCCAGCGCACTGTGGGTGCACTCGCTGGCGGCCTTATAGTCCACGACGGTGCCCTTGATGATGCCGCGCGACTGGCATTCGCCGCGGCCGATGATGGCGAGTTCGCGGCCGGTGTATTCACCGACCAGCACGGTAACCTTGGAGGTGCCGATTTCGACGGCGCCGATGAAAGTGGTTTTAGAGCTCACGTGACGGTTTCTTCTGTGGATGGAGGAATGGATTAAAGGCAGGCGTGGAAACGGCGGGAGCCGGGACGGCCGGACGCGTCATGGCGCCTTTGCCCGTGCCGGGCTGCGGCAGGTCCAGCGTGACCGGCACTTCCGTCCGGCCATCGGCCGTGCGGCCGATCGAGAGATCGATCTCCCGCAACGGCCGCTCCCCTTGCGCGGGAATCATATCCACCAACACGTCGAGCCGCGCGAGCTGGCGAAAGAAATCGTCCTTCACGCTGAAAATAATTTTTTCCACTTTGTCCGTCCGCACTTGAATTTCATTATCCGATTCCAGCCGGGCGAGTGAAACCACTTTCCAGGTCTGGTAGAGGTGCGGCGCTTCATTGCGCGCCTTGGCCAGCAAGTCGGCGGCCACGGCCATGCCCTCGACCGGCAGGAATTGATCGCCTTTGCGCACCAGCTTCACGCCATCCAGCCAGACCAAGCCGTTGACCAACTCGGGGGGATAACCGGCGCCGGCATAGACCACCCCGTCGCGGGCCACGAGGAATTCGCGCGGCGCGGCATTGCCGAGCTGGGCCATGACCCGGGCCACCGGCGTGCGCTCGACCACCGCGACCGCGAGCGTGGCCGGAAACTTGCGGCTGACAGTCGCGGTCAGCGCCTGCCCGCTGGCCAGCAGACGTTCGCGCAACTGCAACAAATCGAGTTCCATCAACGACGCGGTGCGCGGCAGCGCCAGCGTCTGCTTGATCCACGTCTGGTCGAGCACGCCGTCGGTCGTAAGGGCAATTTCCTTCACCGGAGAAGTGTCGGCGGTCTTGGCGATGGATTGCGGATGCTGCTGCAGCGAATCGACGACCAACCAACCCACCGTGAGCAAGCCCAGGAGCACGGCGATGCCCCCGACGGTCTTCAGGGTGGAAAAAGCCAGCCGGCGCCGGCCGCCGGACGACATGGCGCGCGGTTTCACCTGCTGGGGAATTTCTCGCCAGTTGCGGGTGTGCGGGGGGGGAATGGTTTCTCGGCTCACAGGCGAACAAGCCCCGCCAAAGAATTGAAACGCTGCACGGCAGGCATGACCAGTTCCCGAACCAACGCCGTAAAATCCAGCCCCGCGCAGCGTGCACTCATCGGCAGCAAGCTGGTTTCTTTCATGCCGGGCAGCGTGTTGATTTCCAGCAAATAAAGCGTGTTTTTCCCGGCGAGCATGAAGTCGACGCGCGCGTAGTCGCGACAACCGCAGGCCGCGAAGGCCTTTTCGGCCGCGGTCTGCGTTTCCCGGGTGAGTTCCTCATCCAACGGCGCGGGCGCAAAATACTCCGTCAGCCCCTTCGTGTATTTGCTCGCGTAGTCGTAGACGCCAGACTTGGGCCGGATTTCCACCACGCCCATCGCCCGACCGCGGAGCACCCCGACCGAAAGCTCGCGCCCGATGATGCGCTGCTCGATCAACCAGTCTCCTGCACGGATGCCGGCGAGCGCCGCCGCCAAACCGGCACGATCATTGACGATGCTCAAGCCGACACTGCTCCCCTCGGCATTGGGCTTCACCACCACCTGCTCGCCGAGTTGGGCGACCACTTCATCCACGGCCGGCTTGGCTGCGGTCGAAAAACACACGGCTTTCGGCCCGGCGACTCCGCTGGCGGCCGCCGCCTGCTTCGTGCGCGTCTTATCCATGGTGAGCGCACTGCTCGCCGCATCACAACCGGCGTAGGTCACGCCGGCGGCATCGAGCAGTCGCTGCATCCCGCCGTCTTCGCCAAACGTGCCGTGCAAGGTGGAAAATACCACGTGGCGCGCCGGATCGAGCCCCACCGGCAGTGCGTCGGCCGTGATTTCAAAAAGCCGCGTGGGGAACGACCGCGCCAGCGCACTCGCGCAGGCCCGGCCGGAACCGAGGGAAACTTCCCGTTCGGTCGACGTGCCGCCGGCAAAAACCGCCATGATGGGTAAATTCATAAAACATCCTTCCATTTTTTTCCGTAGAGCAAAACCTCGGGTTCCAACTCCACGCCCGTTGCCTGGCGCACGCGCGCCCGCACGCGCCGGACGAGCTCCAGCACGTCCTCGCCCGTGGCGCCGCCGCGGTTGATGATAAAATTGGCGTGGACCGGCGACACTTCGGCGCCCCCCACCCGCTCGCCCTTCAGTCCGCTCTGGTCGATGAGCCGGCCGGCGGAATTGCCCGGCGGATTCTTGAAAATGCAACCGGCACTGGATTCGCGCGGCTGGCTCTCCTGGCGCTTTTTCCGGTAAACATCGATCTGCCGGCTGATCGCCCCGGCATCGGCCTGGGCCGCCGGTCGCAACAAGGCGCCCAAGGCAATGGCGTGGTGCAGTTCCGCGCAATGCCGGTAATCCACCTGCATCGCGGCCTTTGGCAGTGTGCGCACTTCGCCGGCCAACGTCATCAGTTGCACTTCCTCCACCACATCGAACATCCAGCCGCCCATCGCCCCGGCGTTCATGCGGAGCGCGCCGCCGACATTCCCCGGGATGCCTTCGAGAAACTCAAAGCCCGTGAGGCCCGCCTTGGCCGCCGATCCGCAAAGTTTTTTCAGCCGCAAGCCCGCGCCGACCCAGACGCGCCCTCCGTCGCGCGGCTCGAAAACCGCCCAGCTTTCATGAGCCAGCGAAATGACCAAGCCCTCCACGCCTTCATCCGGCACGATGAGATTGGAACCGCGGCCCAGCACAAACACCTCCACTTCCTCCGCCGCGGCCTCGCGCAGCAACGTCTGCAAGTCCGCCGCATTCGCTGGCTCGGCGTAAACCCGCGCGGTGCCGCCCACCCGCAAAGTCGTCTTGGGTGCCAGTGGTTCCTCGCGTCGCAGCTGCGTGTCCCGGCCCATTTGCGGGGTCAACCGCGCGAAAAAATTATTCCAGCGCTCAGCTTTCATCGTTTCCTCCCGCCACCCCGCCAGCCAGGCCCGCGCCTTGCGATCGATGTCGCCGGCGCCGGCAAAAACCACCCAGTCGCCCGGCCGGATCTCGCGCGACAGCGTGCGAAAAAGCGCCTCGTCGCCCCCCGGGAGGTAATCCACCTGCGCGTTCGGGGCGTTTTTTTTTAGCTCCGCGTAAATATCCGCCGCCGTGCCGCCGGCTACCGGGGCCTCGCCCGCCGCATAAACCTCAAGCAAATGTCCCCGGTCAGCGAGCGCCAGCGCCGCTGCAAACTCCACCTTGAATTGCGCGGTGCGGCTGAACCGGTGCGGTTGAAACACCACCACCAAACGGCCCGTCCCCGCCATTCGCCCGCGCAGCCCCGTCAGCAACGCGTGGATTTCCGCCGGATGATGCGCGTAATCCTCCAGCACGGTCAGGCCGTCGGCCGCATGCAGCACCGTCTGCCGGCGCCGGACGCCCGGATAATCCGCCAGCGCCGCGGGGGAGAGCTTTGCCCCCATCAGTTGGGCCGCGGCCAGCGCCGCCGTGGCATTGGCCGCGTTGAAATCGCCGTGCGCCCGCACCGTGGCGGTGGCCAGCGCGAACGCCCCGCCCAACTGCAGTTGCATGTGCTCGCGATCTTCCGGTTCGAGACTGTAGGAAAAGTTGCCGCTGTGCCCAAAGGTCTGGGCCGCCGGGGCCAGCCGGAGGGAACGCGCGCACCGGTCGCTCACGAGCACTGCTCCGCGCGTGCGCGCCACCAGCGCCGCAAAGGTTTTTTCCAAGTCCGCCGGTTCCCGGTAATAGTCAGGGTGGTCCCAGTCGAGGTTCACCACCACGGTGAGCTCGGGCGCAAACCGGTCGATGGTGCCATCGCTTTCGTCCACTTCGGCGACGACCCAGTCATTGGCGCCCACGCACGCCGGCGCCAGCGTCTCGTCCCCCAAGAGGCCGCCCAACACATAACCCGCGGGAAAATTCGCCTGCCGCAACGCGGTGATCAGCATCGCCGTCGTCGTGGTCTTGCCGTGGGAGCCGCAGACCGCGACCAGTTTTTTGTCGCGGGTCACCTCGGCCAGCAGTTCGCCGCGCCGCACGCGCGGTCGGCCGCGCGCCTGCGCCGCCATAAAAGCGGGATGCGTCGCCGCGATGGCCGAAGAGCAAACGACCAGCTCGCATGCCGCGGGCACGGGACCCAGGGCGACCGCGGCGCGCCGCAACTGGTGCTGCACGTCATCCGTCATCCCGTCGTCCTCCCCCGTGACGGCGAAACCGGTCTGGGCCAGATAAATGGCCAGCGGGGCCATGCCCATGCCGCCCACGCCGACGCAATGGATGTGCCGCACCGCACGGCCAAAGAGCAGTGGTAGCACCGGTGTGCTCATACCGGCGCAGGCTGTAAAGTGGAGCCACCCGCGGAGGGCGGCGTGGCGAGCGCCTCAATGTCCGCCAGCATCAGATCGAGGGAGTTCGCGCGGTCCATGCGCTGCAGATTGCCACGGAACTTGCGGATGAGCCAGTCGTTGAAAATCACATCGAGCACCTCGGACTCCATCGCAGCGAGCCGTGTTTGCTCGACCACGACGCCGCCACCCTGCCGTTCGAAAAACGAGGCGTTGGCCCGCTGGTGATCATCGGCCGCCTGCGGATAGGGCACGAGAATCGCCGGGGTCTCGCAGCGAATCAGCTCGGCAATCGTGCCGGCGCCCGCACGCGAAAGCACGAGGTCCGCCGCGGAAAGCAACTCGGCCACCCGGTCGCAGAACGGCACAAAAATGGACCGGACCGGCGCACCGGCACGCGTCCTGAAGTCCCGCACCTCCGCCTCGCCCTTGCCCAGACCGGTCACGCAATAAACCTGAATGCCCTCGGCCGCGAGCGCCGGCAGCTTGGCCCGCACCCAGTCGTTCAGCGGCCCGGCGCCTTGGCTGCCGCCAAAAACCACGAGCACCTTTTGCACCGGATCCAACCCGAGCGCCGTGCGGGCGGACGTCGCCGGCAACCGCTGGATCTCACGGCGCACAGGCATACCGACGTAGCGAATATTCCGCGCCCGCACACTGGCGAGCCGGATGCCCGGCGGCAGGTAAACCCGCTGCGCCAACCGGCCGAGCACCCGGATGGCCAGGCCGGGGACGCGATTTGATTCATGCAGTGCGACCGGCACATTCCGCAGCCAGCCCGCGAACGCGATGCCGGCAGAAGTGAAGCCGCCAAAACCAATGATGCCGTCGGGCCGTTTCATCCGGATGAGCCGCAGGCAGAAAACAAATCCCTGCAGTTGTGAAAAAACACAGCGCAGCAAGCCCAGCGGATGCCACGCGAAGCCGGTGCCGGGCACGCGCAGGAACTTGAACTGCGGATATTTCTCAATGAGCCGCGCATCCACTTTCTTCTGACTGATAAGCAGTGTCACCGCGTGACCGCGGCCCGTGAGCCCTTCGGCCAGCGAGATGCCGGGCGAAAGATGGCCGCCCGTGCCACCGCAGGAAATGAGGTAGGTGCTCATGCATTGACCTCCCGCATCGAACGCGCCTGACCGGAGAGCGCCGCCCGGCTCCACGTGCGCTGGGTATTCAGAAAAATGCCCAGCAACATGCCCATGAGCAGAAGATTGGAGAGGCCCGCGCTGATGAAGGGCATCGACATGCCCTTGGTCGGAAACACGCCGGTCACCACGCCGAGATTGATGATAGCCTGCAGCGAAATCAGCAGCAGGCAGCCGGTGACCAGCAGGAATTGAAAAAGGTTGGGCGCCCGCCGCAGGTGGATGAGCCCCGCGATGAAAATAATCGTGAACACTGCCACGACGCCGAGCGTGAACCACAGGCCGAGCTCCTCGGCTACCACGGCGAAAATCATGTCCGTGTGCGCTTCCGGCAGATAGCTCAGTTGCTGCCGCCCCTGCCCCAGGCCGACGCCGTCGGTGCCGCCCGCCGCAAACGCCGCCAAGGCCTGGTAGAGCTGGTAAGTGCCGGCCTGTTTATTACCTTCCACGTCGAGAAATTCCGTGAGGCGGCGCAGGCGGTTCGGGTTGAGCATGACGAGCACGGCAAAAGCCAGCACCACGGCCCCGACCGCCGGCAGGATGTAACGCCACTTGGCCCCGGCGAGGAACAACAAGGTGAGCCCGACCGCCACGATGAGCGCCGCGGTGCCGAAGTCCGGCTCTTTCACAATCAAGCCGGCAAAGGCCAGGATGATGCCGATGGGAAACAGGAAGCCGCGCTTCAGCTCGCCCAGCTTCGTCTGGTTGAGGGCAAGATAATGCGCGAGGCAGAACACGACCGCGAGCTTGGCGAACTCCGCCACTTGCAACACCAGTGGCCCAAAGCCCAGCCAGCGGCGGGCCCCGCCCCGCCACACGCCAATGTGTGGGATCAGCACGAGCAGCAGCAGAAAAAGCGTGACGCCGCCAATCCACCATACGTAACGCCGCGCGTAATCGAGGTTGAGCCGGCTCGTGATGTAGCAAACCGCCGCCGCCAGCACGACGCCGAGCAACTGCTTGTTCAGATAATAATACGGCCCCTGTTTGTATGAGGCGCTCGCGCTGAACAGAATGGTGAGGCCGAGAATCGTAAGGGCAATGGCACAGACGACAATGATCGCCGCGGGATTGAGGACAAATCGCGCCGGTCGGGAATCAGCAGTCGAGGCACTGGGCATTGCAACGCGTCAGTTCGAGCTAAAGGGACTGGCCTCCTCGACCTTGATCACGGGCGCATCACCCGTGGACTTGAAACCCTTGTCCAAATCCTGTCCGGGCGGCGGCAAAGTGAAAACCGGCGCCGCGGGTGACGGCCCAACCGTCTTTTCGGTCGGCGCGACGGCCGCCGCCTTCACCGCCGGCGATTTCCAACCGGGGATGGCGAGCTCACGGCCCGGACGGATCTTGGCCGGATCGGTGATATTGTTCGCGGTCGCAATTTCGCCGACCGAAACCTGATATTTGCGCGCAATCCCGCCGAGGGTTTCTCCGGGTTTCACGACATGCGTGATCGATTCACCCGTAGGCTTCGGGGCCGGTGCCTCGGGCAACGTTGCCGGTGCGACTTCCGCTGCCACGGCGACGGCGCCTGACTTGCCGGGGATGATGAGCTTCTGCCCGAGCCGCAGCGTGGTGCCGGCGGAAAGATTATTGGCCCCGGCGAGCTCGGCGACTGAGAGATGATTTTTCTTCGCCACCGACCACAGGCTGTCGCCCTTGGTCACGGTGTAGGTCGAAGCCGGAATGACGTCGGCCACCGGCACGGTCTGCAAGGTGGACGCCGCCGGCGTATTTGGCCGGGTCGGGCTGTAACGCACGGCCGCGGTGCTCGCCGGCACATCGGGGTTGAAGGTGATGGGGGCCACCATGACCGGCGAAGTGTCGGTGGCGGCCGACGCCTCGGTCGCAGAGCCGTAGTTGAGCGCCAGACTGGTGGGCAGCGAGACGGCGGCCGTCGCCGCGGTTGGCGCCACGGTGCCAGCCGGCTTCGTCGCGGTTTTGGACAAGGTGCTGCATCCGGGGTTCGCAAAAATAAGGATGAGGGCGAAGACATGAATCCCGACGACGATGCCGAAGATTTTCAGGATTTTCATAGGAGAAGTGATGATTGTTTGTTGGTGTAAATGCTATCTTAAACTGGCCGTGACGCGGAGTTCGCGCACAAGTTTTTCGAACTGCTCGCCGCGGTCCTCATAATTGCGGAACAGATCAAAGCTCGCAAAGCCGGGACTGAGCAAAACCACGTCGCCCTCCCCGGCCCGGGCCGCTGCCGCCCCCACGGCGGCCGCGAGACTCGCGCAAACCGTCCGCGGCACACCCGCAGCGTCGCAAAGTCCGGCGAGCGTCGCGCTGGTCTCACCGATCAAGAACGCATGCCGCACCCGCGGGGCGATGCGACCGACAAAACCAGCCAGGTCGCCCCCCTTGGCCTTACCGCCAGCGATGAGCAACACGGGCACGGCAAAACGCGCCAACGCCGCTTCGACCGCATGAAAATTGGTCGCCTTCGAATCGTTCCAGTAAGCCACGCCTTCGTGCTCCCCCACCTGCGCCAACCGGTGCCGGCCCAGTTTGAAACTCCGCGCCGCCGCATAGAGCTGCACCAGGTCGCGCCCGCTGGCCTGCCACCACGCCGCCGCGAGCAGAAAGTTCTCCCGCTGTGGATAATCCTCGAAAACGGTGCCGGTGAGCCGTGCATCCGCCGCCACATTTTCGGCCACGACCATCGCCCGCGCCGGCAGCGTGCGGCCAAATTTCTGGGCAAAGCCCGCCACCGACGGACCCACGAACACCACCTCCCCCGCCGTGCGTGTCACCAAATGCCACTTCGCACTGAAATAGGCTTCCATCCCCGGGTGCCGCTCGAGGTGGTCCTCGGCAAAATTGGTCCACAGGGTGGCATCCGCCTGGAAATGTTGGAGCGTCTCGGCCTGAAACGAACTCGCCTCGCACACCGCGATGGCTTCCGGTTGACCACCGTCTGTCTCGGCGACGAGCCGGGCAAATGACCGGCCGATGTTGCCGGTCGCAAAGGCGGTTTCTCCGGCGGCACTCAAGGCGTGCGTCAGCAGTTCAGTGAGCGTCGTCTTGCCGTTGGTCCCGGTCACCGCCACGACGCGACCGCGCCAGGACAACGCGGCGAAATCCAGTTCGCTCAGGCACAGCAGGCCGGCGGCATCGGCCGCTTGCAGCCAGGGATGCTCGGGCGCAAAGCCCGGGGAAAATACCACCAGCGCGTGGGCGCCGGCCGCCGCCTCATCAAATTCCCGCCCCTTGGCGTCGTAAATTGTCCCCGTTGCGCCCAGCCGCTGCAGCAGCGCGAGCGCGCCCTCACCGCTTACCCCGCCGCCCAAAATGGCCACGGGCTTGCGCAGTCGCATTTGCAGAAAATCTGGAACGAGCAAGGGCATCGGGTTCAGCGGATTTTCAGCGTCGCCAAGCCGGCGAGCGCAAACCCGAGTGACAACACCCAGAAACGGAGCACCACCTTGGACTCCGGCCAGCCGAGTTTCTGGAAATGATGATGAATCGGCGCCATCAGGAAAACGCGCCGGCCAACTCCGTAGCGGCGTTTGGTGTATTTGAAAGTGCCGACTTGGATGATGACCGAGAGCGCCTCCATCACGAACACACCGCCCACGATCACGAGCGTGACCGGTTGATGGATCATGAACGCCATCACGCCGATGAGCCCGCCGAGAGCCAGCGAACCCGTGTCGCCCATGAACACCTCGGCCGGGTGGGAATTATACCACAGAAACGCCATGCAAGCCCCGATGAGAGCGCCGCAAATCACCGTGAGCTCTCCCGCCCCGGGCACGTAACTGATGAGCAGATAATCGGCGATTTTGATGTTGCCCGCGGCGTAGGCCATGATGCCGAAAACCAGCGCGACCGAGAGCGTGCAGCCCACCGCAAGCCCATCGAGGCCGTCCGTGAGGTTGATCGCATTGCTGAAGCCAACGATCCAGAGATAAATCAACACCAACAGCAGCCACCACGGCATGTAGGACAGCACCGCGGTTTTGAAAAACGGCACCCAGAGCTCGCGGATCTTGTGCGCGCTCGTGGGATGCCAGAGCAACACAGCCAGCGCGACCAGGGTCGCCAGCGACTGCCAGCCGATTTTTTCCCAAGAGGTGATGCCGTCGCGGTTCTTGTGCACCACCTTGAGGTAATCATCGCGCCAGCCGGCGATCGTCAGAACCAGATAGACGAAAAGGCTCACGAACACCCAGACATTCGGTGCCGCCCAGAGCACCGCGCTCAAAAACACCGAGATAAAAATGATCAACCCGCCCATCGTCGGCGTGTTTTTCTTGTCGAACTTTTGCGCGAGATCGCCCGTGCGATCGTCATCATAGTGCTGCCCGAACTTCAACGCGCGGAAACGTGCGATGAGCCAGGGGGCGATAATGAAGCCGATGAGCAACGCGGTGCCGGCCGCCAGCACGGTGCGCACCGTGAGATACCGCAGCAAACGCAGCGGACCAAAATACTGATCGTAATCGGCGAGATAGCTAAGCATGGGCGGGCACGGCTGAGGCCGGTTCAAGGATGGTTTCCAATTGGTAGCGGCGACTGCCTTTCAGGAAGACCGCGCCGCGCCAGTCGGCGTAACAGGCGGCCACCGGGTCGAGGGTGGAGACCAGCTGCATTTGCCGGGTAAAATCACCCTGCTCCAACACGCCCGCCCCCACTTCGTGCGCTTGTCCCCCGATGACGAACAGCCGGTCTTCCGCACGCAATTGCAGCGCCCGGCCCAGCGCGCGGTGCTGCGCGCTGGAGTCGGCGCCGAGCTCTTCCATGCAACCGATGACGTAGAGGCGCGGCTGCACGGCCGGCGCGATGGCATGAAACGTCGCCAACGCATCGGCCATCGCCGCGGGATTGGCATTGTAGCAATCGAGATAGAGCAACCGGCCGGCTTCATGCCGGATTTCGCCGCGCAGCTTTGCCGGCTGCCAAGTCGCCAGCCGGGCTTGAATCTGGTCGCGCGGCACGCCGAGCCACAGCGCGGCGCAAATGGCCAGCACCGCGTTTTGCGCCATACCATCGCTCACCCGCCGCAGGGTGAACACGAGCGGCGGTGGCGGGCCGTAAGCCAACGCGATTGCCGTTGAGTCACCACGTTGCGTGACGGCGAAGTAAACCTTGTCCTTTGGCGGTTCGTCCGGGCGGATAACCTCCGCCGGCTCGATCACCATTTGTCGGACATCCAAGGCGCGAAATGCCGCAAATTCCCCGCTTTGTTTTGGAAAAATCGCCACGCCCGCCGGCCGGACCACCGCGGGCAACAGGGCTTTTTCGCGGGCCACGCCTTCGAGTCCGCCCAGGGCCGCGGTGTGGGCCGCCGCCACGAGTGTATTGAGGGCCACATCCGGCTCGATCATCGCCGCCAGCGGCGCCATTTCGCCGGGCGCACTGATGCCCGCCTCGATGACCGCAAATTTGTGCACCGCGGGATCGAGCCGCGTGAGCGTTAATGGCACGCCAATGTGATTGTTGAGATTGCCCTCGGTCGCCAGCACTCCGCCGGTTTCGCCGCCGAGCAGCAGCGCCAGCAGGTTTTTGGTCGAGGTCTTGCCCGCACTGCCGGAGATGCCCACGACCGGTCCGCGAAAAGTCCGCCGGTGCTCCCGCGCGATGGCTTGGAACGCCGCCAGCGGATCCGCGACCACCAATTGCGGCAGCGGCAGCGCGGGGTTCGCCGTCGCCACAATCGCGGCGCTGGCGCCGGCCGCTTGGGCCGTGTTCAGAAAGTCGTGGCCGTCGCGTTTCTCCGTCTTGAGCGCGATGAAGACCTGACCGGCATGCAGCTGCCGCGTATCGACCGTGAAGCCAGTAAGCGGCAAGACCGGGGGCGCCGTCCAGCGACCTCCGGTCCATGCCGCCAATTGACTGGAATTGAAATGCGTCATCCCGACTTGATCGCTTTGATGTCGATGAGTTCCCGCACCACCTGCCGGTCGTCGAAGGGGGTCACGGTATCGGCAAATTCCTGGTAGCTTTCATGACCCTTGCCCGCCACCAACAGGCAATCGCCGGGTTTGCAGGCATCCAGCGCAAGGCTGATGGCGCGCCGCCGGTCATCGATCCAGGTGAATTTTCCCGGTTCAGTCGCACCCGTCTTCATGTCGGCGAAAATCTGTGCGAGCGCCTCGCTGCGCGGATTGTCCGCCGTGGCAAAAGCGTGGTCGGCAAAATCCTGCACGGCTTTGACCATCAAGGGACGCTTCGTGCGGTCGCGTTTGCCCCCGCAGCCGAACACCACAAACAGCCGGCCCGGGGTGATCGCGCGCAGCATGCCGAGCGCGTTGCGCAGGGCGTCGTCGGTGTGGGCATAATCCACGAGCACGTTGTAAGGCTGGCCCTCCTCGATGCGTTCCATGCGGCCGGGCACACCCTTGAACGCGCGTAACTTCGCGAGAAAAACGGCCGGATCGCGACCCTGACTCCACGCCGTGGCGATGGCCGCCAGCAGATTGCTCACATTGTAGCGACCGATGAGCGGCGAATCCACCGCCAGTTCACCCTGCGGCCAGACCAACCGGAAAGTGCTGTTCTTAAAGCCAAGCGTCACTTCCTCGGCGCGCACCATCGCGCGGGGATGTTCGCCAAACGTGACGGTCTTCACGCCGGCCGGAATGAGTGCCACCAGCTTTTCGCCATACGGATCATCGAGGTTGATGATCGCGGCCTTCGGGGCGGCTTCCGTTTTCCCCGTGAAGAGCCGGGTCTTCACCTCGAAGTAGGCTGCGAGCGTCTGGTGGTAGTCGAGATGGTCGCGGGTCAGGTTGGTGAACACCGCGGCGCCAAACTGCAGCCCGAGCACGCGTTGCTGGTCAATGCCGTGCGAACTGACCTCCATCACCGCTTGCCGGCAACCGGCATCGCGCATCTGCGCCATCATGCCATAAATATCAACCGACTCCGGCGTCGTGCGAAAGGAAGGCACCGTGCGTGCGCCGAGATCGTAGTGGATGGTCCCGATGAGCCCGACGCGCTGGTCGCCATTAAGGAAATGCTTGATCAGATGCGTGACGGTCGTCTTGCCGTTCGTGCCGGTCACCCCGATGACGCCCAGCTCGCGGTCGGGAAATTTGTAATAGCGCTGCGCCACTCGGGCGAGGGCCGCGCGCGGATCGGCGACCTGGATAAACGTCACCTTCGTCGGCGCGGCCGTCGGCAGCTTGTTGGTCACAATGGCCACCGCGCCGCGCGCAATCGCCTCGTCCACAAACGTCGCTCCGTCGGCGCGCAGTCCCGGCAGCGCAAAAAAGAGTGCGCCCGGCACCACGCGGCGGCTGTCCAGCACGAGGCCCGAGATGGGCCGGTCGAGCGAGCCCTTCACGGCGATGATTTCACCTTCGGGGAAGTAGTCGGAAATTTTCGGAGCCATTTTGAAGACGCGATTGAGGACAAGGGTTTCCTGACGCGTGCGGCGCACGGTGCGCGGCGCGAAGGCGTGAATGAGCGGATAGTTCTGCGTGAGGTAACCGATCACCGGCGGCCTCCTTCCAGCGAGACCAGCCGGGCACCCGCGGCGTAATCCACGGGCTTGATGTCGAGATATTGGATGAGTTGTTCGCCGAGGTGCTTGAACGAAGGCGCGCCCACGACCCGGCCGTAGGCTTCGCCGCCGGACACCTGAGCATCGTCCACAATCACCGAAATGACAACCTGCGGACGACTGGCGGGGAAAAAGCCCACAAAGGAACCGATGTGCCGGCTCTTGGAATAGTGCCCGTCGATGAGCTTCTGGGCCGTGCCCGTCTTGCCCGCGACCTCATAACCCGGAATGGCACCTTCCACCGCCGTGCCGCCCTTCTGCACCACGGCTTGCAACATCCGCGCCATCGTGGTGGCGGTGGTTTCGCTGATCACACGGCGCTTCGAGGCGGTGTCAAAACGGTAAACCACTTCGCCCGAGGCGTCGCGGATCTGGCGGATGATCTGCGGGCGGAGCAACAGACCGCCGCTCGCGATGGTGGCCATCGCATAATGAATCTGCATCGGCGTGGCCGAAATGCTGTAGCCGGCAGGGATGCGCGTGATGTCCGGCGTGGTCCACTTGTCAGGTGAATTCAACAGGCCGTTGATCTCGCCGCCAAAGGGAAACCCGCTCTTTTCGCCAAAGCCAAAGGCGCGGGCATAATCATAGAGGCGTTGCTCGCCGAGCTTCATGCCCAGTTGCGCGGCACCGACATTGCTCGAATGGCTGATAATTTCCGCCACCGACAGGTCGTGGTCGTAGTGGTGGTCGTCCGGCATGAATCGGCGCACCTTCCCTTTGTATTCGATCGAGCTGAGCATGCAGTTGAAGTGCGTGCCCGGTGTGACGAGGCCGTCGTTGAGCGCGCCGGCTGCGGTCACGATCTTGAAGGTGGAGCCGGGGTCGAGCTGGTCGGTGATGGCGACATTGCGCTGGGCGGCGAGCGGCGCGGTGTTGTAGGTGTTGAGATTGAACGACGGGTAGTTGCCCAGCCCGAGGATGAAGCCCGTGCGCGCATCGCTGACGATGATCGTCGCCTTCGCGGGATTGAATTTCTTCGCGATGCCGTCGAGTTCCTCCTCGATCATGTGCTGGATGACGGTGTCGAGGGAAAGCATCACATGGTAACCGTCGATCGCCTGCACCTCCCGGGTGCGGAACTGCGCGAGCTCGCGGCGCCGGCCGTCGCGTTCGCCCTCGCGCCAGCCGTCCTGGCCGCGCAGGTAAAAATCGGCGTAGCTCTCGATGCCGCCGGCCGGCTCGCTGGCCTTGTTCACGTAACCGATCACATGGGCCGCGAGGGCATTGTGCGGATAGGTGCGGCGGTAAACGCGGTTGCCGTAAACGCCTTTCACTCCGAGCGTCTGGATCTGATCGTAAACGGTCTCCTCCACGCCCTCGCTGAGCTTGGCCCAGCGGATGGGCCGGCGACCGCTCTCATCGGCGACGTCGTCCTCCACCACCTCCGGCTCATCGCCGGCGGGCGCAGATTTTTCTGCCGCGACCTGCGCGGCCCCAAAGTCAAACACCAGCGCGGCCGGCTTGGCCGCCGTCCCGGCCTCCGCCGGGGCCACCGCCACCGTCTCCGGACGAAACTTGGTCGTGAGAATCACTTCCAGCTTCGGCAACGGCACGCCGATCAGCTCCGCGAGGCGCGGCCACTTGGCCTCGTCTTCCTTGCGCAGGGCCGACGGATCAACTCCGAGCACAATGAGCGAGCGACTGGTCGCCAGGATATGGCCGCGGGTGTCGATGATGTCGCCGCGGCGGGCATGCTCGACGATGATCTGGCGGCGCGTCTTCTCGATGTAGCGCACGAGTTCCTCGCGATCGATGACGTGCAGGAAAACCAACCGCACACCGATGCCCGCAAGGCAGCCGAAAATCACCGTGGCGAGGAGGAAGATGCGGACGTTTGAGGCGAAACCCTTGGACATGGGATCAGCGCTTCAGGGCGACTTGAAAGGAAACGGCCAGCGGCCGGTCGGAGAAGATCTCGCGGTTGCGCTTGGCCGCCAATTGCATGACCGGATCCACGGTGATGCGTTGCACCTGCTGCTCGGTCGGCCGCTGCAAGCCGAGTTTCCACTCCTTGTTGAGCATCTCGAGCATCGCCGGGTTTTGGGCGCCCTCGACCGCCGCCTTGGTCTCGCTGATGTGGCGCTCGAGTTCGTTGATGCGGCCTTCGATGGCCCGCGTGGCATTGGCGCTAAGCGAAATCTGGTGACGCAGCCACACCGTGCCCAAGCCGATGGATCCGCTGAAGCAGATCATCACCAGCGTATAGACGAGCAGCTGGTTAACGAAGGCATGGGTGTCGGTCTTTTTCATGGGGTGTCCGGTCGGGGAAAATCAAAGTTTGCGCAGCACCCGCAGTTTGGCGGAGCGGCTGCGGGGATTGGCGGCGAGTTCAGCGTCACCGGGCGTGACGGGCTTGCGGGTGAGTGGCGCGGCCAGCTTCACGCGCAAATCCTGCGGCGTGCTGTCGTTGACGCTCTCGGGCTGACCGCACAGGCGGCGGAAAAATTGCTTCACCGGCCGGTCCTCGAGGGAATGAAAGCTGATGACCGCGAGCACGCCGCCGGACTTGAGCTTGGCAAACGCCGCGGGCAACGCGCGCTCGATGGCGCCGATCTCGTCGTTGACGGCGATGCGGATGCCCTGGAACGAGCGCGTCGCGGGATTGAGCTTCATCGTGTGCCGGTCGCGGGCGGGAATGGCTTCCGCGATGACCGCCGCGAGGGCGGCCGTGCGCCCGAGCGCGCCGGTGCCGCGGGCGGCAATGAGCGCGCGCACGACGCGACGCCAGTGCTGCTCCTCGCCCAAATCGCGGATGGCGCGCACCAGCATTTCTTCCGTTGCCGTCTCCAGCCAGCGCGAAGCCGGCACGCCATGCCGCGGATCCATGCGCATGTCAGCCGGCGCATCGTTCCGGAAGGAAAAGCCGCGCTCGGTGTCGTCCAGTTGGAACGACGAAACACCCAAGTCGAAAAGGATGCCGTCAAAATCCGTCGCGGGGATTTCCGCCAGCCGGCCGAAATCGCGGTCGATCAGCTCGAAGCGTTCGCCGCATTCCGCGCGCAAGCCAGCCGCGCGCGACTGGGCCGCCGGGTCACGGTCGAGCGCCACGACGCTCACCCCGGGGGCCGCCGCCAGCAATGCCGCCGTGTGGCCGCCACCGCCAAAAGTGGCGTCAAGGTAGCACCCGCCCGGGCGTGGCGCCAGAAACTCCAGCACCTCGCGCAGCAAAACGGGCTGGTGGCCGGGCGTCATGGTCGCGGAGAAAAACTCAACGGGAGCGGGATTCATCGGGCAGGCTCCGGGATTTGCGCTTGGCGACGGGACGCAGCACGAGGCTGTCGCGCACGCGTGGCATCACCACCGCCAGCGGATAAGCCACGCCACTCTCCGCGGCATCGAGCCACGCCGGAAACTGGCGCCGGGCAAGGAGCGTGGCCGCCACCTTGCGCAGGGGCAGCCGCGGAGAGGTGAGTTTGGCGGCGTAGTGCATGGGCTTAGATGCCGAGGCGGCGCATGAGGTCGCCGAAGTTTTCGCCCGACGTGCGTGCCTCGACCTTTTCCCAACGCGCCGGCGTGTAGATATTGAACTTGGTGAGACCGCCCACGAGGACCGCGTCCTTCGTGACGCCCGCGTGCTGCAACAGCTCGGGGCTCAGATTCATGCGGCCCGACTTGTCGAACCACAGCGAATGCGTCTGCGCAAAAAATCGTGCCACGAAATCCTGCCCCGCCCCATCGCTCAGCGCCATCGCGGCGATCTTGGCGCGCAGTTTCTCCACCTCGGAAGGCGGCAGCACCGCGATGTAACCATCCGGATGTGGTGTCGCCAGAAACGTGTCGTTCTCCCCGTGCGCAAACCTCCACGCCGACGGAATCGTGAGCCGATTCTTGTCGTCCAACGTGTGCCGAAAAAGGCCGGTATAATGCGGAGTGACGGTTTGAGACATGGGGCAATGAGGGCCAACTCCCCCAAAGTGCCCCATTTCAACCCATTTTTACCCACTTACGTCAAGCCAAGACCCCTGAAAACCTCGGGAATTTATTCACAATCCGTGCACAATCGCAGACAGTAGCTTCGATCAACGCCCCGCCTCGGTCGCGGGCAAGAGAAGGGATCGAGCCGCTAGGTGCTACTGCTTTACGCGACTTAAATACGCTCTGACAGAACTCGTCTTGCCCATCGACAAAGCCGCCCGTGATCCACGCATAAGGGGTGCCTGCTTGCCTCAGTTTGCTCGCCACCGTGATTTTCCATGGGGCGTTGCCGGATCCTTCCGCTATCACCTGGGATTTCTTGCCGGTCCGTTGCGATTCCTCTTCCAGAACTTGGCTCCAATGCGCCTTCGTCAAATGGCGAGGGACTCTTCAGCGGGAACGGTCATCGGTTACAGTTGGCAGGACCTGACGCGGGCAAACTCTTAACGCCAAAGGCGCGACCATCCGGTTGTGACGCTGACGAATCACGGGCGCTCCCCAAGGCGCGTTGGATCAAGACCCCGTCCCCGCTTGGCGGGTGCCGTTTAAGCTTTTTTCCGGGCGCGACGGATCCAAAGGCCGATGGCCACCACTAGCAGCACCGCCAGTCCAAAGGTGATGAACAAGGTGTAGGAATGCGTGCGCGAGAGCGCGCGGTTGAATTCCTCGATATTGTCCTGAAACCGGAGCCACAACCAGTGCCCCAACCAGACAAAAACCGGCACGCTGATGAGGGCCGCCGCCCCATCGAAGCAAAGGAATTTGAGATAAGACACCTTCATCGATCCGGCCGTGAAAAAGATGGGCGCCCGCAATCCGGGCAGGAACCGACCGATGAAAAGTCCCGCCGAGCCGTGACGGATAAAGTAGTCCTCCACCTTCGCCTGCTTTTCCGGCGACACGATGCGCCGCAGCCAGGCGGAAGCCAGCAGCCGCGTCCCCAGATACTTGCCGGCGAAAAAAATCATCGAATCGCCGATCAGCACGCCGAGATACATGAAGCCGCTCACCTGCACCCAGGAGCGTCCGTCGATCTGCCCCAGCACGCCCGCGGCGATGAGCACCACGTCTTCGGGCACCGGCACGCCGAGCCCGCACAGCAGGAGAATAAAAAACGGCCCCCAGAGGGACAACGGCGTGCCTTGGAAATACTCCAGCAGCGTCTCAAGCATGGGCAAGCCGCGGAGCGGAGAGGAATGCGGTGGCCAGGATTGGGGTCATGCGGGTTGCGTGGCTCATCAAACAGCGCGCCCGTTCGCTGCCAAGGGTATTGTCAAAACACGCCGCCCTTCCACCGCGGATACTCGGGCTTGTCGGTGTCCTGTCCAAGCAAGGGCCATTAAGGATAATCACCCCGATCTCATTTCAGCCCCGGATAATCCAGCGTCGCGAAATGATCGGCCATCGTCTCGGCGCGGCGGATGACCTTGAACTGGCCGCCGCCCTGCCAGAGCACCTCGGCGGAGCGCAGCTTGCCGTTGTAATTGAAACCCATCGAGTGGCCGTGCGCGCCGGAATCGTGAATCACCACGAGGTCACCAATGGCCGGATCGGAAATCTCCCGGTCCACCGCAAATTTGTCGTTGTTTTCACAGAGCGAGCCCGTGACGTCATAAACTTTCTTCGGGCCGTTTTCCTTCCCCGGCACGGTGATGTGATGGTAGGAGCCATACATGCCCGGGCGCATGAGATTGGCCATGGACGCATCGAGGCCGACGTAGTCCTTGTAGATCGCCTTCTTGTGCAGCACGCGCGCCACGAGGTAACCATACGGTCCGGTGATCATGCGGCCGCATTCCATGGTGATGCGGATCGGGCCGAGGCCATTGGCCACGATGGTCTTCTCGTAGGCTTCCTTGATTTTCCGGCCGACGTAGGCGAGATCCACCGCAGTTTGGTTCGGCCGGTAGGGAATACCGATGCCGCCGCCGAGATTCAGGAATTCGAAGCGGATGCCGAGCGCGCGGTTCAGCTCGACCACGAGATCGAACAGCATCTGCGCCGTCTCGACGAAATAGTCGGGATTGAGCTCGTTCGATGCGACCATGGTGTGCAGGCCGAAGCGCTTAACGCCCTGGTCGCGGATCTGACGGTAACCCTCAAAGAGCTGCGCGCGCGTGAACCCATACTTTGCGTCCTCGGGCTTGCCGATGATGACGTTGCCCTCCTTCAGCGGGCCGGGATTGTAGCGGAAGCAGAGCAACTCAGGCAGCTTGCCACCGAGGCTCTTTTTCAAAAACTCGATGTGGCTGATGTCGTCGAGATTGATGATCGCGCCGAGTTCGTAGGCCTTCTGGTATTCGTAGGCCGGCGTGTCATTGGACGTGAAGACGATCTTGTCGCCCTTGATGCCGACCGCCTCGCAGAGCATCAGTTCGGCAATGGATGAGCAGTCGCCGCCAAGGCCTTCCTGCTTGAGCGCCTCGAGCACATACGGGTTGGGCAGCGCCTTGACCGCATAGTAATTTACAAAGCCGCCCGGCACCCAGGCAAACGCCTCGTAGAAAGCGCGCGCGTTTTTCCGCATCGCGGGCTCGTCATAGATGTGAAACGGCGTCGGCACCTGGGCGGCGACGGCTTCGAGTTGTTCCTTCGTGAAAGGCAGGGACTTGTCGGTCATGGGCGTAAAAACCCCAAAACAGCGCACCCCGCCCCACCCTGTCAACGAAGGACCCGTTTATGTCATAATGACCGGGCTAGAGCGGCGCTTAACGCCAACGGCCGCTGACTCCACTAAGGGGGTGGGCCGACACGTCCCGGTGCCGGCCATTGCGCTCACGACGCGCAGAGGAAACTGCGTGTCCACCTCTGCCCTACACTTTCAGATGTGCCAGCAATGCCCGCTCCTCGGCCTCGGGCAGTGGATCGCCATCTACTTCGAGAATGCGCCGCGCCAATGGTTCGAGCTGCTCCGCGGGCACTTCCACCACCCCGCGGTCCTTGCGCCACTGGATCACCGGCAACCCGTAGGCCTTGTTCTCCAGCACCACATCGGCAAACGCCTTGCGCATCGCCCGCATCGAACGACGTGTCTCCTCCTCAAATGTCATGGCCACTGGTTCCTCAGTCCGGTCGTGGGAGGCTTCAGGCATGAAGCGGACACTGGTCGATTTCTCAATGAACGCAAGCCGGCTGGCATCCACCACCTCGAATACGCCGTCCTTCTCCTGCGCCACCAGATGGGGCTGCGAACCCGTGTTATCGTAGAGCCGCCATTCATCCAGCAGCGGACGGTAAAGCTCCACGAGATTGCGAATACCCAAATGAAATCGGCGCAATTGCACCTCATCCGGAATATTGTGCCCACCCTTGGTTACGCGTTGTCGCACGCGTTGCCGGGTGATGCCAAGGTCGGGAATCCACAAAAAATCCAGCCGGATGCGGTAGCCAGCTGTCCGCCAGTCTTTGAGCAGAGGTGCGTAAGCTTTGCCCGACAGCGTCGTTTCAAAGGAAAAATCCACCTGCTGCGCCGCTAGGTCCCTCAGTCGCCGCAGCATGATCCGTCCGGCCTCGAAGGCTGCTTGATCAGGTGCAAACGGCGACAACCCGGCCGCAATCAAATCCGCATTCACGAATTCCCGACAACGCATTTCCTGAGGCAGGAAACGCCGCACATAGGTCGTTTTGCCCGCGCCATTGGGTCCGGCCACGATAAACAGGTTCGGCATGACCACGTCAGCCAAAGACAAGTCTCCGTTTCCGTCAACGGTCACAGCCGCTCCCTGCCCTACTATCCCCTCGACACGGCTCCACTTAAAACCCTCTCGCCAAAACGGAACCAGGCCCGGGCAATCCGGCCGGCTTTCACCTCGTAGATCGCCAACAGTTCGACTGAACCCGGACCTTCGGGATAAGTGCGCGTCACCCGTTCGTGATCGATGACGAGATCGCCCATGACGACGCGGTTGAGCAGCGTGGCATGCAGATTGGGCTCTTGAAACCGGACCGCGAACCGCACCCGGATTTCTGCCGCTCCGCGTGCGATCAATTTGTCCGGATGCTCAAACTGCTGCGCATCCTCCGCGTAAGTCGCGAGCATCGCATCGAGATCGCGCGCATTGTAAGCCTCGAACTGCCGCTGCACGACGGCGACTGGATCATCCGATGGCGGGGTTTGTGGAGCGAGTGACATGCCGGTCATCGTGGACTGCGCACCGTTGCCGGCACCCGGTTCGGCCTTTGAGTCGTCATTGGGTTTGGATCCAATAACGCCGCTTCTGGACGGCAAGAGCGGGATCATCGGTTACACCCTCAAACACTCCCCCACACCGCTCAATCACCGTCATCGAAGCGACATTGCCGACATCGCAAGTCAGCAAGGCGCGTTTGATACCCACGCTCGCAGCCAGTGGAATCGATTGGCGCAGCATTGCGGTGGCGTAGCCACGCCGCCGCTGGGAAGGCCGGACACCGTAACCGATGTGTCCGCCAACCCTGGACAGGAAGTCATTCAATTCGTGTCGCAGGGACAACCGGCCAACAATGACTCCGTCGACGACGCCGACGTAGAAACTTGCCGGGACAAAGCGGGGCGGAAGCTCTTCACCGCGCGACCACAGCTCGTTCTTCCGGACATACTCTGGGAAATTCATCGAATCGTTATAGGCCAGCGCAAACTCCCATGGATCTTCGCGGCGAAACTCGTGAACCACTTCCATGAATGCAAATTCGTCTGTCGTCTGTAGTGGCCTGAGTTGCAGTGATGGAGCGATCATCTTGGCAAGATCCCATCAAAGCCAGTTTGAGCCGGCACCGAGCGTGAATCCGAATTGGCTCTGGTCGCGGTCATAGTCTTTAGCCCAAGTATAATTCAACCGCGTTGTGATTTAGCAGGTCTCTGTGGATCTGCAGAAATGACATGGGATTGCTGTTTTTCAGGGGTCAATTTCAGGGCTGGGCGAAACAACCAAAAACTTTCCAAAGCCCTTAAAATACCTTCGCGAGGGCTGAGTCGAGTTCACTATCGCGCGTTCATGACCGTCATTCCCATCAGACCGATGACTGTTTCCTGCGGCTACTCAGTCCTGCTTGGCTTTGCGCTGAGCGCGGAAGCGGCGGGCGACGAAGAGGGCGGAGGCGGCAGCCATAAGGAGGGCGCCGTAGGTGGAGGGTTCGGGGACGTTGGGGTAGATCTGGTTGTCGTAGGAGTCCCAGCCGGTGTCGGTGTTGGACCAGCCGGCGAAGGTGATCTGGTTCATGGGGGCGGTGTTGCCGTTGTTGACCAGGTCGTAGGTGGCACCGGGCCAGAAGGTGGCGTAGAAGGCATCGACGCCGAAGGTCCAGTTGATGATGTTGAGCGTCACGCTGGTGCTGAGGAAGCTCAGGGAGTTGGTGAAGAGGTGGCTGTCGCCGGTGGCGCCAAAGTCGATGGTGGAATTGGCGTTGATGTTGAGGTTGGTGACGGAGAGGTCGGCGTCGTTCAGGACGAGGGTGCCGCCGTTGAGGTTGAAGGTGCCGGTGTAGGCGATGTCGGTATTGAGCGTGAGCGAGCCGGTGCCGTCCTTGGTGAGGGTGCCGGAGCCGGTGGCGGAGCCGTTAAAGCTGGAGGAGGAATTATCAGCGCCAAGGGAGAGGGTGCCGGAAGCACCGAGGTCGATCTGGCCGGTGCCGGCGATGGTGCTGATGGCGTCGGCGAAGGTGCCCAGCTGCACGCGGCCGTCAGAGTTAAGCACCAAGGCGGTGCTGTCGGGCATCTGGTTGCTGGCTTGGAGCGCAAGCGTAGCGGAGAGCGCGGAGCCGATACTATCGCCAACGGTGACGGTGCCGCCGGTGCCGACGGCGTTGACGCCGGCGGTCTTGTTCAGATTGAGAGTGCCGTCGTTGACCTGGAGGTTGCCGGTAAAGGTATTGGCGGAAGTGCCGCCGAGGGTGACAGTGCCGGCGTCGGTCTTGGTGAAGGTGGAGCCGGAGCCGGAGATAATGCCGTTGTAGGTAGTCGATCCGATACCGCCGGCATCGAGGGCGTAGCCGGCGCCGGTGACGTTGCCGCTTAAAGTGAGTGCGGAGCCGGAATCGGCGGTGATGCGGGCATTGGCGCCGAGGGTGACGGTGCCGAGATAGGTGTTGGTGCCGGTGAGGTTTTGGATCGCGCCGCCGTTGCTGAGGCCGGTGCCGGCGATCGTGATCGTGCCGGTGGTGGGCCCGCTGATGGCGGTGAGATCGGTGGGGCCGGCGGCTTGGGCGAACTGGAGGGCACCGCCGCTGGCCACGGTGACGCCGGTGCCGGAGAGGCCTTGGTTGTGGGTGACCTTGATGGCACCGCCGGTGGCGATGGTGGTGGCGCCGGCGTAGGAGTTGTTGCCCGCGAGGGTCAGGGTGCCGGTGTCGGTCTTGGCGATGTTGTTGACGAAGGCGCCGATGCCGCCGGCGACCACGACATCGCCGGCGCCGCTGACCGCGAGGTTTTTACCGGC
>JAGNQV010000244.1 GCA_017988885.1 Opitutaceae bacterium | reverse complement strand
AGATGTGTATAGGAGGCAGGGCCAGGCGTGACTTGGGCCCCCGCCGCCGATGCAGGGGGGTAGGGGCATAATTCACCGCACTCATCACGGCTTGGACACGCGACAAGCGGTCAGGCGCAACGAGGTGGGGCTGGTTGATGACGCGGGAGACGGTCGCGGGGGAGACCTTGGCCTTGCGGGCGATTTCGGCAATGAGCATGGACGGGGGGTATGCCGTGATTATTTCAGAAAGATGTTCTGAAATAATCACAGTTTTGGTCAAGTGATTTCCCTGAAACGCGGCGGACCAGAGTCACGCGTCGAGGCCGTGGTTGGGCCCGGAGGCGGACGATCCCGGTGCGAGGTCGTGCCGGTTGGCGGAGGGGATGGCTGCTGCCGCCGAACGACGCTTAACGCCGGGCCCGGCGGAGGGCGCGGCGCCACGCTCCGGCGTATTCCTCGCGGGCGCGGATGGCGTCGGGCCAAGGCGGCGGGCAGGTGCTGAGTTGGTAACCGTGGGTCACGCCCAGTTCGGGGCAGACCCAGAGCTCGCCGCGGGGCTGCGGACCTTTGAGCCAGAGCGCGAAAAGATCCTCCACGAACGCGAGGTAGTCCTTGAATTCCGGCGTGAGTTGGCCGCGCCCGTTGGTCACGGGCACTTGGCAATGCTGGCTGTTGAACGGACGCAGATGGAAGATGTGCGAGTGCTGGATGAGCTCCGGCCAGACGAGCAGCCGCTTGGAATAATCCTGCGGCAGGACGTGCTTGTTGACGCACAAATGAGAGTGATCCCAAGTCGTGGGCAGGGGCCGGCCGGTGGCTTTTTTGAAAAGCCGGGCGATCTCGGTGTATTTCTCGGGGGTCTCGGTGGCGGTGTCGCGGTGGGTCTCAATGTGCACCCCGACCTCGAGTTCATCGGAGAGGGCGATGAGTTTCACGGCGAGTGCGGCGGCCTGCGCCGGCGGGGTGTCGTGATCGAGCAGCTGCACGTTCATGTAGTGCACGCCCAAGGCGCGCTGCGCGAGGATCGAGGCGCGGGCCTGCTTGAGATTGGAGCCGTCAAAACCGCCCATCACGGCGAGCCCAAAGCGGTCGGCCAGGGCCTTGATTTCCGGATTCATCACGGCCGCGATGCCATCAAAACCGGCGGCTTTCATCGCCTGCATTTTACGCGCCAGCGACCATTCGCGCCGGAGCGAGGGATAGCCCATTTGGGACCACGGAGTGGCGCATTGCACGAGACGCGGGGCGGGGACTTTTCGGGGTGAAGTCATAAAATTGAATTTTCAGAAAAAATGCTGATTGAAATGATAAAAAAAGCCAGCTCATGCTGAGCCCTCCCGGCCCATCGGCCCTTCTTTTATGACGTTTCGGCAGGCATTCCTTCGTGTGACCTTGGGGGCGATTTTCGCCTCGGTGTCCGGGGTGATTTGTGCCGAAACCGCCGGAATGGCACCCGTGCCCAGCCTTGCGGATGCGGATAGCGCGCAGCGGTTTGCGGGCCGGCGCGAGGCTGTCATCGCCGCCGCCATCGCGACGCTGGATCCGGCCGATACGACCAAGGGTTCCTTGGTGGAGGTGGCGGCGGCCTTGCAGCGTGGCGAACGACGGTCGGCCGCGCTGGCCCGGCTGGCGGTGCTCAATGAGCCGATGCCGACCCAGAACATGTTTTGGGCCTACCCGATGGCGAGTGTCATGGCGGCCGGCCGTGCCGGGCTCGATGCCACGAGCTGGGCGCGCATTCAGGAACTTTGGAAAATCTACTGGCCCAACCGCGGCGACACCGAAAATCACTGGGCGATGTCCTACGCGAGCCGTTATCTTGCGGCGCAAAGCCTGCCCGGCGCCGGTCCCGAGCAATGGTTCAACGGCCGTTCCTCCGCCGAGAATCTCGCTGAAGCGCGCGATTACCTGCTGCACTGGATGTGGATCACGACGCATTACGGTCAGGGCGAATACGACTCGCCGAACTATATGCAGGAATACGTGATCCCCATGGCGCTGCTGGCAGGTTGGGCGGAAGATGCCGACCTGCGGCAAAAGGCGCGCATGATGCTGGATTATCTTTTCTACGATTACGCCGTGGAGAATGTTGATGGTTACTATGGCGGGGCGCACAGCCGGGTTTATCCCAAGCAGATTGTGGCGCCGGGCAACACCCCCAGCACGAACATCGCCTGGTTGCTTTTTGGCTTTGGCGAACCACGCGCCGATCCGGCCAACACGATTCTGGCGATGAGTGGCTACACGCCGCCGCCGCTGCTGGAGCGCATCGCCCGCGACACGGCGCACCGGCCCTATGTCGAGCGCGAGCTCAAGCGCACCCGCTGGCGCATGCGCAACGCCGGTCCGGAATCATTCACGATCGGCGACAAACGCACGGCGCCGGTCTATAAATACAGCTACGTGGACCGCGACTTTGTGCTCGGCTCCTCCCAAGGCGGCCTCCTCCAACCCATCCAACAGCAGACCTGGAGCCTCGACTGGCGCACGGCCAAGCCGACGCTGGCGGCCGCCAACACTTTTTTTGGCACGCAGCCTTATTCGTCCGGCTTTGAGGGCACGATGTATTTTGGCGACAGCGTGGACACGGTCACGGACCTGATTGCGCGGTCGAAGGCCGATTATGATTCCGCGGACAAGCTGCCGGGCGGCTCGCCCTATGAGCAGGTTTTTCAACACGGCACCGCCCTCATCGCGCTCTACGCCATGCCCGCCGGCAACCGTTTCCCGCACATCATCACCTTTTTCTCCCGCGACCTGCAGCACACCGAGGAAGATGCCTCGGGTTGGATTTTTGCGCAGGGCGGTCCGGTTTACATCGCCTACCGGCCGTTTGCGCCGGGCGTCTGGAAACCCAATGATTGGACCGGCCTGCTGGCGAAGGGTGCGGGCGGCTGGGTCAGCGCCGGCGCGGATCAGTGGGGCGTGGGCCATAAATGTCTGGTCAGCGATGCCTTGAAAAACGGCTACATCGTGCAGGTCGCGCCGGTGCGCGATTATGCCTCCTACGACGCTTTCAAGGCGGCGGTGCGCGCGTTGCCGGTCAAATTTTCCACGGCCGGGGTCCCGCAGGCGACTTTCACCGCGCTCGATGGCAGCGTGCTGCAAGCCCGTTACGGCGACACGCCGACGGTGAACGGGACGGCGGTGGACTACGCTGACTGGCCGCTGTTCGACGGCCCTTTTGCACAGGAAAAACGCGGCAGTGGAAAACTGGAAATGCATTACGGCCGCGAGCACCTCCTGCTCGATTTCAACCAAACCCTCAGGCGGGAATCCGTGGAGCCGGCCGCACGATGAAAATCCCGGCTTACTTTCTGTTCGGCCTCGTCACCTTGAGCGGGTTGGCCGGCGCCGCCGCGCCCGCTGCGCCGCCCCGGCACCAATTTTATGCGGCGGTGGCGATGACCAAGGCGCAGAGGAACAGTTCGACGCCCGCGGATTCAGGAATCTACGTGCGCACGAGCACGGGCGAGTGGAAAAACTTCGGGCCGCGCGTGCTGGGGATTAATTCGCTGGCGGTGCAACCCGGCAGCCGCGGACAGGTGATGCTCATTGCGAGCGGCGACGGCGTCGTGCGCAGCGCCGATGGCGGCCAGACGTGGCGGTTGAGCACCGGCTGGGATGTGATGGATGTGCGCA
>JAGNQV010000068.1 GCA_017988885.1 Opitutaceae bacterium | reverse complement strand
GCCGTATGCGCGGGCATGGTGGGGGGCTAGAGCATTATAGTTTAAAGTAGAGCCGCTTTTCTCACAGGTAGGGGCCGATCTCCGAGCGGCCCGCCCGGAGGTCGGGCCCTACCTTACGACCACAGAATTATTTGATATGCTCTAGCGGGGAGACTATAAGAGGCGGGATTTGGAAATCCCGCCTTATAATAGAAACCTAACTTGGACCTCAGCCTTTGATCGCGCCGGCGGAGAGACCGCGGACGAACAGGCGCATCGTGAAGAGGAAGATGACGATGAGCGGGATCGCCGAGAGGAAATAGGCGGCCATGATGTGGCCCCACGGTTTCACGTATTCGCCGTCGAGGTAGATGAGGCCGACGCCGAGGGTGAAGAGCTCCTTGTCGCGCAGGATGATGAGCGGCAGGAGAAAGTCGTTCCAAGCGTTGAGAAAAGTCAGGATGGCGAGTGTGCCGATGATGGGGCCGGACATCGGAATCACGACGTTGATGACCTGCTGGATATGCGAGGCGCCATCCATTTCCGCGGCCTCAAAGAGATCCTTGGGCAGATCCTCGATGAAATTGCGCAGGACAAAAATATTGAAGACCTGGCCCGCGGCGACGCCCACGAGGATGAGGGCAAGGAGGGTGTTGAGCAGACTCATCGATTTCAGCAGCATGAACAGTGGCACGATATTGGCCACGTTGGGCATGAGCATGAGGATGAGGAAGGCCGACCAGAGGACGCCGCTGAAAGGCAGTTTGTGGCGGGAGAAAAAATAGGCGGCGAGAATGGCGAGGGAAACCGAGGCAAAGGTGCCGGTGACGGCGACGAACACGGTATTCGCGAGGTAGGGACCGACCAGCTTGATGGCGAAAAGCCAGTTGCCCCACTGCCATTCCGACGGCGGCAGCGGCAGCCAAGGTTGCCGGATGAAGGAGGCGTTATCCTTGAAGCTCACCTGAAACATCATGTAGAGCGGAAAGAGCTCAATCAGGATGAAGGCCCAGATGATGACATGCTTCGGCCAGTCGCGTTTTTGCGGCAATCTGCTGGGGGTGGCGGCGCTCATTTTTCGACGCGGACGTAGCGGTTGTTGATGAGGGTGAGGCCGAGAATGACCGCGAAGAGGATGATGCCGATGGCGCAGGCGTAGCCGAATTCGCCGGCGACGAAGGCGCGGTTATACATCCACAGGCCGGGCACCATGCCACGGCCACCGGGGCCGCCATACTCGTTAAGCAGGAGCAGAATCAGGCCGTATTGGCTGAGGGTGCCGACGATGAGCAGCACGAGGCTCAGGCGGATCTGCGTGAGAATGAGCGGCAGTTCGATGTAGATGAATTTTTTGATCGGGCCGATGCCATCCAGCTCGGCCGCCTCGTAGATTTCCTGGCCGATGGCTTGCAGGCCGGCGAGGTAGATGAGCACGCCGACGGTGCCGATCCAGGGGAAGCCCCAGATAAACAGGGCGGGCAGGATGAGCTCGGGTTGCGAGAGCCAGCCGATGGGCACGCCGTCAAAAAACACGCTCCAACCGAAGAAATTGTTGATACCGACCAGCACGGTCTTGAATCCGGTGAAATCAATCAGGCGGTTGAGCACGCCGAGATTGGGATCGAGGATGAATTTCCAGATGAAGAGCGTGACCAGCTGCGGCACAATCATCGGCACGACGAGCAGGGCGCGGTAGGCGTATTGCCAGCGGGCGCTGAAAAGCCGGTGGATGAGCACCGCCAGCAGGATGGACGGGATCATCTTGAAGAGATTGAAGACCATCAGCGCGCCGACCGTGACAAAGGAGTTGATCAGCGTCTGGTCCGTCGCCGCCCGTTTGAAATTGTCCCAGCTGATGAACTGCTTGGCGTCGCCGCCGGACCAATCGAAGAAGCTGTGGTAAACCGCGCTGGCTGCGGGGAAATAGGCGAACGTGAGCACCATCACGAGGGAGGGAACGACAAAAAAGTAGAGCCGCCATTCGCGGAGCAGTTTTTGCCGGGAGATCGTGGGTGCCATTGGGGAAAGACGGCGCGGGGTGGCGCTGCGCACGAGTGAGTCACAGTGCAACGCCGTGCCAAGCCGGAAGTTTGTCCTACAGTGGAAAATAACGGAGCCAATTGGATTTTGACTGGTGGGGCGGCGGTGACCGGCGCCGAACGCCGGCGCAGCATTAATTTCAACCGCGGCTTGCGCCGGCTGCGCGGGTGGATGCACTCTGGTCGCGGCGATGCATCCGATTTCCACCGAGACCCTGCTGACCGCGTTGCACTGGCGCTATGCCGTGAAGAAATTCGATCCGGCAAAAAAAGTGCCGGCGGAAACCTGGCAGGCCCTGGAGCAGGCTTTGGTGCTCACGCCTTCGTCCATCGGCTTGCAGCCGTGGAAATTTATCATCGTGAGCGATCAGGCGATGAAGGAGCGGCTGAAGTCTGCGGCCTATCAGCAGGCGCAGGCGGCGGACTGCTCGCAGTTGGTCGTGTTTGCGGTGCATTGCGATCTCGGCGCATCGCATGTGGAAAAACATGTGGCGCGGATGGCCGAAGTGCGCGGGATGGCGCCGGAGTCACTCGCTAAGTTTGCGCAGCGCGCCGCGGAGAACCTGGATCAGGCGCGCGCCGAAGGGCGGCTGGATATCTGGCAAACCCACCAGATTTATATCGCCTTGGGCAATTTCATGACGGCCGCGGCCTTGGTGGGAATTGACACCTGTCCGATGGAGGGCATCGAGCCGGCCAAGTTTGACGAAATCCTCGGACTCAAGGACACGGCCTACACGACGGTGGTGGCTTGCGCGGCGGGTTATCGGCTGACGGAGGACAAATACGCGGCGACGAAGAAGGTGCGTTTTCCGGCGGAGGCCGTGATCACGCGCATCTAGATTTCCTTGGCGAGCGCCTGTTCGCGCTCAGCGGCAGAGAGTTCGCGCCACTTGCCCGGAGCGAGTTCGCCCAAGTGAAAAGCGCCAACGCGGACGCGGACGAGGCGCAGCGTGGGATGGCCGATGGCGGCGGTCATGCGCCGGACCTGGCGATTTTTGCCCTCGATCAATTCCAGCGACAGCCAGCAATCGGGCACGGATTTGCGGTAACGCACCGGCGGGTAGCGCGCGGGAATGACCGGGGCGGTTTCCAGCCGGCGAATGCGGCAGGGCAGGGTTTCGTAATCGCCGAGGCGGATGCCACGGGCGAGTTCCTTGAGCGTGGCATCATGCGGCACGCGCTCGACCTGCGCCCAATACTCCCGGGGATGCGCCCGGGTGGGGTCCAGCAGACGGGTGTTGAGGCCGGGTTCGTCGCTGAGCAAGAGCAGTCCCTCGGAATCGGCATCGAGCCGGCCGGCGGCATAAACGCCTTTGGGTAGATTGAATTTCGCGAGGGTCTTCCACTCCGAGCCGGGCTCGGGGGTGAATTGCGAAAGCACGCCGTAAGGTTTATGAAAAGCGAGAAGCATGACTTGATACTATGCAGTAATCGTGGAAACGCGGAAGCGCAGAAAAGCGGAGTGTTGGATGGCGGCATGGAAGCCAGATTTTTCAGGCGGCCTTCTTTTTGTATTTTCGCTCTTTCGTGCTTCTGCGATTTTGTCTTAGAGTTTTCCCATGCGCGCTATCCTGCTTACCGCCGTCAACCAACTCGAAGTGGCCGACGTGCCGGCACCGGTCGCGGTGGCGGGCGAGGTAGTCGTCTCGATCCGCGCGGCGGCGCTCAATCATCGCGATGTGTGGATCAAGCTCGGACAATACGCCGGCTTGAAATGGCCGTGCCGCCCCGGTTCCGATGGCGCGGGCGTCGTGGTGTCGGGTGATGCGACATGGCAAAACCGCGAGGTGATGATCAATCCCGCATTCGATTGGGGTGCCAGCGAGCATGCGCAAGGTTCCGGCTTCAATATTCTCGGTCTGCCGCGCGACGGCACGCTGGCAGAGCAGATTGCGGTGCCAGCGGGTCAGCTCGTGGCGAAGCCAGCGCACTTATCGTGGGAAGAGGCGGCGGCGCTGCCGCTGGCCGGGTTGACGGCTTACCGGGCGCTGTTTTCGCGGGCGCGAGTGCGCGCCGGGGAACGCGTGCTCATCACGGGCATCGGGGGTGGAGTGGCGCTGTTTGCGCTGCAGTTCGCCGTGGCGCATGGGGCGGAAGTGTGGGTGACGTCGAGTTCGGCGGACAAAATCAACCGGGCGGTCGCGCTCGGGGCGAAGGGCGGATTCGACTATACCCAAGCCGGCTGGGCCAAGGCGGCGGGACTTTTTGATGTGATTGTGGACGGCGCAGGCGGCGACGGATTTGAGGCGCTTATCGATATCGCGGCACCGGGTGGCCGGATTGTTTCTTATGGGGCCACGCGTGGAAATCCTGCGGGCTTCACGATGCGCAAGGTTTTCTGGCGGCAGATTTCAGTGCTCGGCACCACGATGGGCAGTCCGGTGGACTGGACGGCGATGGTGAAATTTGTGGCCCAGCACCAAATCAAGCCGGTTGTGAGCGATGTATTTCCCATGGAACGCGCCGGCGAAGCATTCGCGTTGATGGAGCGCGGTGGACAGTTCGGGAAGATTGTCGTGCAGGTGTAAGTGGGGGCTTTTAATCACAAGCATGGCCAAGACGCTCCACATCGTCCGCGCGGTCGAGCTTGATCCCGCACTTGCTGGGTTTCTGTCCCTGTGCATCGGCAACGCGACGGAAGAAAAAATTAAGGCACTCTGGGTCGATTACACGACTGCGGATAATCGAGAATTATGGAGTGCGTTGCTCGGCCCTCAGAAAATTGGCTTGGTGGGCTTTGAAATTAAGGATCAAGCACGTGTGATCATCCGACACATTACCGTAGCGCCGGAGGCGCGAAGGAAAGGTCTCGGCAAGAAATTGATCGAACACTTCATCTCTCGTTATCCATCACACGCGGTGGAGGCGGAAACTGATCAGGATGCGGTAGGGTTCTACATACGATGCGGCTTTGTCGCGACCAGTCTGGGCGAGAGATATCCCGGTTGCGAACGCTTCCGTTGCACCAAGCAGCCCTCAGAATGAGGGAATGAGCGCTTTGCTTACAGGCGCCCGATCTTGGCTTGGCCGGGTTTGACGGGCTGGCCGGTGTCGGCGCTGGCGAGGGCGGCGAAGCAGATTTCTAGGCTGCTTAGGTTGTTGCGGCCGCTGATGCTGGGCTCGCGGTCTTCCTCGATGGAGCGGAGAAATTCGCCGAGCGTGCCACGGAAACCGTCGGGGAACCACTTGCCTTGGAGCGGGATTTTCACGGCGCCTTTCTTGGTCGTGAGTTCGAGCTCGGTGAGGTTGCAGAGATTGCCGGCGCCGCGGAGCGTGCCTTTGGAGCCGACGCAGCAGAGGTATTCGTGCGGGGCGAGCGACTGGTAGGCGCTGAAGCCGAGCGTCGCGAGGCCGTCGCCGAAATTGATTACGGCGTTGGCGAGCATCGGCGGCTTCATGTCCTGATTGGGCGCCTTGACAGAATTGGCGAACACGCTGCGCGCGGTGCGGCCGGCGAAGACGACGGCGGCGATGTCGAACCAGTGGATGGCGAAATCGCTCAGGATGAGATGGTGCAACTCGGCGAACTTGCTGCCGCGGGTCCACGTGTGGTCCCACTCCATGATCATATCGAGCGTATGGATGTCCCCGAGCAGGCCCTGGCGCACGGCGGCGAGGAGCGCGGCGAATTGCGGAGCCCAGCGGCCGTTCTGGTTGACGGCGAGGCGGAGATTTTTGCGCGCGGCGAGGGCGACCATTTTTCGGCCCTCGGCGAGATCGAAGGTGAAGGGTTTCTGGCTGAAGACGTGTTTGCCGGCGCGCAGGGCGTCGAGGATCTGCGGGGTGCGCACAGCGGTGTGGGTCGCGATATCGACGGCAGTGATGTCATCGCGCGCGAGGAGTGCGCGGTGATCGGCGTAGAGTGAGGCCTTGGGAAAATATTCGTCGCGCCGGGATTTGGCGGCGTCCGGATTGACGTCGGCCATGGCGACGACCTCGACGCCGAAAGACTGGGCGGCTTGGAGGTGGAAGCGGGAGATGCCGCCGCAGCCGATGAGGCCGAGTTTATGGCGCTTGGGATGGCGCGGGCCGCGGGGTAGGTAGTCGAGCTTGGGGAGACGCATGGCGTGAGGAATGGATCAGAATGAAATGTGGAAATCAGGAAGGCTGGAACCGAACTTCGGATTTTGAACCGCTAATTTACGCTAATGAATGCTAATCCGGATCCCTACAGTAAGAAACCACGAATGAACACGAATCGACACGAATTCAGGAGTGTTCAAGCAGGGTAGCGGTTTTCGTGAACAAACCACCTTTCAGAGCCTCGTTGGCTGGCGTTCTGGTGCCGGTATTTTTTTCGTGTGCCTTCGTGTCCATTCGTGGTTCAAATGAATTGTTCCGGCTCCAAACAGCATTGCGTAGTTAAGCCACCCACCGTCCTGGATTTTAGCGCCGATTAGCGTTAATTAGAGGTTAGTTTCTTGATTACTTTTTGAGGAGCTTGAGCGGTTTGCGAAGCTTCGCGCTGCGGGCGGCGGTATCGACGATATGCTGGCCGATGCGGCTGGTTTCGACAGAGAGCGGGCCTTCGATGGCTTCGCCGGTAGCGAGGCAGTGCAGGAAATACTCCACGGGGTTGGAGCGCGGGGTCTTCGGCTTGTCCACGGGGATGACTTTGGCCTCGGGATTTTTTCGCGTCTGCAGGCGGACGGTGGGCTCGTAGTCGTAGTTGGAGATCGTGCCCTGCGTGCCCTTGAGGACGAAGCCGCACTTGGGCTGGGTTTGGTTGATCCAAGGGCAGGTGAAAGTGCCCCAGCGTGTATGGAAGGTGGACAGCCATTCGCCGTAGCGAGCGATGGTCACGCTCTGTTCGTTGACCGGCACGCCCTTGGCGGCGGCGGTGACGGTGGTGATCTCGTCGGGTTTGCGGCCATTGAAATACCAAGTGCCGATGGTGGCACCGTAGCCGAGATAGTCGATGAGTGAGCCGCCGCCGTTGGCGAAATAAAACCAACTGTGTTTCTTCTCGGCGAGTGAGGGCTCGGGTGCGCCGAGGACGGGGTCGCGCTGGATGGGACCGCGGTTACCGTCGTAGAAATGCACTTCCTGCAGGTCGCCGATCTTGCCCTCGCGCAGCAGACGGTGGGCGGTGACGTGCGGCGGATACCAAGCGAGTGGCCAGTTGATGGCGAGTTGGCGCTGCGCTTTTTTCTGAGCGGCGATCATCCGGTCGGCCTGCTTGAGGTTGGCGGCGAAGGGTTTTTCGATCAGCACATGCACGCGGTAGGGCGCGACTTTTACGACCCAGTCGGCGTGGGCACCGGTGGCGGGGCAGAGGATGACGACATCGGGCTTCGTCTGCTCGAGGCAGGCGCGCCAGTCGGTGAAGACGCGGCCGGCCGGAATTTTTAGACTGCGAATGACATCCTGCATCTCGCGCGGGTCGTGGTGCGCGATGCCGACGATCTCGGCATTGGCCGCATGACTGGCGTGCGTGAGCAAATGATCCATGTGCCGGAAATCAAAATTGATGCCGGCGATGCGAAATTTTTTACGGACGGGCATAGAGGGTGGCGGGGAGGGGCTATTCTGCGTCCAGCGGGTTTTGCCATTTGACGCTTTTAAAACGGGCGAAGTCGGCGTCGGTCGAGCAGAGGGTGCAGTTGTGTTCGACCGCGAGCGCGGCGAGATGAGCATCGGAGACGAGATTGGCGGTGGCGCGTCCCTCGTGCAGGAGGCGCTGGAAGATTTTCCAATGCTGGTCCGAGGGCTGGAGAACGCTCACGCAGGGTTGATCCAGCCAGCTTTGCACCCGGGCGGAAGCCTCGCGCAAGGTCAGCGGACGGCGGAGGATGCGTGGGTTGGTGCCGATGCGCAGGAAGGCGGTGAGCACCGGCCAGCAGAGGGCGACCGGTTCCGAGCCGCTCAACCGGGCGTCCCACCAAGCACGGATGGCGGCATGGTGCTCCGACCGGCTGTCCTCAGCGTAGAGCGGGATGTTGGCATCAACCAGAATCACCGGTGCTCCTCGCCTTCGCCCACGGCCAGCAGCCCGGCAATGTCGTCGTAGTTCAGGCCATCGCGCAGCCCGAGCGGACGCGGTTGGGTCTGATAGGGTTTGGCCGCCGGCGGAGCCAGCACCTCATCCAACCCGATCCGGAGCGCATGGTTGACGACGTCCTTGAACGGCCGGCCCAACCGGGCCGCGCCTTTGCGTGCTTTGGCGGCGACATCCGGGTCAAGCGTCAAGGTGGTTCTCATAGAAGCATCATGATGCTTCGCAGGGCTCTGTCAAGGGACCGCCTGTGCGCATGATCCTACCGCTCGCGGCGCTCGCTGATGTCAGGTCAGAAACTAGCAATTAGCGGTCTACCGCCTCCGACTGCGGGCGGCGCGGCACCGATGGTAATTCAATAGAAGCACCTAGCGGCTTGACCCCTTTTGGCTGGCTCCCGTGGCTGCTATTTGGATCGCCCGCAGAAAGTTATACGCGACGGTTGGTCGCCTAACTTCCGGCGGCGCATCCCAGTCTTCGAAGTTTCAGAGCCGTGCATCAGATCGGGAAAACAAGGGCAATTGACAGCGTTTGCTGGGAGTTCATAGCATGTTGGCGAAGCGCCGTATTGCCGATCACAAACTATGTCCCCTCGGATTGTAAGCACTTTGTTGGGAATCTGCGTCGCCTTTGTTTTTGCTTCACACGCGCGTGCGCAAGCGACGCCTCCGATTCAAGAACGTGTCGCCGCCATCGGCGCCACGCCGCTCAAGGCCTCGCTCACCGCGGATTTCTCCCCGGGCAGCAGTTTTACGCTTGAGATCTGGATCTACCCAACGGCTCCAATCTACGACTGGATCGCTGGCAAGGCCTACGCCGCTCCCGGCGTCGATCCACACCTAAGCTTCGCACTTCTGCTTCCGTCCACGCGAATGCCGGAATTCAACGTCGGCGTGGCTCCGGGAGTGGGCGGATCAGCCAGTGCTGCCTCTCCGATTCCCTTGCGCACATGGACTCACCTTGCCGGCGTCTCCGATGGCACCACTTTGCGTCTTTACGTGAACGGCGTCCTCTCCGGCTCCGGCCCAGCGCCAGGTGCTCCCGCTGCACCCCTCGGCGTGCCTTTTTCCGTCGGCCATGGAATCCTTTCGGATGGCAGCGCCAACTTTTATCCATTTTCAGGTTACGCCCGGCAACTGCGACTTTGGTCGGTCGCTCGCACCGCCGAGCAGATTTCTTCTTCACTGAGCGAGACGCTTCCGGCGACCCCCGCCGGACTCGTCGGTGCTTGGCCGCTCGACGATGCCAAAGGCACCACCACCGTCCGCGATGCGAGCGGCGCGGGAAGCACTCTCACCTCGCCGGGCCTCCTCACCCTTAACCTCGGCCTCCTCTCCGCTGGCCCTTACTACGCCGTCCGCACCGATCCGGTGCCATCGACCCCGTTCGGCCCGAACCAAGGCGTGCTGCTCGATTTCGACGGCGACGGCGATCTCGATATGGTCGTCGCCCAGCTCGACTACAGCCAAGCCAGCGGCGGGATTCCGCAACGCATCCGCGCCTTCCGCAATAATACCACCGCCTTCACCGAGGTGACTGATGCCGTGCTCGGCAACGTCACGATGATCCACCCGCGGCACAAAGTCGTCGCCGACTTCAACGGCGACGGGCGCACGGATGTGCTCTTTGTTGGCCACGGCTACGACTTTACGCCCTTTCCCGGTGAGCAATCGCGCCTCCTCATCCAAACCGCCGACGGCCGCCTCGTCGAAGATCCCGCGCGCCTGCCCAGCGGCATCCGTTTCACGCACAACGTCGCCGCCGGGGACATCGATGGCGACGGCGATCTCGACATCTTCATGTGCAACGTCGCCTCCGGGCCGCTCGCTCCCCAGCTCTTCCTTAACGACGGCCACGGTTTTTTCTCCGAACAGTCCTGGCGTCTCCCGCGCGAAGTGCTCGACGGCATTCCTGATCCCCCGATCGGGAGCCATTTCGTGGACGTCAACCGCGACGGCTACCCCGATCTCGTGCTCGGGCCGCTAGGAGTCGGGCAAAACCGGCTCCTCATGAACGATGGCACCGGTCGGTTCACCTTGGATCCGCACTTTACCCTCCCGCCCAAGCTCATCGGCCTCCAAGCCTACACCGTCAACATCGAGTCTGCCGATTTCAACGGCGACGGTTGGCCTGATCTCGTGCTTTCCACCGACGACTGGCTCAATGTTTCTCCCAACGGCGTGCGTCCTTCTGCCGGGATCCAACTCCTTATTAACCGCGGCGACGGCACGTTTACCGACGCCACCACCTCCTCCGGCATCGTGCTCACCCCGCGCGAGACTTGGACGGAGTGGATTCATCCCGTCGATTTCAGTGGCGACGGCCGCCCCGACCTCGTGCTCGATATCCAAGGCACCGCCGGCCGGAGTCGGCGGTTGTTGCTCAACCTCGGCACCACCCCCGTCACCTTTCACGAGTTCACCGACATCGCGGACATTTACAGCCTCAATATCCCCGGTGAAATCCTCTTACCCGGGGACATCGACCGCGACGGCCGCATCGACTTCCTCAGCCTAGGAGCCCAACTCACTTTCGCCCGCAGTTTGGAGCTTATCGACCATAGCCTCTTCCCGGCAATAGTCATGTCCAGCCCCGGCATCACGAGCCCCACGAGCAGTCTGTCCGTGCCCGCCGGGTCGGACGCGACATTCAGTGTGAATGTGTCGAGCGCTTTGCTGACCTACCAATGGTATAAAGACGGCGCACCTATCGATAGCGCTACGGCCGCGGCTTACGCCTTGGCCGGTGTCCACCCTGGCGATGCGGGCAGTTACACGGTCGTTGCGTCGAACGCCGGGGGGATTTTCAGCAGTTCACCCGCAGTCCTGACCGTGCTGACCACCTTCGAAAGCTGGCGTCAACAGGCTTTCACAAACATGGAACTGAACGACTTGGCTCAAAGCGGTCCGAACGCGGTTTACGGACACGACGGACTACCCAACCTCATCAAATATGCGCTGGGCTTGGGCCCAAAAACAGATGCTACTTCGTTCTTGCCCGCGGTCTCATTCACGGGTTCCGACTGGATCTACATCTACGCCCGGCCGACCGATCGGACCGACCTCACCTATACAGTCGAAGTATGTTTTGATCTGATCAACTGGTCCACCGATGATGTGATTCACGAGTTTGTTGTCGCCGCCAACGGCACCGACACTTGGCGTGCCCAGTTTCCCGCTGCCGGGCACAGCAATGTCTTCTTCCGTCTCAAAGTTAGCAACTAAACGGTTCAGCCCCGCGCTTGACCCAACCAACTACTGACTGAATGAGGATTTAGGGCCGCACACCGACACTAGGATGTCTTCACGGGCAGGATGAGGCCGGGCGGGCGGTGCTTCTTTTCGAAATATTTCCGGAGAATGGCGCTGGCGACGGGCACGGCGTAGATGCCACCGCCACAAATCGGCCGGGGTCAGTGCGCTAGATGCTACTTCACCTGATGGGCGACGCACGCAAGGCCAATCCAATGGGTAACCTCAGATTATCCCCAATCCGCTGGGCTTTAGAGGCGGGTTGATATCCCGAAGGCGCGTTAAGGATAACGCGCCCTACCTTTTTAGACGCCCTCTAAGATTTGGCGGCCGGTTTCCATGTCGCGGTGAACTTGTAGGTGCCGGCGGTGAGCTCGCAGGTGGGGCCCGACTTGCCAGACTTCACTGCGCTGACGCCGGTGGAGCGGGCGAGCGGCTTGCGGCCCTCGGTGATTTTGGCGCCGGCCGGCACCGGGAAGCGGGCACTGGCCGTGGTGTTCGCGGGCACGGTGACTTCCCACTCGAAGCGGCCCGGAGCGAGTTTCCACGCGCTGACGATTTCACCATGGAGCGTGTTGAGATTGCCGCGGGCACGGGTGAGTTCGCCGCCGGGCTGGGGTGCGAGGAGGATGTGCTTGAACGCCGGATTGGCGGGGTCGAGATCGACGCCGGCGACCACGGCATACAGCCAGGAACCAATCGCGCCGTAAGCGTAATGGTTGAAGGAATTCATGCCCTTGTCCTGGAAGCCCTTTTCCTTCGTCCATCCGTCCCAGCGTTCCCAGATCGTGGTGGCACCCTGCGTGACGGCGTAGAGCCAGGACGGCCATTTTTTCTGGTGGAGCAATTTGTAGGCCACGTCGTTGCGGCCGAAGCGCGTCAGCAAGTGCGGCAGGTAGGAAGCGCCGACGAAACCGGTGGTGAGCTGGTCGCCACGCTGCTCAATGTCGCGCAGCAGTTCGCGCAAGAGTTTTCGGCGGAGGGCGGCGGGGGCGAGGTCGAACTGCAAGGTCAGCACGTAGCTCGTTTGGGTGAGGCCGGAGACGACGCCGTCGCCGGTGATAAAACGTTTTTGGTAGGCGCGGCGGATGCCGGTGGCGAGTTTCTCGTAACGCACGGCGTCCTTGGTGCGGCCCAGCACCCGCGCCATGGCGGCGACGAGATCGGTGCTGTAGCAAAACAGCGCGGTGCCGATGAGGTCCTTGGGCGTGTTGCCAAAAACATTGCCGCTGCCGTCGAGCGCGAGCCAGTCGCCGAAGCCGTGCCAGACCTGGGTGTCCGGATGGGCACGGATGAGGTCTTTGGCCTTGACGGTCATGAAACCAATGAATTTTTCCAACGACGCGAAATGCCGGGCGAGCAGGGCCTTGTCGGCGTAGCACAGATACATCGTCCACGGACAGATGACGGCGGCATCAGCCCAGGCGGGGCCGCCGTCGGGTGGCACGCCGTCGATGTGCGGGGCGACGGCGGGCATCTCACCTTCCTTGCCCTGGGCATCGGCGATGTCGCGCTGCCATTTGTTGAAGAAGCCGGCGACGTCGCGGTTCCACGCGGCGGTGCGGCAGAAGACCTGGGCGTCACCCATCCAGCCGAGGCGTTCATTGCGCTGCGGACAGTCGGTGGGCACTTCGAGGAAATTGCCGCGCTGGCCCCAGTCGATGTTGCGCTGGAGCTGGTTGATGAGCGGATCGCTGCAGGTGAAGTCACCCGTGCGCGGCGTGTTGCTGTGCATCACGACGCCGGTGATGGCGTCGGGCAGGGGGGCGCCGGGCAGGCCGTCAATTTCGACATAACGGAAACCGTGGAACGTAAAGCGCGGCTCCCACGTCTCGCCTTTGAGATCGCCCTTGGAGGTGTAGAAATCGGTGGCGCGGGCGGTCCGCAGGTTTTCAATGTAAAGCGAGCCGTCGGGACTCAGCACCTCGGCAAAGCGCAGGCGGATGATGGTGCCGGCGGGAGCCTGCACATGCAGGCGAACACGGCCGACCATGTTCTGACCGAGATCGTAGATCCACACCGGGTTGGGCCAGGCGCCCTGCTTTTTCGGTGGCGCCACGGGTTTGATTTCCTGCGTGACCTGCACGGTCGGTCCGAGCAGTGGGGAAATTTCGATGGCCGGGGCGGGGAAGGTGGTCACGGGCAGCCAGGCACGGTCGTCGTAGTCCGTCGTGCTCCAGCCCGTCAATTCGCGCCGGGCATCGTAGATTTCGCCCGCCATGATGTCGCTTTCGTTGATGGGGCCGAAGGTGGTTTTCCAAGAGCCATCGGTTGCGATGGTTTGCACCGTGCCGTCGGCGTGGGTGAGGACGAGCTGGGCGAGAAATTTCGGCCGGTCGCCGTAGTAGCCTCGGGTGCGCCAGCCGACGCGGCCGGCATACCAGCCGTCGCCGAGAATGGCACCGGCGGCGTTGGCGCCGGATTTCAGCAGGGCTGCGACATCGTAGGTGAGGTATTGGACGCGCTTGGCGT
>JAGNQV010000067.1 GCA_017988885.1 Opitutaceae bacterium | reverse complement strand
TCTGGGGCTTTTTCATCAGCACCACCTTCCTCTTCCACGGCACCGGCTGCATCAACTCGATGGCCCACCTCATGGGTCGCCGCCGCTTCAAAACCTCGGATGATTCGCGCAACAGCGCCCTCCTCGCGTTCATTACGCTCGGCGAAGGCTGGCACAACAACCACCACCGCTACCAGAGCTCCACGCGCAACGGGTTTTACTGGTGGGAAATCGACCCCACCTACTACGGCCTGAAACTGCTCTCGTTCACCGGCCTCATCTGGGGGCTGAAGCCCGTGCCCTCGTCCATCCTCGCGGAAGGCGCGCACGCCGATCACCACGCCTCCGTGGAGGCCGCCCGCCGCGCCGCGATCCTCCACCCGGAAATTTCTTATTCCTCGCTTCGCAAAGTCGTCCCCGCCGCCGCCGCGCTCGCCGTGGCCACCGCCGCCGCCGCCCAGGCCCATCTGCCGAAACGGCCCGACGGTCCAGCCGTGCACAAGGACGTCACCGAGCTGGCGCATGAGTTGGGCCAGAAAACTCCGCCCGCCCCGCCGGTGCTTTGAATCCAAACGGCTGACTCGCGCGTAGTCATGGGCGCAACCTCCCATGACCAAAATCGCCATCATCGGCACCGGCATCGCCGGCCTCGGCTGCGGCCACTTTCTGCATCGCGACTGCGATGTGACGCTCTTCGAGCAAAATCGCTATGCCGGCGGCCACACCAACACCGTCACCGCGCCCGAACCCGGCACGGGCCGCGCGGTGCCGATTGATACCGGCTTCATGGTGTTCAACCAGGTCACCTACCCGCAGCTCACCCGGCTGTTCACTGAACTCGCCGTGCCCATCAAGCCCACGACGATGTCGTTTAGCGTGCGGCACTCCGACTCGGGCATCGAATTTTGCGGCTCCTCGCTGAACCATCTCTTCGCCCAGCGCCGCAATCTTTTCCGCCCGCGCTTCTACCGCATGCTGGCCGCGATCAACCGCTTCAACCGCGAGGCCGTTGCCGCCCTCGGCGATCCCGCGGTGCAGGAAATCACCCTCGGCGACTACGTGACGCAGCGCGGTTACGGCGACGATTTTCTCCGGCTTTACCTCACGCCGATGAGTTCCGCCGTCTGGAGCACGCCGCCGGACCTGATGTTGCAATTTCCCGCCACCAAGCTCCTGCGCTTTTTCCACAACCACGGCTTCCTCGGCCTGCACACCCAGCACCCGTGGTGGACCGTCGATGGCGGCGCCCGCGAATACGTGCAGCGCCTCACCGCACCGTGGCGCGACCGCATCCGCCTCGGCGTCGGCGCCCGGCGCATCGTGCGCGCGAACGGCCGCGTGACGGTGGAAACCACCGATGGCGATACGCAACATTTCGACCGCGTCATCCTCGCGTGCCACGGCGACCAAGCTCTCGCGCTGCTCGACCAGCCCACCGCCATGGAAGCCCGTGTGCTCGGCGCGTTCCATTACCAGCCCAACGTCGCCACGCTGCACACCGACCCCACCGTGATGCCCCGCACCCGTCTCGCGTGGTCGAGCTGGAACTACGAGGTCAACCGCGACCCGGCCGGCCGGAGCTCCACCGCGACGCATTACTGGATGAATGCGCTGCAGGGCGTGTCCGACCGGGAAAACTATTTTGTCTCCATCGAGCGCCCCGAGCAGATCGACCCGAAAAAAGTTCTGCGCACGATCCACTACCGCCATCCGCTGTTCAGCCTCGGCGCGGTGCGCGCCCAAGCCGCGCTGCCGCGGCTCAACGAGCTGGCCGCCGGCACCACCGAGACTTTTTTCGCCGGCAGCTATTTCCGCTACGGTTTCCATGAGGATGCTTTTCTGAGCGCGGTCCAGCTCTGCCAGCGCCTGCTGCGCCGCGACCCTTGGCTCCAACCGGCGGCGTCCGCCCTCGTCCACGCCTGAGCGATGCGCTCCTCCCTCTACGAATGCCACATCCTGCACGCGCGATTTTCGCCGCGGCCGCACCGCTTTCTCTACCGCATTTTCATGTTCGCGGTGGATCTCGACGAACTCGACCAGTTGCACCGGCGCCTGCCGTTTTTCTCCGTCAACCGGCGCAACCTCTACTCGCTGCGCGAAAGCGATTTCTTGCCCACGACTGGCCGGCTCCATCAGCCCAGCACGCCGGCGCCCAATCCGGCTCCCGCCGCCCAATCCAGCGCACTGAAGCAACGGGTGCTCGCCTACCTCGCCGCGCAGGGCCTCGACCTGACCGGCGGCCGGGTGCTGTTGGTCACCCTGCCCCGGGTATTGGGCTATCTGTTTAATCCCGTCTCGTTTTACTACTGCTACGACCGCCACGGCACCTGCCTCGCGGCCATCACCGAAGTCACGAATACCTTTCGCGAGGTGAAGCCTTATTGGCTCGGTCCGGCCACCGCCGACCCAGCCAAGCCCGGGCACTTTCATCTCCGGACGCCCAAATTTTTCTACGTGTCGCCTTACTCTGACGTGGATGTGGAATTTGATTTCACCCTCCGGCCGCCGGCCGGGAAACTTTCCGTCCAGATTGACGACTACATTGGCGCCGAGCGCACGCTCACGAGTGTCCTCACGGGCACGCAGCAGGCCTTGACCGGTGCCCGACTCGCCTGGTTTACCGTTAAATATCCCTGCATCACCCTGCGCATCATCGCGCTGATTCACTGGCACGCCTTGCTTCTCTGGCTGAAGCGCGTTCCGTGGTTTAGCAAAGCGGCCCGCGCTGCCGATCAACGCGACCTCTATCGGCCGCATGCTTCCATCACCCCCACCAACGACGCCGCATGAGCCCCAAATCTGTTACTGCTGCCGCCCGTCCGCTTCCCACCCAAGCCGGCGCCTCGTTTTATCAAAAGGCCGTGACGCACGCCTTCGCCGCCATGCACCGCGGTCACCTGCGGATGGAACTGCCGGACGGCGCGCCCTTGACCTTCGGCTCCCCGACCGCCGCCGCCACCCAAATCTTGCCCCTGGCGATTCCCGCCGCCGCCACGATTCGCGTGCAACGCGCGGCGTTTTTCCGCAAATGCGTCCTCGCGGGTGACATTGGTTTCGCCGAGTCGTTCATCGATGGCGACTGGCAGACGCCCGACCTCACCGCCGTGCTCGCGTGGTTCATCCACAACTTGGAGGACGCGCCCACCCTCTCCGGCTCGCAACGCGCGCAAGGGCTGGCGCTGAACTTCCTGCGCTTCGCCAACCGCCTCGGCCATTTGCTGCGGCCCAACTCCCGCGCCACCGCCCGGCGCAACATCAGCGAGCACTACGATCTCTCCAACGATTTTTTCGCGCTCTTCCTCGACCCTTCGATGATGTATTCCGCCGCGAAATGGTCGCAGCCGGAACTCACCCTGGAGGCGGCGCAGCGCGAAAAAAACGACGCGCTCTGCCGCCAACTCCGCCTCGCGGCCACCGACCATGTGCTCGAAATCGGCAGCGGCTGGGGTGGCTGGTCGCTGCATGCCGCCCGCACCTACGGCTGCCGCGTGACCACCATCACGATTTCCCGCGCCCAGTTCGACCACGCCCGCACCCGCGTGGCCGCCGCCGGTCTGGCGGATCGCATCAACGTGGAATTGCGCGATTACCGCGACGTGCAAGGGACCTTCGACAAGATCGTCTCCATCGAGATGATGGAGGCCATCGGCCACCGTTATCTGCCGGAGTTCTGCGGCGGGCTGGCCCGCCACCTGAAGCCCGACGGCTTGATCGCCCTGCAATACATCACCTGCCCCGACGCCCGCTATGAGCATTTTCGCCGCGGCGTCGATTTCATCCAGAAACACATCTTTCCGGGCTCGTTGCTGCTGTCGCTCAACCGTGTGAACACCCTGCTCAACCGCGCGGGTGGCTTCACGCTCCACCACCTCGACGACCTCGGCCACGACTACGCCCGCACCCTGCGGCTCTGGCGCCAGCAATTCGACGCGCAACGCGAACGCGTCCGCGCGCTCGGTTTCGATGACCGTTTTATCCGCAAGTGGAACTACTACCTGAGCTACTGCGAGGCCGCCTTCGCCCTGCGCAACATCTCCGTCGTGCAGGCGCTCTACAGCCGGGCCAACAATCTCAGTCTCTGATTTTTATCATGATCTGGTTCCTTCGTGGATTTTTTATCATCGTCTTGGCCTCCATGCTCGCGGTCACGAGCTGGGCGAGCCTGCAGGTGCCGCTGTTCGAAACCCCGCGGGCCGTTGTCACTCATCCGTGGTTCATCGCCACGCTCTTCGACACCTATTGGGCGTTCCTCACTTTTTTTCTTTGGGTCGCCTACAAGGAGCCTTCCTGGCCGGCCCGCGGACTCTGGCTGCTCGCCATTCTGCTGCTCGGCAATATCGCCATGGCCGGCTATGCGCTGATCCAGCTTTTCCGGGTGTCGGCTGAGACCAAACTCGCCACCCTCCTGCACCGCACTCAACCCGTGCCGGTTTGGGTGCCCGCGATTCTCGTCGCCCTCATCGTGGCCGTGGGTTTGATTGCCTGACTGTGGATTCACCCTCCCCGCCTCCTCCCGCGCCAGCCCGCTCATTCTGGCAACGCCGGGTCGTTGAGCCCGTCATCGCCCAGCTCACCCAGGGGATCACGCCGCATAAAATCGCCCTCACCATCGCGGTCGGCAGTGCCTTTGCCCTTTTTCCCGTGCTCGGCACCACCACCCTGCTGTGCTTCCTCGTCGCGCTCGTGCTGCGGTTGAACCAGCCCATCACCCAGCTCATCAATCAGGCGTTCTGGCCCGTGCATGTGCCGGTGATTTTCGCCTGCGTGCGCTTCGGCGAATGGATTTTTAACGTGCCGCACGTCTCGTTCAATATCCGGCATATGAACCGCCTGCTCTGGGATCACCCGGCCCAGTTTTTTCATGAATACGGTGCCACCGCCGTGCAGGCGATTGTCGCGTGGGCCATCCTCGCCCCGGTGTTTATCGCCCTTGTCTATTATACCGCGCTGCCGCTGATGCGCGAAATCGTCCGCCTGAAAGCCGCGGCCGCCGCCAAAGCCGCCGCCGGTAAATCCCTCGAGCATCCCGTGCCATGACCGTGCCCGTAACCTTGCTGGTCGCGGCCGCCGCCCTCGCGATTATTTTTGCCGGCATTTACCTCCTGTGCCGCTGGCTGGACAATTACGGGTTCGTGGACGTCGCGTGGTCGTATGCCTTCGCCGGCCTTGCCGCCTATTACTGCCTCGCCGTCCCGGGTTGGCCTGTGCGCCGCGCCCTCCTCGGCGCGATGGCCTGCCTGTGGAGCCTGCGCCTCGGCACCCATCTGTTGCGCCGCGTGGCCGGTCATCATCCCACGGAAGACGGCCGCTACCAGCAGCTGCGCACCGACTGGGCCGGGAACTTTCATCTCAAGATGTTCGGCTTTTTCCAGCTGCAGGCGGTTTCCGTGCTCCTGCTCGGCCTGCCCTTCCTGCTGATCAGCCGCCACACGGCGGCGCAGTTCACCCCGCTTGAAATCGCAGGCGCCGCGCTCTGGCTGATGGCGCTCACCTGTGAAGCCCTCGCCGATGCCCAACTCGCCGCGTTCAAGCGCGACCCGGCCAACCGGGGCAAGGTCTGCCACGCCGGACTCTGGCGCTACAGCCGGCACCCGAATTACTTTTTCGAGTGGCTCATCTGGGTCGCGTATTTCGTGGTCGCGCTGGCGGCGCCGTGGGGCTGGCTCGCAATTCTCAGCCCTGCCGGCATCCTTTACCTGCTGTTGCGCGTAACAGGCATACCCATGGCCGAGGCTCAAAGTCTGCGCAGCAAACCCGACGCTTACCGTCGTTATCAGCAGACGACCCGCGCCTTCGTGCCGTGGTTTCCCCGGAAACCCACCGCATGATCGACACGCTCCTCGAAAAAAACCTCCTGCCCGACTGGCTCATCCGCATCGGCATCCGCCGCCTGCTGGTCCAGCGCCTCCGCGAAGCATCCGCCAGCTATGATCGCGCCTCCTATGTCGCCGATTTGCAGGCGCGCCCGCTCGCCGAGCAGACCGCCGCCGCCAACGAGCAGCACTATGAAGTGCCCACGCCGTTTTACCAATACTGCCTCGGCCGCCACCTGAAATATTCCGGCTGCCTCTACCCCACCGGCCGGGAAACCCTTGACCAAGCCGAGGCCGCCATGCTCGCGCTTTACGCCGAGCGCGCCCAGCTCGCCGACGGCCAGCACATCCTCGAACTCGGTTGCGGCTGGGGTTCGCTCTGCCTCTACAATGCGGAAAAATTTCCGCACGCGAAAATCACCGCCCTCTCCAATTCCCGCACGCAGAAGGAATATATCGACGGCGAGGCGCGCAAACGCGGTCTCACGAACCTCCGGATCCTCACCTGCGACATCAACGCCTTTGACATCACACCCGCCCAGTTCGACCGCGTGGTTTCGGTCGAGATGTTCGAGCACCTGAAAAACTACCAGCTTTTGTTTACTAACATCGCCCGCTGGCTGAAACCCGGCGGGCTGCTCTTCACGCATATCTTCACGCATCGCCAGCTCAGCTATCACTTTGTCGCCCGCGGCGCCTCCGACTGGATGAGCCGTTATTTTTTCACCGGCGGACAGATGCCGGCGCATGACCTGCTGCCGCAATTTCAGGCCGACCTCAAGCTGGTGCAGGATTGGTCGCTCAACGGTCGCCACTACCAACAGACCGCCGAGCACTGGCTGCAGAACATGGACCGGCATAAGGCGGAGATCCTGCCCCTGTTTGCCGACACCTATGGCCGCGATCAGGCCGTGAAATGGTGGGCCTACTGGCGCGTGTTTTACATGTCTTGCGCGGAACTCTGGGGTTATCGCGGCGGCGAAGAATGGCGCGTGAGCCATTACCTCTTCCGCAAACCCTGACGCCGTGACCTAATCCCGTCGGGCCGGCGCTTGCCGCCGCGCCTTCAGATTGAGTCCTAGTAAATCGGCCAGATCCCGGGTGTGACCAGTTCCACCAGGTGACCTGCGGAATCGCGGAAAAACAAACTGCGTCCGCCGCGTTCCCATTGCGTTTCGCTCTCGATGGTCACGCCTTGCTCCAGCAACCGCGCCTTCCATGGCGTATAAGCCTCGGTGCCGATGGCGAACGCGATATGCAACGGACCGTGCCCATCGTGCGGCGGTATGATGCCACCCGGCACCGGCGTCGGGGTCAGCGTGCCGCCACGTTTGAAGAGTAGCAGCACCCGCCCGCCGCCCGAGTCAAATGATTGAAACGTCGCCGGGTCCCCGATCATCGGTTCCAGCCCCATGATGTCGCGGTAAAACGCGACCCCCTGCGGTAAATCGTCCACGTAAAGGATCGTTTCAATCACGCCAATAATACGGGGCACGCCGGTCTTGCTCATGCCGGTATTCTGCCGCCAGCTGGCGGCAGGGCAACTCTGCGCACCCAAAAGTCATTCCCGCACGTATCAGCGGTATATGAATTTTCGTCTGCTGGGTCTGCTCGCCGCCCTGGGACTTGCGTCCGTTCAGGTTTATGCCGCGGACGCCGCTGCCTTGGTCAAATCCGCCCTCGCCGCCGAGGCCGCGCTTGATTCGGCGCACGCGCTCGAATTTTTCCTCGCCGCTGACGCCGCCCGGCCGAATGACCCGTTCATCCTGCAAAAGATCTCGAAGCAATATTCCGATACCACGGCGGGCACCACCGATGTCGCGGAAAAGCAGCGCCGCGTGGAGCAGGCACTCGTCTACGCCCAGCGTAGCAGCGCCCTGGCGCCGGACAATGCCGAGTGCACGCTTTCCATCGCCATCTGCTATGGCAAACTGGGGCTCTACGCCGATGTTCGCACGCGGATCGAGTATGCCAAGCTCGTGAAGGAATCCGCCGAACGCGCGCTCGCGCAGAATCCGGATTACGACTGGGCCAACCATGTGCTGGGCCGGTGGCATTACGAAGTCGCCGGCCTGGGCGCGACGAAGCGTTTTCTCGTCTGGCTGGTCTTCGGCGGTCTGCCGGAGGCCTCGACGGCCAAGGCGGTGGCCTATCTCCAGCGCGCCGTGCAACTCGCGCCGGACAATTCCGCCCACCACATCGAACTCGGTTTCGCCTACGCCGCCAACCATCAGCCCGAACTTGCCCAAAGGGAATGGCAGGCCGGCCTCGCTCTGCCTTCCCTGGAAAAACACGACGCCACAACCAAAAGGCGCGCCCGCGCGGCACTGGCCGGACGATAGCCGGACGCATCGCTTCACGGGCCTTTCCATTGCGGGAGCTCCACCCCTAAAAACTGGCCCACTTACCTGCTTCAGGCACCGCTTTCTCGCCGGGTCCGGAATATTCATTAAAATTCTAACTGATTTTTCTATTTCACGCGTCTAATCATAAGTCGCTTAGCCCGTTCGTTCGTTTCTTTTCCTCCGTAAACTTTCCCCCTCATGAAAAAACACCTCGCCCAAATTGGCGCCGCCCTTGGCCTCGCCTTGCTCATCACCGGCTGCGAATCCACCGGCGTGGACGCCCGCATCCAGGAAAAATCCGCCGTCTTCGCCACCCTGACCCCCGAGCAGCGCCGCTATATCAGCGTCGGCGCCTTCGAGCCCGGCTACACCACCGACATGGTTTACATGGCGGTCGGCAAACCCTCTAAAATCGTCACCTCCGCCGACGGTCGCCAGACGCTCTGGACCTACAACAATTACTATCTTCCCGACGCGGTCGCGGGCATGCCGGCCTATTTGCAGCAAAACAATCTGACCAACAATGCCTCCGGCCAACGCATGTCCGCGGCGCGTGAACATGGCAATGCGACCCGCAACCCCACGAGCCTCAGCAGCACCACTTCAGGCGTGCCGGAGACCGGTTTGAGCGTGCCGGATATTCCGACTGACACCCTGTATGTCACCTTCCAAGAGGGCAAAGTGACCAGCATGGAACTCGAGAGCCAGCGCAAGTAAGCCCGGCCTTTCCCAGCCGAAGTTCACCACGCCGACGGCACCGCCGCCGGCGTTTTTATTTTCGCCTTTTCACGCCACTGAGTCCGCCGCCGGCCGCGGTCCCGTCCGCGGCGGCAGCTTCGGCGAAAATTTCCGCAGGTATTTGAGCGCGACCTCAAGCTCATGCGGCCGCGGGGAGTGCAAGGCCAGCGGCTCCCGGGTGACCGGATGCGACACCGTGAGCCCGCTGGCATGCAACGCGAGGCGACCGATCAATGGCTTCTCCTCGGCGCGGCCCTTATAGCGTCGTTTCAAGTCTGAAAGCAGGAGCTGCACGGTCGGGTCACCATAGAACGGATCGTTGAGAATCGGCGCGCCCGCCGCCGCCAGATGCACCCGCAACTGGTGGGTGCGGCCGGTCAGCGGCCGGCATTCGACCAAGGCATATTTGCCGAAGTTTTCCACTACTTGGAATTCTGTGACGCAGGCCTTGCCGCCGCGCCCCTTGAACACCCGCATGCGCCCGGGCTGGCGCTCATCCTCGCCCAACGCGAGTTCCATCGTGAAGGTTTCCGGCAGGCCGCCTGCCACCGCCCGCACCGGCGCCACCACCTTCATCGCCTGCTCCACCGGCAGCACCACCACCAAGGCATGGTAGGTTTTCTGCACCGTCTTCGACTGAAACTGGCCGCTCAGAAAATCCAGCGCCGGCTTGGTCTTCGCGCATAGGAGCAGTCCGCTCGTATCCGCGTCGAGCCGGTGCACGTTGGCGACGTGCCGGCCGAATTTTTCGTGCACGAGGCCCATCAGGTTTTCGCGCTGTTTGTCCCAGCGGTCGGGCGCCACCAGCATCCCGCTCGGCTTGTCGAAAGCCATGAGCGAATCGTCCTCGTAAATAATCGGCGGCAGCGGCATACGCTCCTTTCAGAACGCTAAAGCCCCCGGAAAGTCACGCCGATGTTTCGGCCGCGCCGGCGGCGGCTAAAATCCGGTAAGTTTTCCCGGGCGGCGTGAATACACTTGCGGCCCCTCCCGCCCCCAGCCTGCTTGACAGGCTCACGCAGCGGTTGCCATGCCGGTTCTTCCCAAAAGTCTCCTGACCCTCGGCGCCAGCCTGATGACGGCCCGCACCGCGGCCAAACTGCGCAAAAAAAATACGGCGCTGCCCGCGCAAGACCGCACCTTGCAGGCCCTGCTCACGCCGCTGGCCGGCACCGAGCAGGGCCGCGCCTGCGGCCTCGAACGCGGTCTCACTTATGCGCAATTTTCCGCCCGCACGCCCCTCCGCAGCTATGCGCAACTCGGGCCGCAGATCGAGCGCATGCAGCGCGGCGAGGCCAACGTGCTCTGGCCCGGCCGGTGCGCCCTCTACGCCGTCTCATCCGGCACGACCACTGGCCGGAAGAAACAGCTGCCCGTCACCGAGGAAATGCTGCGCCACTTCCGCCGGGCCAGCCTCGCCTCGCTGCTTTATTATACGGCCCGCGTCGGTCACGCGGGCGTTTTTCGCGGACGGCACCTGCTGTTCGGCAGCTCCACGCGCCTCTCGCCCTTGTCCGCACCGCCCAGCCCGCCCGCCTATGGCGCCGACCTGAGCGGCTTGGCCGCGCTCAATCTGCCGGGCTGGGCCGACCGGCATTTTTACGAACCCGGCGCCGCCATCGCCCAGCTGGAAGACTGGCCTGCCAAAGTTGCCGCCATCGCAGACCGCACGCACCACCGCGACATCTCGCTGCTGGCCGGCAACCCTGCTTGGCTTCTCATCCTGGCCGATGCCGTGCGCACCCGCGCCGGCAATGGCAACCGCAAGGCCCGTTTCACTCATCTGCAGGCCGTGTGGCCGAATCTCGAATGCCTCGTCCACAGCGGCGTGCCCTTGGCGCCCTTCGCCGACGAGCTGCGTCTGGCCTGTGGCTCGGGCGTAAATTTCCACGAGGTTTATCCGGCGGCGGAAGGGTTCATCGCCGCGCAGGACGGCGAAAGCACCCAAGGCTTGCGCCTCATCACCGACGCCGGGTTGTTTTTCGAGTTTCTGCCGTTGCGCGATTTCGACGAGGATCATCTGGTCCTGCTCGGCCCGAAAGTTGTGCCGCTGGCCGGCGTCAAAACCGGCGTGGATTACGTGCTTATTCTCACCACCCCGGCCGGGCTGTGCCGCTATGTCCTCGGCGACGTCGTGCGTTTCACCAGCACCGAACCGCCGCGCTTGCTCTACGTCGGCCGCACCCAATTGCAGCTCAGCGCTTTTGGCGAGCGGGTCATCGAGAAAGAACTGACCGACTCGATCGTCACGGTCTGTCAGCGCCACGCCTGGACCATCGTCAATTTCCACGTTGCGCCCCTTTCCACTCATTCCCTCACGGGCCAAAATCGTGGACGACACGAATGGTGGATCGAACTTCGCCCCGGCACCGTGGCGACGCCCACCGGCCCCGTGCTCGCCGCCGAGCTCGATGCGGAACTGCAAAAACTCAACGCCGACTACGCGGCGAAACGGAAAGGCGGCGGCTTGGAACCGCCCATCGTGCGTCTCGTGATGCCCGGTATTTTCGAGCAATGGCAACGCAGCCGCGACCAATGGGGCGGACAAAACAAAGTGCCGCGCTGCCGCAGTGACCGGCTGATCGCGGATGAGCTGGCGCAAATCGCCCGGTTCCGCCCCGATACCCAGCCGCCCTGGCAAGCGAAGGCCTAAACGGCATTAGGCCGGCCGGATCGAGTCGGGCCGAAAACCTGCCTTTGGGTGGGCGGGCACGTCCCTTTGCCCGTCAGAACGCGCCGCGGGACCGGCCCGCTCATCACCAACGCCATGGCATTGATCGTGGCGGCTGCAGCCACGCTGGGCGATTGCCTCCAACGTCAGCCGGTGGGCCGCCCAAATCTATCGGTCAGTTGGCATGGACGGTGCTCTCTTCAGGTCGGTCGTGCCGCGCCACTCCGGCCATGGGTGCCGTTGCATGATTCACGGTCCGCGTGACCGCGTCATCAGTAAGTCATGGGGAGCCGGCGTTAGGGGGTAATCGCCGGCTCCCCTTCGCTATTTCCCAGATCGTCACGCCCCAACCCGCCGGGCTGTTTGTAACGCATTGCGTTACAAATCGCCCGATCGGAACCGCGCCACCTGCAGACCCAAAGTAACGCAATGCGTTACTTTGGGCGGAGGGCTTTCCGGATTAGAACATCACCAGCCCGATGGCAGCGATCATCGCGGCTGCGCCCACCAGTCGCGACAGCAATACCGCGCGGCCGGCGTGCTGCTCCTGATTGGCAAACCAGTGGCCGACACCCCAGACCAGCAGGACACTGAAAAGCCCGCGCGAGCTGTAAACAATGTTCACCGCGGTCGCGTTGCCCCAGATCCCCAGAGTCAGCGCAATGCCCGCATTGGTCAGCGCATTGCAACCCGCCCCGAGTCCCACCCACCCCCAGGCACCGGGATTGATTCCCGCCAGTCCACCGCGGGCAAAGGCCAGCAGGGCAAACGAGTAAAGGCCGACGAGGAAAAACATGGGCGGAAAAAAATTCCCCGCGCCCCAGCTGGGCGCCCATTTCTGCACCAGCACATCGCTCAAGGCATACAGGGTGGCGCTTAACAATGTCAGCGTGACGGTGCGGCCAATGCGCCGGTGTTGCGTGCCACCGCCGAGATTGAGCAGGCCCAGCGCCGCCATGCTCAACGCCGCGGCAATCCACCACTGCAACGGCACCTGGCCAATGTGCAGGAAGCTGCTGAACAGCGCCACGAGCAAAACCTTCGCACCCATCACGGGCGTGGCCACCGACACATCCCCCCGCGTGATGGCGAGAAACATCAGGATCTGTCCCAGCAGGAAAATCACCGCGATGACGGCCGGTTGCCAATACGCGCCGAGCGGCACCGGCGCGAAACCGTGCATCAGCCAGAAAGGCAGGAAGACCAGCGCACACGCCCAGTTGGCGAGGAAGGTCGTGCGCCAGATGCCGACCCCGAAATCCCCGGCCCGCTTGAGCGCCAGCATGCTGACCACATAAAGGAGGCCGCACGCCAGCGGAATGAAAAGGTAGGCAGGAAAGTCCATGCGGATAAAACAACAAGCCGGGCCCGCCGGCCCGGCTTCAATCCAAATCACGCAGCTGCCGCCGCACGCTCCGGCCGGGGCTCAGCGCAAATAAGGCAAAAGCGTCTTTTCGAAAACCGCGGTTTCCTCGGCTCCGACTTTTTTGCTTCGCATAATCCCGCTGCGATCAATGACGAAAGTCGTGGGAATGGCCTCAAAGCCTCCGAAGGCCTCCGCGATTTTCTCGTCCCCCATCACGACGACGAAGTTCATGCCTTTTTGTTGCACGAATTTTTTCACCTTTTCCGGGCCCGTGCGATCCAAAGACACGCCGATAATGACCAGACCGTCCTTACCGTATTTGTTCTGTAATGCGATGTAGCCCGGGATTTCCTGCACACAAGGTCCGCACCAGGTCGCCCAGAAATCGATGACTAGCACCTTGCCCTTGAACTGGTCGGAGCTCACCGCCTGGCCGTCCAGATCCTGCAGCGTCCATGCCGGAGCCGGCGTGGGCGCCACGGGTTCCGCGCGCACCAGAGTCGCGGCGACAAACATCAGGGCGATGAGGCTAAAAAAAGGAAATCGTTTCATGGTAAACGTAGGAGACATGAGCGACCCACTTGTTCCCGGAAATTTCTCCGCCAACGCCCGGTCTTCAGGCGCCGGGAGCGGCGGACATGTCCAAGCCGAGCGTTTCGATGAATTTTTTCATCGCCGGCGTGAGCACCCGGCCCTTGCGGTGGAGAATGGCCAGCGGGCGGGTGAAATCCTTCCCCTTGAAATGAATCGCCTTGAGCGTGCCCTGCTGAACTTCCTGGTGCACCGTGGCCAGCGGCACGATGGCGATGCCGTGGTCGATTTCGACCGCCCGCTTCACCGTCTCGATGTTGTCGAATTCCA
>JAGNQV010000066.1 GCA_017988885.1 Opitutaceae bacterium | reverse complement strand
CCGATACAAAGGTGCCGCCGAGTGAATCCATTCGTTTGGCTGAAGCGCTCACGACGCAGGGGGTTGCCCATCAGCTCCTCCTCCTGCCCGCTATTGGGCATACCTTCAGGTTGAACGCCACGTGGGATGACAAGCCCCTGCCACAGGATCTTGGACCAGTCCTCATGGCCTTTTTGCGGCAACATCTGGCCGCGAAGACTGCCAGTTCCGAGCCACCGCGTCAGACGGAATAAATAGTCGAACGCAGCCGCGCTGACATTTTCAATCTGCCCGAGATCCACTCCCGACGTGTTTTCCCGCTACGCTTCGAGCTGCATTATAGGACTGCTGCTCCTCTTCACTCCAAGAGACGTGGCCGCTGAGCGTCGCGCGGCCTCGCCGGACGATTCGCCAGTGCAGCAGTTTGAGGTGCCGGCAGGAAAAGCCGAGCGAACGCTGGGCGTTTTTGTCCGGCAATCCAGCACGCCCGCAGTTTTTCCGGCCGACATCGTGGAAGGCGTGCTGACAAATGCCGTGCGCGGAAATTACACGGCCGAGGAAGCGCTGGGGCTTATGTTGGCGGGCACAGCCCTGCAACCGCATCGCGACGCCGGCAGTAACGCGCTGGTCATCAAAAGGACCGGCGGAGAACTGCCCCCGATCATCGAATTGCCTCCTTATGTGGTCGAAACGATGGCCGCGCCGGTAAATTGGAGCTATGCAGAAGTGCCCGGGGTGGAAGTGATTTCCCGCTGCACCGATGCCGCGACCCAGATGTTGTTGGACCATCACTTTATCCTGCTCAACAAGCTCGGTGCACTGTTGCCGGAGGAGTTTCGTGCGAAACTGGATGTGCCCACCACGTATGTCCTGTATGACGATGCCAACCAGCCGGGCATCGCCCGTGAAATTCTCGACGCGGTTTCAAACCGGCCGGACGGCACGGGAAATCCCAACATTCGCGGTTTGTCTAACTACCGTTTTTGGGACCGGGATGTGGTGGCCCTGTTCTTTGTCATCGATGAGCAGCAGCTTAGCCGGGGCCGACTGAGTCTGACGCCCGATTCCATCCGCTTCATGCTGGAAAACCGCACTCCTTCGCTCCCGGCGTGGTTTGTGGAGGGCATGGTGGAGCTATATGGCACCGCCGTCATGGAAACCATGTCCGCCACGCAGGCTGCGTCATCGGCGGCGCAATTCGACGGCCATTATTCCGAATCACTGATTGTGATTCGCCGGGCCACGTGGATTTCAGAAGCGGAAACCCAGCTCGTCCGCAAACAGCCCCGCCAGCCCCGCGACTTCCTGCCATTGGCCGCGATGTTTGGGGCCAGACCGGAAGAGGAGCAGCGAGCATTGTGGCGCTCGCAAACGGCGCTGTTTATTCGCTGGGCGCTGGATGGCGGTCGGCAGCATTCCCGCCGCGAGGCTCTCTGGCAATTCGTGCGTCGCGCCTGCCTGGAGCCGGTGACCGAGCCAGTGTTTCAGGAGTGTTTCGGCCTCGATTACGCCGCTGCCGGGGAACAGTTGCGGAAATACCTGCCGGCGGCGGTCAAGGACACGATCTACCTTCAGACCAATGATATTCCGATTCCGCCCAAAGCGAATCTGCGCGACGCCACTGCCGGGGAAGTCAGCCGGCTCAAGGGCCGGCTGGACCGGCTGGAGATCGCCTATGTCAAGCGGGCCTATCCGGAACTGGCCGCACAATATGTGGGTCAGGCCCGTCGCACCTTGCGCAAATCCTACGATAACGGCGATCGGGATCCGCGGCTGCTCGCGGAGCTTGGGCTTTGCGAATGCGAGGCGGGCGATGACGCCGCCGCCCGGCCTTTTCTGGAAGCAGCCGTGCACGGCCGGGTGGTGCACCCCCGGGTTTATTACGAGCTGGCCCGGATAAATTACCACGAACTGTGCGCGCGGATCGGTGAGGGGAAATTGTCCGCCACCGAAGCCGGAGACATATTAAAGCCACTGAGCAGCGCGCTCCGACAATCACCCCCACTGCCCGAAGTTTATGAACTGATTGCGGAGGTGTGGTTGCGCTCGAATGGGAAACTCACGCCGGCGCAACTGGCAGTGCTTGACGAAGGGGTGCGCAATTTCGCTTGGCGGCCGCGATTGATCTACTCGGCCGCGCTGCTGAATTCACTGCAAGGCCGCGTGCCGGAAGCGCGCCGCCTGATTGCTAAAGGCCTGCTGGCCGTGGCGACCATGGAGGAAAAGGCGGTCTTTCTAAAACTCCGCGACGCATTGGATCACGACATGGGCGCGCCAGCCAACTGAACCCACATGAAGACAATTTATCTGCATGCCTGCCTATTCTCGATGCTGGGCCTTGCTGTCGGCATAAATTCGGCTTTGGCCCACCCCGCCGTGAGCCCCCAGTATTTTGTCATGCCGACGATCCTGATCATAAGCACCGGTTTCGGGCGCTGCAGTCGGCGCTCACCGCACCTGTGCCGTAATCCGAACCCACCGTTACATTCATGAAATTACATGGACTCCTCTTGGCCGGTATCTTGGGCGGTGCCAGCACCGGTTGTGACACCGTTTCCAATCGCATCCGCGAGACGTCAGCGTTCTACAACGGATTGCCCTCCGCTGTGCAAAGCCGGATTCGCGCAGGTTACATCGGTCACGGTTTTACTCCCGAAATGGTTTATATGGCGCAGGGAAAACCCACGCAAATTATGACCGCCGCCGATGGCAACGAGACGACGTGGATCTATTGGCGTTACGTGCCCCCCGAATCGCGCAAGGCCATGCCTCGCGGTATTGGGCATGCCGTGGACAAGGCCTTTGGTCCCGGTGATTCGCCCGGGGATGGCCGCGATGGAGGCGGACAGGTAATACCCACGCGACAGGGGAATTCCGGGACCAAAATGCGCCGAGACTTGGTGGTGAGGTTTGTCGATGGTCGGGTCGTTGACCTCCAGATTACCAATACGCCGGAATAGGTTTTTTCCGGCCGTGTAACAGATTTCCACCGTTCAGTCGTCTAAGGACCGACCCGCGGCCATTGCGATCGCGCCCACCCCAAATCACGCCACGTATGATTCTGTCCTTTATCCAGTTCCCCCGTCACCTGCTCCTGCTCGCGCTCAGTCTCGGTGCTTCGCAGAACATGACGGCCGCCGAGATCGGTCCTGAAATTGATTTCAACCTCCCGGCGGGAAAATCCTCTGTTACCCTCAAAAGTTTTTATGAACAGTCCGGCCAGCAGTTGATCTTTCTGGCCGATGAAGTGCAGGGCGTGGAGACCAATGCCGTGATCGGACGCCACAGTGCGCGCGCAGCAGTTGAGCTCATGCTGAATGGCACGCCGCTGGTCGTCCGGGAAGAGGCGCAGACCGGCGCATTGACCGTCCGCCGGTCTGCATCCGGGGATGACGGCTTGGTCGAATTGCCGCCCTTTGTGGTCGAGGAAAAACCGGGTAAAGCGACCGTGCCGTGGCGCTATGTGGCCTTGCCGGGGATCGAGGTGCTTTCGCGTTGTTCAGATGAAGCCACCATCGGCCTCATCGAGCACAACTATCGCCTCCAACGGCTGCTGGACTTGATTTTACCCCCGGAGTTGCGGGTGAAACTGGATGTGCCCACCAAATACGTGCTCTACAACGAACGGACGCAAAACCAGATGGCGCGCGAAATCACCGGGAAAATTCAGGAGCAGGAGCTGGAGAATATGAGCAAGGCGCAGCGGTCACGCGCCAAATGGAAGGTGCGGGTCATGCCCAACTACCGGTTCTGGGATCAGGACTCACTGGCGATCTTCTTCGTGCTCGAAGAGGTGGATTATACCACCAGCCGGCTGTCCCTGACCCCCAGTTATATCCGCTACCTCCTGGAAAACCGCGCGCCCTCGTTGCCACTTTGGTATGTCGACGGCATGCAGGAGTTGTATGCCAGTGTGTTCCTGGCCACGCCCAAACTGATGCTCAGCGCGGCCCTGGACGACCCGATGTTCGAGGGTGCCACTCATACTTCCATGCGGTCACCCACCGGTGCCATGCCGGGTGCTGGCGGTGGTTTCGGCAATTTGGCCCTGCAGGCTGCCGGTTACAAGAAAGGCGGAACGCTGAACACCAAGAACCGGGAATTTCCTGAAGGCCTCGTCGTCATCAATCCCCTGCAGTGGGTTTCGGAAGCCGAGACCCAGAAGGTCAGAAAGGCCGGCCGCGGCAAATACGAGCTCCCGGCGGTTGCCAGTCTGCTGGCGGATGCGCGCCCGGCGACCGCCGATGACAGCAAGACCAAGCGGCGAAAATCGCATGCCTCACTGTTCATCCGCTGGGCGCTGGACGATCTCAAACGCGAACGCCGCGCGGCGCTTTGGCAATTCGTGACCCGGGCCAGTGTCGCGCCGGCGACCGAAGCGATGTTTCGCGAATGCTTTGGTCAGGGCTATGCGGAGACCGACCAGCAACTACGGGACTATTTGCCGGATGCGGTAAAAAACGGTTTCGTCCTGCAACCCGAGGGGCTGGCGAATCTACCCGAGGTCCGTTTGCACAATGCCAGTGAATCCGAAATCGGCCGGGTGAAGGGCGACTTCAATCGTATGGAAATCGCCTACGTGAAGGAGCTCTATCCCGAGCTGACCGCCAAATACGTGACGCAAGCCCGCGACACGCTGCGTCGGGCTTACGATGATGGCGCCGACAACGATCCCCGACTGCTGGCCTTGCTGGGCCTCTGCGAGTGCGACGCCGGCGACGATGCCGCCGCCAAGCCCTACCTCGAAGCCGCCACGAGCGGCGGCGTGGTGCGGCCGCGGGCGTATTATGAGCTCGCGCGCATAAACTATCAGGCCGCGCTGCAGGAAAATCCGGAAGGAAAATTGAGCCCCGCGGTCGCGGGTGAAATACTCAAACCCTTGGTGCTTGCGCTGCGACAAGCTCCGCCCATGCCTGAGATTTATGAGCTCATCGCCGAGGTCTGGCTGCGCACGGAGGGCGGACTTACCCGCAAGCATCTCGCCGTGCTCGAAGCGGGCATCCGCAATTTTCCCCGCCGTTCCCGGCTCATTTTTTCCGCTGCACTCCTGAACGCCACCAACGGTTTCGGGCTGGAGGCGCAAGCCTTGGTGCACCAGGGGCAGGCCATTGCGATCAGCCCGAAAGAGCGTGAACGATTCCAGAAACTGCAAACCGTATTGTCCAAAGCCCAATGAAGATCACCGAACAAATCATGTTGCGCGGCCGCTTTGTCTGCCGCTGTTTCGCGCTGCTTTTAGCGGGTGCGCTCACCGGCTGCAATACCGTGACCGAACGCATTGCGGAAAAGCACGAGGCCTACGACGAATTGGAACCCGAAGCCCAACAGGCCATCAAGCAAGGCCGGGTGGGGGTGGGGTTTACGCCGGACATGGTTTACATGGCGCTCGGCCAGCCGACGAAGATCGTGACTTCCGCCGATGGCAAGGAGACCACTTGGAGCTTCATGAACTTCAATTCCCCTGAGGGCGGTTTCTACAACTACCCCAAACACATGGTTCATTTCACCGGCTCCGATATTGTGAACAAGCAGGTCGATCCGCTTAACCCAGGCTCTTCCGCTTTCTTTGCCGATGATCCGATGGCAGGAGATCCCAGCCTGAATTGGCAGCGGGTGGCGGGAGTGAACGGCCTGAATGACGGCCAGGTGGGCCCGACCAATGATTACAAACCGGCCTTTCAGTCTGAATACGCCGAGCGGCGAAAGACCGCTGAGGAGCAAATCAAAGACGACGTGCGGCAGGATCTACTGGTCAAGTTTGTCGATGGCGAAGTGACGGAGTGCACCACCGAGATCGTGTATTGAGGGCAAAAGGATTGGGGTCACGTGGCAAAACTACGGACGGCGAGTGATCGAGGGCGGGACCGCGCTTGTTGCACACTCGGCCGGCCAAGGGCCTGCTTCCGGGCTTAGTTCTCAGGCAGCTCGATCATTGCCTTGATGACGCCGGTTTCGGGTTTCGTCCATGAGGCAAAGCGTGCCGGCACTTCACTCAGCGGTGCCCGGTGCGTGATCCACGGCCCGGTGTCGATTTCTCCGGCTTCGATGAGTTTGATGATGCGCGTGAACTCGGCGGGCAGCGCATTGCGGCTGGATAGCACGGTGAGTTCACGGCGGTGAAAATCGGGATCATTGAAGGTCACGTCATCCTGCACCAAGCCCACCAAGATCAGCCGGCCGCCTTGCGCGACATAATTGAAGGCGGCGTTCATCGATTTCACGCTGCCGGTCGCATCGAACACCGCCGTGGGCAGTTGACCGTCCGTGAGTCGCTCAAGCTGCGCCACGATCTCCCCGGTGCGGGCATCAAGCTGCTCGCTGACGCCGAGGCGTTCGCGACAAAATGCCAGACGGCTTGGGCTGACATCAATCGCGATGACCCGCGCCCCGGCGGCGAGGGCGAACTGCATCACGGCCAGTCCGATGGGTCCGGCGCCAATGACGGCGACGGTTTCGCCGGCACTCAACTGGGCGCGTCCCACGGCGTGGGCACCGATCCCGAGGGTTTCGACGAGGGCCAGTTGATCGAAGCTGAGTTTGGCCGACGCGTGTAATTTTGTAGCCGGAAGCAGGATTTGCGACCGCTGACCGCCATCAGTGTGCACGCCGAGCACCTCCAGCGTGCGGCAGCAATTCGGCTTGCCGCGCGTGCAGGCAATACAGCGGCCGCAGTTCAGATAAGGCTCCACGGCGCAGCGATCGCCACGGCGGACGTTTTCCACTCCGGCACCGACCGCCATCACCTCGACGCCGAGTTCATGCCCGAGGATACGCGGGTAGGTGAAGAAAGGTTGATTGCCGATGAAGGCATGCAGGTCGGTGCCACAGACCCCGATCCGGTGAACCTGCACCCGCACTTCGCCCGCACCGGGGTCGCCCGGCGCCGTTGTCTCAGTCGCGATGATTTTACCGGGCGTGGTGAGGACGAGAGTTTGCATCGTTGGATCAGCCGACAAGCGGATCGCGATTTTCCGGCCGACCGCGGGTGAAGTTATGGTTGTGGATGGGGCGCAGAATTTCGCGGACCTTCGCCAGCAGATCAGGTTTTACGGGGGCTTCGGCGTAAGCGACGTTCTTGCGGATGTTCTCGGGGTTGGCGGTTCCGATCAGCGTGGTCGCGATGTCGGGATGACTGATGGCGAACTGCACGGCGAGTTGCACGATGTCCTCGCCCTGTGCCTGGCAATATTCCACGGCACGTCGACAGCCGGCGACGATGGCCGGCGGAGCCGGATGCCAAGCCGGCACACCCCGCGCAGTCAGCAGGCCCATGCCGGTGGGCGAGGCGTTGATCACGCCGACCCCACGCGCCTTGCAATCGGGCAGGAGGGTTTCGAGCGAGGTGTCGTTCAGCTCGTAATGGCAGAAGGAAAGCATCGTCTCCACCAATCCTGCTGGCACGCGGTCGAGGATCGCGAGGAACACCTTGAGCGGCAGGCCCGTGATGCCGATATGCCCGATGCGCCCGGCTTGTTTGAATTTCAACAAAGTGGGCAGGGTTTCATCGACGATCTGGTTCAGGTCGGCGAATTCGATATCGTGGCATTGCAGCAGGTCGATGTAATCCACTCCGAGCCGCCGGCAACTTTCGTCGAGACTCTGGGTGACCCGGGCGGCGGAATAGTCGCAGGGCTGTCCGGCATATTGGCCGACCTTGGTGGCCAGATGATAGCGACTGCGGTCGACGCCCTGCAGCGCCTGCCCCAGCACACTTTCGGCGCGGCCATAGCCGGGCGAAACATCGAATAAGTTGATGCCGAGCTCCAGGGCGGTGCGCACCGTGCGCATCGATTCCCCGTCGTCCGTGGTGCGAAAGACCCCGCCCAACGACGAGCCCCCAAAGCTGAGCACGGAAACCTTGAGACCGGTGCGACCGAGCAGGCGGTATTCCATGGCGCGACGTTCAGGCGGATTCGAGAATCAGATTGCCGTAGGGCGTCGTGTCGCCCGTGCGAATCAGACCGATGGCGTGCGGCACGCGCTTTTTGAAAGCGAGGTGGGCTTCGAAGGTGAGTTTCGCGCCCGTGCGTTTTTGCAAAGCGGCCAGTTTCGCGGCGGAGTTGTGCGCTTTGAATTCGCGTGCGGCCCAGACGTGGCCGATCACGAAATTGGCCGCGAGTGCATCGTAAACCTGCAGCACGGTGGGCACGTCATCCACCAAAGCCAGGTCCACCGTCTCGATTTGCGGCCAGAAGGGAAAGCCCCGATCGGCGATGACCAGCGTGTTGGTGTGCCGGATGCGGGCGAGCAGCGCGAGCACGTGGGGGTTAAGGATGCCGGTGCGGAGCATGGGAGTAGTCTGGGAAGGCTAACGACTTCAGCGCCGGGGGACAGGCATTTTTACGGATCGGTCTGCCCGGGTCGCTTTAGGAGCGGCGGCTCAGTCGAGGGGACCGGGTGCAAACGGGCGAAGACGGTGCGCCAGTGGGCGGCGTCGAGCTCTTGCCGGCGCACCGCCTTGTATTCGGTATCGCCGGCCATGTAGATGAACAGGAAGAGCAGGCCGCCGAGGTAATGCGGCGGTTTGAACCAGAACAGCATCACCAAGATGCCGACGACCGAGAGCACTTTGCCGACCGAGGCGGCCCAGAAGGTCGCACGGAGGTAGGGGAGACGCGTCGCGAGCAACGCCCGGAAGATCCGGCCGCCGTCCATCGGGAAGACCGGCACGAGGTTGAAGCAGCCCATCACGAGGTTCGCGATAAAGAGTTGATAGATCAGTCCGTCGAAGGAGTAGAGGCGCACATCCTCGGCATACGTGCGCACGACCAGCCACAGGCCCGCCGCCAGCACGAAATTCACCGCCGGGCCAGCGAGGGTAATCAACAGTTCCCGGGCCGGTTGCCGCGGGATGTTGTCCATTTCCGCCATGCCGCCGATCGGCATGAGCAGGATGCGCCGCACGCCCACGCCATAGTGCATCGCCACGAAGCTGTGTCCGAGTTCGTGCAGCACGACGCAGGCAAAAAACGCCGTGATGGTAACGAGGCTCCAGCTGAGTCCGGCCAGTTGGGCGTCCGACCAGCCATCCCAGCCAACATAGGCGAGCAGTAAGAAAAAGCTCGCGTGCACCGCGAGTTGGATGCCGCGAATGCGGAACAAGTTAATTGACCATCCTAGCATGAGGCCTAACAAAGCCGCGTTGCGCAGTTCTGCCAGAGCCAAATACAGATTCGGCTTTCCGGAGCCGCCCGCCGCCCATGCCTGACACCAAATCCGCCACCATCCTGCTCATCGATGACGACACCGAGGTGCGCTACTCGCTCTCCCGCGTGCTCACCTCCCGCGGTTACACGGTGACTGAAGCGGCCAGCGGCGAGCTGGGCGTCGCCGCCATCAAGCAGGGGCCCGTGCCCGACCTCGTGTTTCTCGACATCCGGATGACCGGTATGAGCGGCATCGAGGCGCTCCAGCACATCCGCTCCGCCCAACCCAAGCAACTCGTGGTCCTGATGACGGCGTTCGGCACCGCGCAGACCGCCATTGAGGCGATGAAATACGGCGCGTTCGACTACATCATGAAGCCCTTCGATCCCGCGAAGGTGCTCGCGCTGGCTGAGAAGGCGCTGAAAACCCACGCCGATCTGCGGGCGGTCGGCGACTACAAACCCACGCTCAACGCCGACGACTATCGCGAGGGCATCGTCGGCGCATCCCCGGTGATGCAGGAGGTCTTCAAGATCATCGGCCAGGTGACGGCGAGCGACGTCACGGTGATGATCACCGGCGAGAGCGGCACCGGCAAGGAGCTCGTCGCCCGTTCCATCTGGAAGCATTCGCACCGGGCCACCAAGCCCTTCATCGCGGTCAACTGCGCCGCCATTCCTGACAATCTCATCGAGAGCGAGCTCTTCGGTCACGAGAAGGGTTCCTTCACCGGCGCGACCGGCCAGCGGCTCGGCAAGTTCGAGCTGTGCGACGCCGGCACCATTTTTCTCGATGAGATCGGCGACATGGCGCTCGCGACGCAGACGAAGATTCTTCGCGTCCTGCAACAGGGCGACATCCAGCGCGTCGGCGGCACCGAGACCATCAAGGTGGACGTGCGCATCATCGCCGCGACCAACAAGGACCTCGAGGCCATGGTGAAGGCCAAGACCTTCCGCGAGGATCTCTACTACCGGCTCAACGTCGTGCGCATCAAGATGCCGCCGTTGCGTGAGCGCAACGCGGACATCCCGCAGATCGTCGATTTTTGCCTGCAGAACCTCGTCAAGCAACGCAAGGCACGCGTCAGCAAGGTCTCGCCCGAAGCCATGGCGCTGCTCACCCGGCACCACTGGCCGGGCAATGTGCGCGAACTGGAAAACGCCGTTTACCGCAGCGCCGTCATCGCGCAGGGCGACGTCATCCTGATGAAAGATCTGCCGGCTGAGCTTGGCGGCTCGGCCGGACCGCCGGCCGCTGACTTGCGTGAGCCGGGCACCGCCCAGCCAGGGCTGAGCCTCGAAGCGGCGCTCGATTACATCTATGCGGAATTGAGCCAGACGGGCGAACCGCTGCTGCCCCGCGTCCAACGCGAGTTGGCCCAACGCACCGTGCAGGCTCTCAACGGTGACGAAACCGCCGCCGCGCAAAAACTCGGCCTGACCAAACCGGTCCTGAAAAAGCTGCTGGGGTAGGGCAGGACCCGGCTTGGCTTCCGCATTACTGCATCAATTTCGAATAATTCAGAGGCCATGAGTCCAAGATCCATCCCCGAGGCCCTAATCGATCTTGGATTTTTTAGCGGTTAATCGCATCTGGGATTACTGGCTGCATCCTTCCGCTTTCTTCCTGCTCATATTCCCTCATGCCTCAGCTCCAGTTGCACCCCGCCGCCGCCCGGCTGCCGTTTCAGCATCTTGGTCCGTTCGTCACTACCGGGGCCGGTGGCGTGCTCTGTATCGATGCCAGCCATGCCCATGTGAGCCATGATGAGGGCGGCACTTGGACTTCGCTTCCGCTGTTTCGCGAACCCGATCGCTTCAAGGCCAGCGACGAGCGTGCGCTGCTGCGCACCCGGCAGGGCACCGTCATCGCCGCCTGGGTGAATCTGGCCGAAAAATCCCATGCGCCCGGCTTCCGTTGGGGCGGCTCGACTGAGGAATATGCCCTTTGGGTTTTGCCCACTTATATCTGCCGCAGCCATGACGACGGCCGGACTTGGGACGACCCGATCCTGCTCAACCGGCCTTGGTGCGGTTGTATCCATTCATTCATCCAGACCCGCACCGGCCGGCTCGTGCTGGTCGCGCAGGAAGTTGTGCCCGCGTGGCGGCATGCCACGGTCGTGTTTGTCAGCGACGACGATGGCGTCACGTGGCAACGCAGCAATGTCCTCGACATCGGAGGTGCGCCGCACGATCACGCAGGCTCCTGTGAGGGCACGGTGCTCGAACGCCACGACGGCTCGCTTTACTTGCTGCTGCGCACGGAGACGGGGTTTCTGCACGAATCCACCTCCAGCGATGGTGGGCTGACTTGGACGGAATCCACGGCGTCCTCGATTCCATCGGTCACCTGTTGCGCCCAGCTTTACCGGCTGGCCGACGGTTCGGTGGCGCTGCTCTGGAATCCGCCACCGCGTTATGACCCACGTGACGGCATCAAGCGCGATGAGCTGGCGATCGCATTTTCCACCGACGAGGCCCGCACTTGGTCGGGGCCGCACATTCTCGCGGCCGATTATCCCCAACCGCGGGTGGGGGACCAGTGGTGGCGGGTGTCCTATCCTTACTTATACGAGCGGCGCCCAGGTGAGCTTTGGGTTACCACCATGCAGGGTGACGTGCGCCTCCGCATTGCGCAACCAGCCATCAGCCGCGCCACGATCCCGCTGCCACCGCTCATCGTGATGTTTGGCGATTCGACCACGGCCCGGCGTCCGGGCGTGGTAAAAGAGCCCTACGCCGTGCGGGTGCAGCAACGGCTGGCAGCAGCAGGTCACACGATCGCGGTCGCCAATCAAGGCGTGGGCGGCAACAATACCCAGCATGCCCTGGCGCGCTTTGAAACCGATGTGCTGGCGTTTTCTCCCCGCCTGGTTGTCATCCAGTTTGGGATCAATGACGCTTCGGTGGACGTTTGGCAGCAGCCCCCGGCGACGGAACCGCGCGTCTCCGCCACGGAGTTTACGGCCAATCTGCGCCAGCTGATCCGGACGCTGCGGACGCGGGGCAGCGCCGTCATTTTGATGACGACGAATCGCGTGTATTGGAGCGACATCCTGCGCGGACTCTACAGCGCACCGCCCTACGATCCGCTGGACTACGAAGGCTTCAACCGCCCGTGCCTCGATCATTACAACGATTGCATTCGTGAGGTGGCGGCGACGGAGCACGTCCCGCTCGTGGACATCAACGCCGCCTACGCGGCCCATCCTGATGCGGCTTCGCTCTTGATTGCGGACCAAATCCACCCGTCAGACATCGGCCACGCACTTGTCGCGGATATGCTGACGCCGATCATTTTGGCTGAGCTCAACAAAAACTAGTCCCCTGCGTAGCATTGGTTCAGTGACACGCCTTGGCTTAATGCTTGCTGAATCAAGTCAGATTTAATCGGGAGCCATGAATCCAGGGCCAACCCCATTGCCTTGCTCGACCTTCGTGCCCTTTGCGTTCTTCGTGGTTAAAATCCGTCCACGTGAACACCAGTATTGAATCGCGGCAACGGACGCCTCTAGTGTCAGGCGATGGATCTCCCCGCCACCCCCGAGCCTTCCACAGACTTGATTCGGCGCTTGGCGGAACTCAACGAGATCGGCATCGCGCTTTCCCAGGAAAAGAATCTCGACCGTCTGCTTGAGGCCATTCTCGTCGCCGCGAAACGCATCACCCACGCCGACGGCGGCACGCTTTATCGCCGCCACGGCGCCACGCCTGACGAGCTGCATTTCGAAATTATCCGCACCGACTCGCTCGGCATTGCCATGGGCGGCACGACGGGCGTGAAAATTTCCTACGCGCCCGTCCGTCTGCGCGATCCTGCCGGCCGGGAGAACACTTCGATGGTGGTGGCCTACTCGGTGTTGAAGGATCGCACCATCGCCGTCGCCGACGCCTATCAGGAGAAGGGGTTCGACTTCTCCGGCACCAAGGCCTTTGACCGGCAGACCGGCTACCGCTCGACCTCATTCCTTACCGTCCCGATGAAAAATCACGAGGACGAGATCATCGGCGTGCTCCAGCTCATCAACGCCAAGGATCGCGTCACCGGCGCCATCGTGCCATTCACCGAGACCGATATGCGCCTCGCCGAGTCGCTGGCTTCGCAGGCGGCGATGGCGCTCACGAACCGCCTGTTGCTCCTCCAGTTGGAAACTCTCTTCGAGTCCTTCATCGGCATCATCAATCAGGCGATTGACGAGAAATCGCCCTACACGGCCGGCCACTGCCATCGCGTGCCCATTCTTACGATGCTGTTGGCCGAAGCGGCGCATGCGACGCAGTCCGGTCCGCTCGCCGCGTGGCACATGAACGACAAGGATCGCTACGAACTGAAGATTGCGGGTCTGCTCCACGATTGCGGCAAGGTCACCACGCCGGTTCATATCGTGGACAAGGCCACGAAACTCCAGACCATTTACGATCGCATCGAGGTCGTGGACACGCGCTTCGAAGTGCTCAAGCGTGACGCCGAAATCGAGCTGCACCGCCAGTTGCTCGACCCGGCCGCCAATCCCGCCAAACTCCAGCTCGCCTACCGGGCCCGTTTGCGCGAACTCGATGAGGACCGCCGCTTCCTGCGCACTTGCAATATCGGCAGCGAGGCCATGAAACCCGGTGAGGCGGAGCGCGTGCAGCTCATCGCCCGGAAATACCGCTGGAAGAACCCGCAGGG
>JAGNQV010000065.1 GCA_017988885.1 Opitutaceae bacterium | reverse complement strand
CCTGCGAAAATTATCTCGAACCCATGAATCCATTTCTCCTTTCCCATGAAGGCAGTGGCCGGGCGACGGCCTATCTCGAGTCGGGCAAAATCATCACTTTTCAAGGCCGCACGCATGTCACGTGGCTTGACACGCCGCCGGAGGGTTTTCGCATTAAAATCCGCACGCTGAACCACGCCTCCGGCCAATGGTCGCAAACGTGGACTATCGGTGAGGCGGCGGACAATCACGGTGGCCCCGCGCTCACGGTGGATGCGGCGGGTTATCTGCACGTGGTGTATTATTCGCATCACAATCCCTTCCGTTACCATCGCTCTGTCCGGCCCAATGATGCCTCGGAGTGGGGGCCGATGGAGGAGTTTGGCCTGCATCTGACTTACCCCACGCTGCTCTGCGCCAAGGACGGCACGCTGATTCTTTCTGCCCGGCATAGTTTTGAGAAAAAACCGTGGGAACTGGAAACGTGGACCAAGCGCCCGGGGATGGCCTGGACCTACGGCGGCCCGGTGCTGGCCTCGCGGGCGCTTGGCTACAGCCAGTTTGGCGCGTCGATGGCTTGGGCGCCGGACCACGAACGCCTGTTTCTTTCCTTCCGCATTTACGAGCTGCCCGACTACGACACAGAGGGTCTCGGAGCGAAGGCCGTTACGGCGGTGGGTTGCATCACCAGTCTGGATGGCGGCAAAACTTGGGCGAAGATTGATGGCACACCGCTGGAACTGCCGGCCACGATCGACACGCTCGACAACATCGTGACCTGCCGTTCGACCGAGGGCCGCATCGCGGATAACGGTTCAATGGCCGTCAGCCCGGCCGGCGTGCCGCACCTCACCTACGACCTCAGAACGCAGGAAGCGGCGGAGACCTATCTGGCGACGCCATTGCCCGCGGGTGGCTGGCGGCACCTGCAATTGAACCGTTTTTTGCCTGCGGCCCTGCGCGATCATGCGATGATTCATCATGGCGGAGTGGTCTTCAATGCGGCCGGGCAACCAATCGTAGTGAGCACCGTGCAACAGCACAATTACGGCGAGGATTTTTGGGCACACCCCAGCATGGAAATCGTGCAGTTCACGTCCCATGACGACGGCCGGACTTTTACCGGCAAGCTGCTGACGGAGCCGGATCCAGCCGAACCCCATTGGCTGCCCAATCTGGAAAAGCCCACGGGATTCAACGAGGTGACGGCGCACCCCGGTGTGATCTACACCGCAGGCAGTTCCGGTTCAGGATTGGGTGATATGCTGAGCAATAAAGTCTGGTGGCAGGTATTGGGCTGAGGCTGACCCGGCAGGTTACGGCTGGGTGACAATGCGCCGGTTGTTGCATGGCGTGGCTTGACCGCGCAAGGGGCAGTGGCAATTGCTTCGGTTCGGTTTAAGTTAAGTTTCCCCATCATGCCTCCCAAATCTTCCTCCGACTCCGAATCCAATCCCGCGGCCAGCTCGACTGCCACCGCCGCTGCGCAGGAAGCCCAGCTCATACGCCGGGTGCACCGTGAACTCATCGATGATTACGACGAGGAGCTGGAAATGGAGCGGGAAGATTGGGAGAGCAACGTGCCGGGGTTTCCAGGCCGGGAACTGGAGCAGCATGCCGACCGCGCGGAACGAAACCTCTACTTCAAAGAACTTTTCCGCCTGCAGGGCGAATTGGTAAAACTGCATGACTGGATCGTGGCGACCGGCCACCGGATCGTGATCTTGTTCGAGGGCCGCGACGCGGCGGGCAAAGGCGGCGTCATCAAGCGCATCACGCAGCGGCTCAATCCACGCGTCGCCCGGGTGGCCGCGCTGCCGGCCCCGACCGACCGCGAGAAGACGCAATGGTATTTCCAGCGCTACATCGCGCACCTGCCGGCCGCCGGCGAAATGGTGCTCTTTGATCGCAGTTGGTATAACCGCGCCGGCGTGGAGCGGGTGATGGGCTTTTGCACCGACGAACAATACGAGGAGTTCTTCCGCTCCGTGCCCGAGTTTGAGAAGATGCTCGTGCGTTCCGGCATCCAAGTCATCAAATACTGGTTTTCCATCTCCGACGAGGAACAGGAGTTCCGCTTCCGCTGCCGGATCAACGATCCATTCAAACAGTGGAAACTCAGCCCGATGGACCTCGAGTCACGCAAACGCTGGGAGGAATACACCAAGGCCAAGGAAATCATGTTGCGGCGCACGCATATCCCCGAGGCGCCGTGGTGGGTGGTGCCGGGCGTGGACAAGAAGAAGGCGCGGCTCAACTGCATCCATCACCTGCTGAGCCAGGTAAAGTATGGCGAGGTCGCGCACCCAACTATCCGCCTGCCGAAGCGGGTGCATCACCCCGACTACACGCGTGGGCCGATCCCTGAGGAGATTTTTATCCCCGAGGTTTACTGATCCGGTCCCGGCCACTGCGCCGCGAATGCCGGCTTACTTTTTCTTGTAAACCGTCGCCGGGTCGAAGACGCGGCGCTGGGCGAATTCGAGCTTGAGCGAGCCGGCGGTATCGGCCTGCGCCCCGGTGGCGAGTTTGCGATAAAAGCAGGACTTGTAGCCGTTGTGGCAGGCGGCACCGCCGACATTCTCCACGCGCAACTGGAGGACGTCTTGGTCGCAGTCGGTGAGAATTTCCTTCACGAGCTGGGCGTTGCCGGACTCCTCGCCCTTGACCCAGAGTTTCTGGCGTGAGCGGCTCCAATAAGTGGCTTTGCCGGAGCGCAGGGTGTGGGCCAGCGACTCGGCATTCATGAAGGCGAACATCAGCACCTCGTTGGTCACGTGATCGCAGGTGATGCAGGGAATCAGCCCGTCGGCATCGAACTTGGGCTGGAGCAGGGTGCCGAGTTCGATCTCGGCGGTGGTGGTGCGGGCGGGAAAAACAGCAGTGCTCATGGGAATCAGTGTGAATGAAAACGGCCTCCGTCGGCCGGAAATCAAGGGTGAATGTGGGAATGAGTCAGGCCGCGCCGAGTTTTTTCAGATAGTCGAACGAGTAAAGGCCCGTGCGATGACCGTCGCTGAAATCGAAACGCAGGGCGTAGTTGCCGACGGTTTCCCAGCCGGTTACCTGCACTCCGGGGAAAGTCCGCGGCGCATGACCGCCGTGTTGCTGGCCGAGGATGTCGCGTTCGCCTTGGGTTTCGGCGCTGGGCGAGGCGGCGCGAAGGCGGGGGCCACTGTAATAGCTCTCGGTGCCGTCGTTCCACACGATGGCAACTTCCTGACCGATGAGCTGGATATTAACCGGAGTGTTCATACGCGGAGGAAACGTAGGAACAGGGATTGCCGGATGAACAGATAAAATTACAGCCGGGGTTGCCTTGACTGCCCGCGGCCTCACGTTGGGGGCATGAACCGAAAGTCCAAACGCAAGCTGCCGCATGTGGTGATCATTGGCGGCGGCTTTGCCGGAATGCAGGCCGTCCGCACGCTGCCGGTGGATGAGGTGAAGATCACGCTGATTGACCGGCAAAATCATCATCTTTTTCAGCCACTGCTTTATCAGGTCGCGACCGCAGGTTTGTCGGCGGTGGATGTCGCGCAGCCGATCCGGGCGGTTTTTTCCGACCGACCCAATTTCGAGGTCGTGATGGCCGAGGTCACGGTGATCGACCTGAAGCTGCGGGAGGTCGAGCATTCGCGCGGCCGGCTGCATTACGATTATCTCCTGGTCGCGGCCGGCAGCACGACGAGTTATTTCAATCATCCCGAATGGGAGCAGGTCGCTCCGGGGTTGAAATCGCTCGATGATGCACTGCGGATCCGGCGACAAATTCTGTGCTGTTTTGAACAGGCGGAAACCGAGCCCGAGGCGAAGCGCAAAGCCGAGTTGATGACCATGGTCATCGTCGGCGCGGGGCCGACCGGGGTAGAACTGGCGGGCAGCCTCGCGGAATTGTCGCGGCGGGTGCTGCGCAAGGACTTTGACCATATCGATTCTTCCACGGCCCGGGTTATTCTCGTCAGTTCCGGCCCGCGGGTGCTGGAGACTTTTCCCGAGGAACTTTCGGCCAGTGCGCAGGCGCAGTTGGAAAAATTGGGCGTGGAAGTCTGGACCGGCGTGCGGGCTGAAGACATCAGCGCGGGCGAGGTGCGGGTGGGCGAGAAAATCGTCCGCGCGAGCACCGTCATCTGGGCGGCCGGGGTGAGTGCGAGCCCGCTGGGCGCCAAACTGGGGGTGCCAACTGACCGGGGCGGGCGAGTGCTGGTGCAGCCCGACTTGAGTGTGCCGGGACATCCGGAGGTCTTTGTGGCGGGCGATCTCGCGAGTCTGGTGGATGCGAACGGCGTAAAAGTCCCCGGCGTGGCGCAGGGCGCTTTGCAGATGGGCCGGCACGTCGCCCAAATCATCGCGCACGAAACCCGGGTGGCGCGCAACGCGGCGGAACCGCAACCACGGCCGGCGTTTGCCTACAAGGACAAGGGCTCCATGGCGACGATCGGCCGCTCGGCGGCGGTGGCGGAACTGGGCCGGCTGCATTTGCACGGCTGGTTCGCGTGGGTCGCCTGGCTGTTGGTGCACCTGTTGTTTCTCGTGGGTTTCCGGAGCAAGGTCTCCGTGCTCATCAACTGGATGTATTCCTATTTCACCTTTAAGCGCGGCGCGCGGATCATCACCGGCGTGTCGGGCGAAAAATCGGCCGGTTCGGCCTAGCGGCGGCTGCGGCCGGGCCGGTCACGCTCCCGCCTTACCAGAGTCCGAGATTCACGCGCTGAACGGCAAGCGGGGCGTCGTGGGGGTTGTGCACGTCCAGCAGGTTTTCCCCGGTGCGGAGTAACTCGGGCGAAAAGCGGAAACTGTGACTGTGCTCGCGGCGTGCGCGGCGTTCGGGCGGATCATTCTCGTCGATGTATTCCAGGAAAAGTTCGGGCGCGCGCGACCGCGTGAACGGTTCGGTGGCCGCACCATTGAGTGTCACCGTGCAGGTTAGGTTCGCATGGAGCAGCAGCCGCGCGCGCCAGGCGGGCAGGGCCGCGGCCGGGAGCCGCAGGGGAATCCGCACCGAACTCCGCGCCGGAATACTGAGCGGCAGCACGCCGGGCAAATCCACATCCTTGCGGTGGCGATGTTGCGCAATGGAAAAGAGCAGGGGCTTGCGGCACGCGGTGGCGGGAGACTCAAGGCCTTCCATCCAGGAATAATAAGAGCCGTGATGAAAATGGCGGCCGGTGCAGGGGATGTTGAAGAAGCTGATGCCATCGGCGCCGGACGCATACAGGCTGGTGGCGACGGCACGGAGGGATTCGGGGTTATGTCGCTGTGTGCCATGCTCCCACTCGATGCTCGCATAAACCGGCACCGCCTGGGCGCCGAGGGCGGTTTTCATTTCCTGCAACGGCATGAAAAAATCCGTCGTAAGAAATGGACCGGCGGTGAGCGCATCCACGAGCCCGCGCTGCGTCCATGCCACAATGTCGGTGCCCAGCACGCGGCAGCCGGCGAGCGAGGTGGGCACGCGCGCAATCAGCCGGATGCCTTTGGCGTTGGTCAGTTCGCGGACTGCGATCGTGAAGCGTGTGAGATGATCGCGCTTGGCCCAGACTTCCTCCGGCGTGCCGGAGAAATGGCGCGGGAAGCGCATCCAGTCGAGCTGCAGGCCGTCCATCTCATATTTGCCAAGCAGTTCACGGATGATCGCCAGAATGTAGGGCGCGACGGCGGGATGGGAGTAATCCAGCGCAAAATTCATGTTGTCGTGGTCGCCGCGGTCCACGGCGGCTTGGTCCACGATGCACTCCGGATGGGCCAGCCGGACCAACGGCATGTTCCAGTGGTCCTCGTCCTCCGGGTTGTGCGTGTCGTTCATGCGAAACGTCACGTAGGTCTGCCGGCCGGTGGCACGCATCTGCTGCAAAAAATAACCGAACGGATCGTGGCCGCGCGCGTGCTCTTTCAGCAACTGCCGGCAGCGCGGATCCACCGCGCCCACTTTTGTCGGATAATAAAAGCGCGCGGCTCCGCAGCACAGCAGAAACACGTCAACATTGGGCGTGCACTCTTGCACGACCTCGTCGATGTCGCGTTCGTAATGTTCGCTCAGCGTGCTGAAGACATTGTGACCATCGTCATCAACGAGAAGCCGCGGGGTCATGGAAGGGCGGGGATTAGGGGTTGCGTTGCAAAACCAGCACCCAGTCGTGGTCGCTCCCGGCGGGCGGTGGGCAGGACCACGTGCCATCGGTTTTGGCCTTGATCGCGCCGAGTTCTTTTTTCTTGCCTGTGACCGGATCGAAATAAGTCGCGCGGTGGGCGGTGCCGGCCCCGAGTTCGCGCACGACAATCGGCTCGGCATGGGGCACGTAGGTGACGCGGACTTGGCCGGGAATACCGGCGGACTGCGGACCGTGAATGTCGGCGACCGGCGCAATGACTGGTCCCCAGGGTTGGTCGCCGGCTTGCCCAAGGACGGTGGCGACGGGCCAGGCGGAATCGTCGAACGCGCGCGCTTCCCAGCCGCCGATTTTGGCCGGCCATGATTTCCAAGTGCCATCGGTGGCGACGCGTTGCACGCGGCCGCTGGCATAACGGATTTCCAGCGCGGCGAGCAGGCCGGCGGGCCGGCCGCTGGCCGGGCGGTGTTCGCACCAGAAGGTGAGGGTGTTGCGGCCGGGCTTGAGCAGGCTGGCCCGATCGTTGAATTGCGGGCTGACGGAACTGTCCCAACCGACGGCGGCCGGAGAACCATTGATCTGGGCCTCGCAATGCATGGCACCGACAAAACGCAGGCGGGCGCTGAGGATTTTTTTGCCAGCCGGAATGGTGAAAGTCTGGCGGAAATAGCTGCGTTGGGCAGGCGCGTCCTTGGGGGCGGGCGCCGCTGAAGGTTGCGACGACCAAATCCACCGGGCATCGTCCAGTGACAGCCAGACATTGCCGGAGTAGACGGCCCATTCGGGATGCGGTTCGAATTTGCTCCAGTCGTAGCGGGTGAGGATTTTTTTGCCGTGGGCACACTCCGCGGAACCGACGTAGTGCATCGCTTCCTGCCACGGTGTGTTGCCGTAGTTGCCGCCGTGGGGCGAAGCGCCGTGCGGAATGCCGGGCTGGTTGAACTGCCAGATACCGTTGCCGCCATAGGTGTGGCCCATCGCGCCGTTGAGCACGCAGGACCAGAAAGCGCGGCGCGGCCAGGGCGAGGTGATGGTGCCCATGAGCATTTCGTAGCAAGGCTCGCCGTTGAGCACGGGCATGCGGGGCGTGGCCGCGTAGGTCTCGCGCACGGCCTTGACCATGATTTCGACCGCCTCGTTCTGGCCGTGGCAGCACTGCAGCAGGTCGAAATCGATCAGTGTCTCATCGTCAGTCGCGTTGCGCGAGGTGTAACGCTTGATCGCAGTCGGGTGAATCGTGACGGGACGGTGGAACGGATCGTTCTCGCGCAGGTAACGGATGATTTTCGTCCAAGCGGTGACCATCTTGCGGTCATCATAGGGAAAGTCTTTCACGAGATACCACGGCAGGTTCGCCTCGCCAGCCGTGCACCAGATCACCGGCCAAGCGCCGTAGCGGGCGACGAGGTAGCGCCAGTGCGCCTTCATCTGATCCTCCGTCATCCATGAGATGAAATAGCCCCACGCGCCGACGATGCAGGGCGTGATGCCCTGCGCGACGAGATGGGCGAGGCGCTCGTCGGCCTTGTCAAAATATTCCGGCCGCATGTGCGCGTAGCCTTCTTCCCACGGGTGGCCGGTTTCGTTGGCGCCGCGCGGGTCAAAGGCATACATGTCGGGATAAAGCCCGGCAATGATCTGCACGACGTTGTAACCCTTCTGCACGCGGTCGGCGGTGAGTTGCTTGAAACCCTGCGGCCAATTGAGGCGGTGGCAAAGGCCCATCCACCAGGTGTCGCCGAGCCAGAAAAACGGCGTGCCGTCGGCGTGCTCGAAGTGGCGCTGGTTCGCTGCAACCTGCACCGGACCGTGGGCGTAGAGCGGATTTTTTCCGCGATAGGACGTGACCTTGGCCTGACCGGTGACGCCATGCAGGCCGGCGTCGGTGGTCGCGGAGCACTCGCTGCGGAAAGTATGCGTGCCGGTCAGGGGCGAGGCGTAACGGACTTTCCACGTTTTGCCACCGGCCCAGAAAGCCGGGACGCGGCGCACCGTGCCTGCCGGATCGGTGAAGAGGACGTCGAGCACGACCTGATTGAAAGGATCGACATACGCGCCGCGGGCGGTGAAGGAAAATTCGACGGGCACATTGGCCGGGGTCGAAGACATTGCTGAGCGGGAACGCGGAGTCGCCGGGGAGCGGGGCGAGGAGCGGGTTTTCATGGGGAAGCACGATGCTTTCGCGGCGGGCGTTGGCCGCGAGCAAAATAAATGCCATGACAGGGAGGAAGAGGTGAAGGTCGGGACGATTTAACGGCTTGAGAGGGATTGCCCTTAGACTATGCTGTAACCGGTGAAAAAGCCCCGGTTCACGGCCCTCAGTTGTGTGCGGCCAGCCCTCCGTCATGTGCGGCCTAGGGTGGACACCGGCGTTTTGCCATTCAGGCAGCCATGAAAGGCACCGGCAAATTGCTGTGGCCTGCGCTCCGAAGCATGGGATTTTTGTTCGTTCTCACCGGGCTGCCACGGGTTTCCGCGCAGTCGGTGCTCTGGACGGGTGGGGGAGGATCGGGCGCATGGGGCACGGCGACCAATTGGAGTTCCGATCCCGCGTTACCCGTGAACGCCGATGTGGCCGGGTTCAATGCCTCCTCGGCCAACAGCCAATACACGATTGCGCTCGGCGGCAATCGCACGCTCGCCGGGCTGATTTTTGACGCAGCGGGTTCGAATGCCTTTACCTTTTCTTCGGGCAGCATCCTCACGGTCGGTGCCAGCGGTATCGTCAACAACAACAGTCTGACCCAGACCTTTGCGGCGACCGTGGCGACCAGCGCCACCGAAACCTGGTCCGCTGCTTCGGGCGGGCTTAGTTTTGCCGATGTCAATCAGGCGTCGAACGTCACGCTGTCCGGGGGCTACGCCATCGCGATCACGGGCGCTTTGACGAACACGAATGGCAGCCGGACGCTGACGCAGAATTCCACCGGTGGTCTCACGCTTGCCTCGCTCGCGCTCTCCGAAAGCAACACGGCGCGCACGTTCACGCTCTCCGGCACGGGTGACACCAGCATCACTGGCGTCATCAGCGATGGTGGCACCGGGGCGGGCAATTTCACCAAGAGCGGCGCCGGCACGCTCACCCTCAGCGGTGTCAACACCCACTCCGGCCTCACGACCCTTTCCACGGGCACCACCATCGCCACCAACGACTCGGTCTTCGGCACCAGCACGCTGGTGCTCAACGGCGGGACGCTGAGCGGCAACGGCGTGGCGCGGGTGTTTGGCAATGATGGGCGACTCTCCACCAACTCCACGCTGGGCGGCAGCTCCGACCTGCAGTTCACCGGCAGCCTGACCCTCAGTGCGAACCGCACGCTCACGATCAACAACACGGCGAACACGCTGTTTGGCGACGTCGCGATTTCCAACTCGGCCACCAACCGCCGGCTCACGATTTCCGGCACGGGCACCTCGACCATCGCCGGCGTGATTTCCAACGGCTCGTCTGCCGCCAGCAATCTGACCAAAACCGGCACCGGCACGCTGACGATCAGCGGCACCAACACCTATGCCGGCAACACGGCGCTGAGCGGCGGCACGCTCATTGTGGCAAATGACGCAGCCTTCGGCACGAGTTCACTCAGCCTCGGCACCGGCACGATTAAGGGCGATGGCAGCACGCGAACCATCGCCAACAGCGGCCAGTTGACCGGTAACACCACCTTTGGCGGCAGCTCGGCCCTCAATTTCACCAGCACGCTGACTCAGACTGGCAGCCGCACGCTGACTTTCACTAACACCGCCTTGACGACCTTCGCCGATATCGGGCTTTCGAGTATCGCTACCAATTACACCATGACGTTCACCGGTGCGGGCGACGCCCAGGTAGGCGGCGTGATTTCCAACGGCGCGTCTACCGCCAGCAACCTGACCAAGAGCGGCGCTGGCACGCTCACTTTGAACAGTGCCAACACCTACAGTGGCGCCACGACACTGAGCGCGGGCACCGTGGTGCTCGGCAATGACGCGGCGTTTGGCTCGAGTAATGTCAACTTCGCCGCCGCCACCATCCAGGGCGACGGCACAGCCCGCACCATCGCCAACACGGTTTCGGTCACCGGCAACGGCACGGTGGGCGGCAGTTCGGCCGTCAGTTTCACCGGCCTGTTCACACAAACGGGGAGCCGCACCCTTACGCTCACGAACACCGACCTCACAAGGTTCGGGAGCATCGCGCTGTCCAACTCCGGCACGAACCGCACGCTGACGCTTGCGGGCACGGGCAACCTCGCGATTGACGGCGCGGTGAGCAATGGCAGCGGCGGGTCCACCGCGAGCAACGTCACGATGAGTGGTTCAGGCACCGTCACGCTCAATGGCACGAACACCTATGGCGGCACCACACGCATCAACTCCGGCACGATTTCCATCAGCGACGAAACCGGCCTCGGCGCGAATCCCGCCAGTTTCGCCGCCGGCCGGCTTACCTTCAACGGCGGCACGCTGCAAACCACGGCGACTTTTGCGATTGATGATGTCAACCGCGGCGTGGCCGTGCTCGCGCCCGGCGGCACGTTTGAAACTGCGGCTGCCACCACGCTGACCGTTGCCAATGTGATTTCCGGTGCCGGGGCGATTACCAAGACCGGCACGGGTGAACTGATTTTCTCCGGCGCGGACACCTACACAGGCGCGACGACGGTGAGTGCCGGCGTGCTCAACCTGCGGAGCAACACGGCCTTGGGCACGACGGCCGGCGGCACGACCGTGGCCAATAATGCGGCGCTGGAACTGCAGGGCGGCATCACGGTGGGCAATGAGGCGCTGTCACTGACCGGCACGGGCGTCAGTGGCAACGGTGCCTTGCGCAATATTTCCGGTGACAACTCCTGGGCGGGCAATCTCACCTTGGTCGGCGCCACCGAGATTCAAAGCGACGCCAACTTGCTGACACTCTCCGGTAACATCACGGGCAGCGGCCAGAATCTCAGCCTCGACGGCGCGGGTGACACCACGATCAGCGGTGTGATTGGCACGACCAGCGGCACGCTTACCAAAGCGGGCAGTGGCAACCTGACGCTCACCGGCGCCAATACCTACACGGGGGCGACCACCGTTAACGCCGGCACCGTGAGTATTGCCGCCGACAGTGCTCTGGGCACGGCGCCGGGTTCGCCCACTCCCGGTCAGATCACCTTGAACGGCGGCACGCTCGCCACCACCGCCACAATGACGCTCGACGCCAATCGCGGGATGGCGCTCGGCGCGGGGGGCGGCACATTGAATACGGCCGCAGGCTTCACCACGACCTATGACGGCATCATCGCCGGCAGCAGCGATTTTACGAAATCGGGTGACGGCCTCCTTTCCCTCGGTGGTGCCAATACCTTCACGGGCGATGTCACCCTCACCGACGCCGGCGGGCTCATCCTCACCCATGGCTCGGCCCTCGGCACAGGTGGCACTACCACGGTGGGCAACGCGACGACGCTGGCCGTGCAAAACAACATCACCGTTTCAAGCGAAACGAACATCAACCTGACCGGTTCCGGCTACCTCGGTCTTTTTGGCGCGCTCAACAATCTTTCAGGTGACAACGAAATCGCCAGCGCGCTGACGCTCACCGGCACCACCTATATTCAGTCGTCGGGCGGCACCCTCACTCTGTCGGGCGGAATCGGTGGGGCGGGGCAGGATGTGATTTTCAACGGGGCCGGCGATTTTGCGGTCAGCAACGCGATCGGCACGGGTTCCGGCGCTCTTACGAAGGAAGGGGCGGGCACCCTGACGCTTTCCGGAACCAACACCTACACGGGAGCGACCACGGTCAACGCCGGCACCGTGAGTATTGCCGCCGACAGTGCACTGGGCACGGCGCCGGGTTCGCCCACCCCTGGTCAGATCACCTTGAACGGCGGCACGCTCGCCACCACGACTACGATGACGCTCGACGCCAATCGCGGGATGGCGCTCGGTGCGAGCGGCGGCACGTTGGACACGGCCGCTGGTTTCACCACGACTTACGACGGCATCGTCGCCGGTAGCGGCGATTTTACGAAATCGGGTGATGGCATCCTTTCACTCGGCGGTGCCAACACCTTCACCGGCGATGTTGCGCTCACCGACGCCGGCGGGCTCATCCTCACGCATGGCTCGGCCCTCGGCACCAGTGGCACCACCACGGTGGGCAACGCCACGACGCTCGCCGTGCAAAACAACATCACCGTTTCAAGCGAAACGAACATCAACCTGACCGGTTCCGGTTACCTCGGTCTCTTCGGCGCGCTCAACAATCTTTCAGGTGACAACGAAGTCGCCAGCGCGCTCACACTCACCGGCACCACCTATATTCAGTCGTCGGGCGGCACCCTTACTCTGTCCGGCGGAATCGGCGGCACGGGGCAGAATGTGATTTTCAACGGTGGCGGCAATTTTGCCGTCAACAGCGGGATCGGCACGGGCTCCGGCACCCTGACGAAGGAGGGCGCGGGCACGCTGACGCTTTCCGGAACCAACACCTACACGGGGGCGACCACGATCAACGCCGGCACGCTGAGTATTTCCGCCGATAGCAATCTCGGCACGGCTCCCGGTTCGTCCACTCCCGGTCAAATCACCTTGAACGGCGGCACGCTCGCCACCACCGCCACGATGACGCTCGACGCCAATCGCGGCCTGGCACTCGGCGCGGGCGGCGGCACGCTGAATGCCACTTCCGGAGTCACCACGACCTACGACGGCATCATTGCCGGCAGCGGCAACCTCACCAAATCGGGTGACGGCGTGCTCTATCTCGGTGGCGCCAACACCTTCACCGGCGATGTTACGCTCACTGATGGCGGCGCACTTATTCTCACCCATGGCTCGGCCTTGGGCACGGGCGGCACCACCACGGTGGGTAGCGGCACCACGCTGGGAATTACGGGCGGAATCACGGTCTCGTCCGAAACCAACATCAACCTCGCTGGCCCCGGGGTGCTCGGCGTTTTCGGCGCCTTGCTGAATGTGGCGGGCGACAACGAAATCACCAGTGACCTCACGCTCACGGCGGACTCCACCATTTTGTCGGCCGCAGGTAACTTGACTTTGTCCGGCGGCGTTGGCGGGTCTGGAAATAACACCACGGTCAATGGCAATGGTAATGTTCTGATCAGCGGGGTGGTGGGCACGGGCGCAGGCACGGTGACGAAGAACGGCGCCGGCACGCTGACGCTGTCCGGCACGAACACCTACAGCGGCACGACGACGGTGAGCGTAGGCACGCTGCTGGCCGCGAACAACGCCGCGCTGGGCGCGGCGACCGCGAACACCACGGTCGCCTCCGGCGCGACGCTCTCCGTGGCCGGCGGGATCACGGTCACGAAAACCACTGGGACGCTCTCGCTGGCGGGCACGGGTGCCTCCGGCCAGCTCGGCGCCCTTGTCGCCGGCGGCACCGCCGGCCAGACCAGTCAGTGGACGGGGGACATCACGCTGACGGGCAACACCACAATCGGTGCGGCGGACAACCTGCTCATCATCGGCGACGACTACAACTTCGACAACAAGATCACCCTCGGCAGCAACACCCTGACACTCGACACGACCTCGGCGAGCGGCGTGACGCCGACCTACGCGTCCTACCCGGCCTACATTCTGGATCCCTCCAACCTTTACATCAGCTCGACGATCACCGGCACCGGCGGTGTCACGAAAACTGGCGCCGGCACCGCCAACCTCATCTTCTTCCCCGCCGCCTCCGGCGTGGGCAGCTACACCGGCAACACCTTGGTCACCGGTGGCAAGCTCATCGTGGACGGCTCCGATCACGCCG
>JAGNQV010000064.1 GCA_017988885.1 Opitutaceae bacterium | reverse complement strand
ATGGGGAAATGCCCCAGCACCAGTTGGCGGCGCTCGCGATGGCGATTTATTTCTCCAACATGTCGGCGCAGGAGACGGCGGATTTGACCGAGGAAATGATGCTTTCCGGCGAGGTGATCGACCTTTCCCACATCGCGAAGCCGAAGATCGACAAGTATTCCACCGGCGGCGTGGGCGATAAGACCTCGCTCGTGCTCGTGCCCTTGGCGATGGCTTCGGGGGTCGTGGTTCCGATGATGTGCGGCGTAGAGCACGATCACATCATCAGCCCGCTCGACAAGCTGAGCTGCTTCCCGGGATTCAAGACCCACCTTTCCATTGAAGGCTTCGTATCCCAACTCGCCCGCATTGGTGGTGCCATCGTGGCGCAGGACGAGAAACTCGCTCCCGCCGATGCCAAGTTCTACGAGCTCCGCAAGGAGACGGGCACCATCCCGAGCCTCCCGCTCATCACCGGTTCGGTGCTTTCCCGCAAACTCGCGGAAGGTTCCGAAGGCCTCGTGATTGATGTGAAGTGGGGCAACGGCTCCTTCATCAAAGATCTTGAACAGGCCAAGCAGCTCGCGCGTTCCATGACCCGCGTCGGCCGCTCGATGAAGCGCCGCTGCGTTGCACTCGTCACCGACATGAATCAGCCGCTCGGTGACAGCGTCGGCACCTCGCTCGAAGTCAAGGAGGCCATCGCCCTCCTGAAGGGCGAGGGTCCCGAGGACATGAAGGAACTCGTGCTCAAGCTCGGCATGGAAATCGTGCGCCTCGCTGGAGTCGCTGGCTCCACGCTCTCGGCCAAGCAGACCGTGCAGCGTCACCTGACCGACGGTTCCGCGCTCCAGAAATTCAAGGATCTCATCAAGGCACAGGGCGGCGACACCGCTTTCGTGGATCACCCGGAAAAATTCCCGACTGCCCGGCACATCCGCAAGCTGCCGGCGCCGAAGCGCGGCTACGTGCACACCATCAACGCCGCGTTCATTGCGCAGGGCGTTTCGATCCTTGGCATTGGCAAGGACAGCCACGGCAAGATCGACCACGCGGTCGGTGTTTCCGAAATCAAGAAGGTCGGCACGCAGGTCAAACAGGGCGAGCCGCTCATGATGATTCACTACAACGACGAGGCGAAGCTCGAGCAGGCGCTCAATTACTTCAAGGACGCCTACCGCCTCGCGCCGAAACGTCCGACCCCGCCGCCGCTCATCGTCGAGCGCGTGGCCTGAGTTACGCGTTTTTCCAATTCAGCCCCGGCCGCAATGTCGGGGCTTTTTTGTGCGCTGAAGCCCGGGACGCATCAATGCTGGGCCAGATACGCTTTGATGCCCTCGGCTTTTTGGCGGTAGAGCGCAGGCCACGCGGCCCACGGCTTGTCGGATTTGCCCGCCGCCACATGTTCAAAAAACGCGGCGACATCCAGGCAGGCCGTCTGATCGTCGATCAGCAGATTCGTGGCGGCCACACGAAACGCGTCATCCTGATGCTCGACCCGTTCTGAAATCGCATGCAATGCAAAGTTGAGCCCGATTTCCCGGCCGGTCAGCGCGGTGGATACGAGGTAGAGCAGCTGACGGCCAAGATGGTCGCGCTGGGTCGGCGCCGCGGGTGAACCGGTCCACCAATACGAGTAACCCAGCGGATAGACCTTGGCGACTTTCCACGCTTCCTGCAGGGCGGTGATGGCCCGGGCAAAATGCGGGGTGGCCTGTTCCCACGCCGCGGCGACGCTTTCCAAGAGTTCACCCATCGAGCCTTGGTTGTATGCGAAGGCCCCATTCGTCTTCAGCGGTTCGGGTCCGCCATCGCCCTCGCTGAGGGCGATGCTTTCCTCGATGAACGCTTCCGGAGTGGGAATATAATTGCGGCCGCGATACCAGCCGGGCCATTGCGCGGGTGACCAGGTGCAGGCGGTCGAGAGAATGGCATGGGCCTGCTCCAGTGCCTCCCACGCAATGGCGACCTTGTCGCCGGCATCCATGCCAAATTGGGCATGGGCGAGGTCGCGGCCAAGCTCCACGGGATCGGCGCGGGGGTTGAGCATGAACTCGCGGAGCGCGATCGCGTTCGACGGCAGGTCGGAATAGGCGGTGCCCCAGTGGTCGAAGATGCCATCCACGCCGAGTTCGTGCCAGCGGCGGAGCTTGGCCGCGATACCCAGCGGATAATCCTGGATGTCGCCGAGCTGGTGCACGGTGTCGTCGCCCCAGAAAAAATTGTCGTAGCCAATGAGGGGCTGGTCGCATTGCCGGGTGACCTGACGCACGGCACGGAGAAAATCATGCGACTGCCGCTCGGCCTGCCAGCCATCCTTCTCGGCGGCGAGGTAAACGCCGCACCGCGGTGGCAGGGAGCGTTGGTGATCGAGAAAGCTCGCCGGCTCGCGATCCCACTTCCAGCCGGTGGTCAGCACCTCGAGTCCTGGACGCACCTTGCGGCCTTCCTCCGTCAGGAATTTCAGGAAGCGGTCGCGTTGATCGAGATGACTGATGCCCCGGCAGCGCGGGCAGGCATGCGGATCGCAAAATTCCCCGCCTGAATCCATGCCGAACACGAACCAGGTGCCGACCTCGGGAAAATCGGCGCAGAACCTGCGGATGAGTTCGCGGTAATAGGCCTGCACTTTTTCGTGGCCGAAGCAGAGCACCGAACCCTCGTAGGTGCCGCTGTCGCTCAGCACCTCGGCGGGAAAGCGTTGCAGGAATGACTGTCGTTGCGGCTCGGGCACCCAGGGTCCACCCTGACAGGGCAGTTCGGTCAGCCAGAGGCAGGGCTCGAGGCCGAATTTTGCGCAGCCATCGATGAGGAAGCGAAGACCCTCGCGTTGTTGCGCAACAATCGCGGCATCGACGCCTCTGGGGAAGATTTCGCTGGTGACATACCCCTGGAGATTGCGCCGGGTTCCGCTCCAGTCGTGACAGGTCAGGCAGTGCGAGGCGCCGAAACGGCTGAGGAAGCGCAGATCGTCCAGCGTGCCCGGCCATTCGTCGAACCGCTGGTGAAAAATCCGCCGGTTGAAGGCAAACGACCGCCGCAATGAAAATCCCTCGGGCAACTGTGGCGTGCGCGCCATGAAATCTTCCAGTTCGTAGACGGCCTGCAGCAAGCCGCGCGGGCTGTTAGCGGCGATGATGAGCGCCCCGCCATATTCGAGGACGGCAAACGCATCGGAACCCGGCGGCCGATCATGCAGGTCCAGCACGCCCTGGCGGATCAGCAGGGTGGCGATGGGCGACTCGCCCAGCACGGCGAGATGGATGGTGCCGGGCGAGGTGGCGGCCGGCACTTCGTTGCGCAGTTCCGACCATTTTGGCACGCCGAAAGCGCGGGCCAACTCCTCCAAGGCGGTGCGATGCACCGGTGACTGGCCGGAACAGTAGAGTGGGGTGGTGCGGGTGATGGCAAACATCCGAGGGTCGGAAAGGGCGTGTGCGGCAAGGAAAACTGAACTCGGTGCCGGGCGCACGCCGGAATTTGCACACTGGCACGGAAAATGCCAACGCAGGTCGAGCGGCGCTCAGGATTTGAGACGCAACTTGATCGCGACGTGCAGGGTGCCATTCCGGCCCCGTTGCCGCAGGGTGAGGCGGGGCTGCGTGTCGGCATGATGGAGGCCAAAACGCACCATCTCCCGGCGGAGTTCATCGATGGCGCGACGCTCTTCGTTCATTAATGGCAGCAATTCGATGACGGCCTCGGCTTCCGTGGGCACGGTGATTTCGGCGATACCCCGCCGGCCCTCGATGATGATTTTGTCCCCTTCACGGCGCATGGGCAGTGGCGTGGTCCAGTGAAATATTACGCCTTCGCCCTGCGCCACAGCCCAGTCATCGGTGATGACCAGCGTGTCGGGGGTGGGCGAATCCCAGGTCCGTTCCCATTTGGTGAACCAACCTTCCCAGCCGGCGGTGGCGTTCATCGTGGCGTGAAAAGCCGTCTCATCGCCACGGGCCAGGGCGCGGATGTCGGCGTTGATGGGGTTGCTGGGCTTGGGCCGCTGGTCGAGAGACCACGGGGTCAGCATATTATGGCGTTGCGCCGTCTTCAGCTCCTCGACGAGGGGGTTGCCGTAGTCCACGACACCGAAATCCATCGCGAAACTGTCGCCCGCAAATTCGAGGACAAAGTTGCCCTTGTCTTCGTGCGTGTGGCCGGCACCGGCCTTGTTACCCATGAGGAAGAGCTTGACGATTTCCCCCTGCAGCCGCCGCACGGAACCGGTCATGCCGGTGGCGGGCATGTCCACGAATGGTCGCAAGGCCGGACCCTCGGAGGGAATCTGTCGCGACAAGGCCATCGCGAGGAGAGAGGGCGAGGCGCCGGCGCGGCGGAGCTGCTTGCGGTAAATGGTCACCCAGTGGCTGTCGGGCATGAATGCCGCGAGGTGGGCGAGCGCCTCGGGGAAGGCAAACATCGCGTCACAGATTGGGATTACGTCGAGATCGTCGGCGGTGGAATAAAGCACTTCCGCCATGAGTGAGGTTTGTTTGATCTGTGGCGGCATCAGCTCCTGCAGCGACAGGCCGCGGGCGCGGGCGTAAAGGTGCAGTGCGACAAAGGCCTGTCGCGCCACCCACGTGAAATACGTCGGCCCCTCGACATAGCCGCCATCGGGCTGGAGGCAGCGACCGAGGTTCTCGAGCAGGTCCTTCACGGCCAGCTCGGTGTAGGGCATGACGCGCGAGGGCGAGGGCTTGGAGTAATTTTCCACCCGTGCCGGCATCGTGCGTTCCAGCAGGAGATAACCGAGGATCCGACCGGGGGCGAACCAGGCGAGCTGGTTGCAGTGGAAGATATATTCCCACCACCAGCCGCAGAAGTTCATATTACCGATACCCTCCTCTGCAATGCGGCGCAGGATGAGCTGGCGGCCAAGCGGGGTGAACCATTCGCCGCAGAGATCAAGAATGAGTGCGCACTCGAAGACACAGATGGACTGCACGAAGCTGCGTTGCTCCCAAGTGCTGCCGGGCATGAAGCACACGAAGCTGTCGTCCCAGCGCTCACAGTGGGCGATGCTCAGGGCGAAACGCGCGGCGAGCCGGCAGAGCTCCTTGTCCTTAAACAGCAGGCCGGCCTGGGCGGCGTTGGCCCCGTGGATGGTGATGACCTTGCCGTGGTCTCTTTCCCGCCGCAGCGAGTTGGAGTTCCACATGTTGACATATTGTCCGATGAGCTTTTCCGGAGGCACCCGACGTGCGTCCACGGCGGCTTCGCGCAGGGAATCGGCCATGGACGACCCGGCAAATTCCTGCCGCACGGCTGCCAGCTCCTCGGTGTTGAGCAGCAGGCCGTGGGTCGGTGCAAAAGTGGGGTCAAACCCGGGCGGTTGCAGGTAATTTTCCCAGTGATCGTCGTAACCCGACCACTGCGCGAGATGAGCGGGCAGGCGGGCCGTGCTTTGCAATGCGATCCAGTAAATCCACGCATTACCGGGGCCGCGCTGGGGAAAATGCGCCTCGATGCTGATCGCCGTGAGACGCTTGGCTCCGTCTAGCGGCAGCCACTCCTCACGTTTGGTTGCGCCATAAGGCTCACCGCGCCGGGTGCACGGGCCGGCATCTGTTTCCGCGTGCAAGGTATACGTGCCACCCTCTGGAATCGCGGCATTTACGATGAGTCGGTCGTAGTCGGAGCAATCGATCTCGACGTCGCGCCTGAAGCGCACGACGCGCCCGTCAGCGGCGGGCGTTTGCCACGCCCACTGAACCCAAATCCAATTCTGCCAGATTTTGAAGCCGGAGACGCCTTCGCTGGTAACAGTCCATTGGTTGAGCTCGCTGAGCTGGGGGTCGTGAAAGGCCTCAATGACGGCCTCTGCGCTGTTGATGGGGGTGGGTCGCATGGGAGAGAGGATTATTTCAGGTGCAGGCGGACATCGATCCGGAGCGTGCCACTGCGGCCGCGCTGGCGGAGGGTGAGGCGGGGCTGGGTCTCGGCGTGGGTCCAGCCGTATTGGATGAGTTCACGGCGCTGCTCGTCGGTCGCGCGGCGGCGTGGATCCATGAGGGGCAATTCGTCCACGCGGACTTCGACGCCATCGGGCACGGCAAACTCGGCGCGGGCGCGGCGGCCTTCGATGACGACGCGGTTGCCTTCAAGCTTGATGGGGAGGCGCGTCGTCCAGTGGAAGATGGCGCCTTCACCTTTTTCCACCGCCCATACGTCGGTGATCGTAATGACATCGGGCGTCGGCGAATCCCAGGTGCGCTGCCATTGCGTGAACCAGCCTTCCCAGCCGGGCGTGGCGTCGATGGTGGCGTGAAAACGCGTGGCGTCACCCACGCCCTTGGGTTTCACGTCGGCGCGCAGTGGATTCTGCGGCCGGGGGCGTTCGGCTTCCGACCAAGGCGTGAGCATATTATGCCGTTGGCATTGCTTGAGCAGATCGGTGACCGGATTGGCGTAATCGACGACGCCGAAATCGAAGGCGAAGCTGTCGCCAGCGCACTCAAGGATGAAGCTGCCCTTGTCCTCGTGCTGGTGGTCGCCGCCGGCCTTGTTGCCAAGGATGAACAGCTTCACCCACTCGGGACCGAGCCGGCGCACGGATGCCATGTAGCCGAGGTCGGCCATTTCCAAAAAGGGCGCGAGGGCGGGGCCATGGGCCGGGATTTCCCGATCGAGCCGCATCGGGAGCAACATCGAGGCGGCACCCGCACGCCGGAGACATTTCCGGTAGATCGTGACCCAGTGCGACTGCGGCATCAGCCAGGCCAGGAAGGCGAGTCCTTCACCCACGGCGAAACACGCGTCACCGGTCAGGAGCATGTCCTGCCCGTCGTCCGTGGAGTAGAGCATCTCGGCGAGCCGGTCGGTCTTGAAGAGGGCGGGCGGCACCAGTTGGCGCGCATCCTGATGGCGGCCGCGACCGTAGAGGAGGGCGCAGAACGCCACTTGCCGCGCCACCCACGTGAAATAAGTCGCGCCCTCGACGTAGCCGCCATCGGGCAGGAGCGCTTTGGCGAGATTGTCCTGCACATTCGCCCACACAATTTCCGTGTGGGGTGCGACGCGCGAGGGCGGACGGGGATGGTTTTCATATCGTGCGGGCATCGTCTGCTCGAGCACCAGCAGACCGTAAAGCCGGGCGGGGGCGATCCACACCATCTGGTTGGTGTAATACATGTATTCCCACCACCAGGAAGCGTGGCTCATGCCGCCGTGACCTTCCGTTGCGATCCGGCGCAGGATCAGGTCGCGGCCGAGCGGGGTGAACCATTCCCCGCACAGGTCGAGTATGATGGCGCAATCGAGCACGCCGAGCGACTGGAGAAAACCGCGCTGGTCCCAATTGCCGCCGCGCATCCACGCGAAGAACACATCTTCCCAATGGTCGCAATGCACCAGGCTGAGCGCAAACCGGGCGGCGTGGCGACAGAGCGCCTTGTCCTTCCACAGCACGCCCGCTTGCGCGGCAAAAGGGCCCTGCATCGTAATCATCTTGCCGATGTCGCGCTCGCGGCGGAAGCCGTTGAAGTTCCAGAAATTGATGTTTTCGCCAATCAGACTCTCGGGCTGGATGCGCCGGGCGGCCTCGCCGACGGTGCGCAGTTCACGCGTGATGTCGGAATGGGCGAAATCCTTGCGCACGGCGTCGAGCTCCTCGGCGGTGACCATCAGTCCGTAGGTGGGCTTGAAGGTGGGCTCGAACTCCGGCGGTTGGAGATATTTGTCCCACTTCTCATCGTAACCCTGCCATTGGGCGAGGTGGAAGGGCAGGCGCTCCGTGCTTTGCAGGCCGAACCAGAGCAGCCAGCCGGAGCCCGCGGCACGGTGGGAGGTGCGCACTTCCACCGTGAGTGAATGGATTTGTTTCGCGCCATGGAGCGGTAGCCACTCCTCGTGGCGGGTGGCGCCGCACGGCGTGCCGGTGCGCTGGCGCGGACCGGCGTCCGTTTCGGCCGCGAGACTGATGGTGCTATCCTCCGGCAGGTTGATCGCCACGAGCAGCCGGTCATAGTTTGAACAGTCAAACGCGCTGAAATTTTTGCGCAGCCGGAGCACGAGACCGTCGTCGGCCGGCTGTTCCCAGTTGATGATAACGAAAGCCCAGCTCTGGGTGAGCTTGTGACCGAGGACGCCGGGGGCCTCGGCCGTCCAGGTGGGAAGTTCATCGAGGCGTTCGTCAAAAAAAGGTGCGAAGACGGCTTCGGCGCTGTTGATGGGGTTAAGACGCATGGGAAAGGGGCGATGCAAAACGGAGAGCGGCATGCCATAAGGGGATTGGCCGAAATGCAACGACAGGCATGACCCGACACGCTGAATATTCCGGGATGGCGCGGTGACTCCGAACCTGGCTTTGGGTTGGGCTCGGTTGAAAGTGTGGTATGAGTAAGTCCCTGTTTGATGCAGCGCCGGGCGAGGTGGATTGCGCTGCGATTCGTTCGGCATCTTTCAGCGTCGGAGCCAATCTCCCACTCCTGCATGACTCAATCACCGCGCAGATCTTCGATCTGCGCGGTTCACGAACTGCCTTGAAAGCCACGACCTTAAGCTGTTAGGGCGTGGGCTGTGTGAGGTATTGAAAAGCGCTTTTAGCCATGAAAATCCATTATTCATTCCGCCAATTTACGGTGATACTGGGGCTCTTTTTTCTTCTGGGATCAGTCCTCTTTTCCGAAGAAGACTACACTAGGCCATTCTTCAAATATGCGGAACCTCGCACTGCGCGGGTGAGGTTTGTCGTCAATGGAGAAGGCCGGGCCGAGAATCCCGAGATCATCGAAAACGAAACCAATCTGCCTGAGGCTGCGGTGTTGTTGGAACTCGGCCACATGGTGTTCGCCAAATCCATGGCCGGCCGGGAGATCGGCACACAGGTGATGATTCAAGGCGAAATGGGCCTGGCCGAAATCATGAGCCCGCGCCCCACCGCCATGAAGGATGGACGCCGGATTTACGCACAGGATGAAGTCGACACCCCGGTCCCAGACATGTCGCAGTTTCGAGATTCAATGATGGATGGAGGCGAACCAACCCACTGGTATGGGAAGGAGCCCGCTCTGGTCATGGTGAGATTCATCATCACCGAAAAAGGTAAAATTGAAAACATGGAGGTGATCTACGCTTCCCACGAGGCCGCCGGGCCCATCGCATTGCGCACTTTTAGAAGATACAAATTCAAACCGGCCATCAAGGACGGCAAACCGGTTTGCAGCTACTACGACATGGCATGGGCGTTTCGTGGGAGGCGCTAAACCTGTATTGGGCGCGCGCATCATTTGCGCGATCGACAGAGGGAGTGACCCGCTTGCCACTGGCGCTAGGCCGACGCGACAGCACCTACAGTTTCTTGTGTGTTCCGTCGCAGAACGCGCCGTTGGCGGAGTGCTTGCAGCCGCACCACGCCACGGTCTGTTCGGTGGCGAGCTCGACCTTTTTGGGCGCGAAGCCGGTGCCCTTGTGCGAGCCATCGCAAAACGGCTGGTCTTTCGAAAGGCCGCAGGCGCACCACCAGTAGGTGCCGGCGGGCATTTTCTTCACGAGGGGAGATTTCTGGGCGATGGTCGGGGTGGGCATAGTGATGGAAAGAGTTCTTCGGACGTTTATTTCACAGCCGCCCAGACGCGTTGAACATCTTCGTGGTCCTCAAGCGCCTGCAGGAATTCGCCGACCTCGCCGCGCGCCGTGTCACCGAGTTCGGGAAACATCTTCGCGACATAGCCAATTTCACTGGTGATGAGCGACCAGCCGTGCTCCTTGAGCCAGGTGGAGACGGCGTGCACGGCGGTGCGTTCGGTGATGAAACGGGCACCGGCGTGATCTTCCGGAATGTCGTCGTTTTGCAGGTGGGTGATTTTTTCGAAATCGTTTGCGCCGGCCTCGATGGCGGCAGCTTCGAGGTCGCTGGCAGCGTCGGGATGGTGGGCCTCGACCAAGCCGACGTGCTCGAAGAGAAACTTGTTGCTGCCGGCGTTGCCGAGGACTCCCTTCTTGAAAAGCACGCGCATCTCGGGTGCGGTGCGCTGGTGGTTGTCGGTGTAAACCTCGACGATGAGCGGCACCTTGTGCGGGGCGTAGCCCTCGAACACGACGTGTTCGAGCGCGCTCTTGTCGCCACCCGTGCCGGCGCCCTTGGCGATGGCGCGCTCGATGACATCGCGGGTGACGCTCGCCTTCTTGGCCTTTTCGACCGCGGCGAAGAGCCGGGCGTTGGCCCCAAGGTCGCCGCCGCCGAGCTTGGCGGCGACGGTGATTTCCTTGGTCAGCTTGCCGGCGACCTTGGATTTGCGTTCGTTAACAATCGCGCGTTTTGCGTGCAGCCATTGACGTCCCATGGGCCAAGGTTTGGCGACCGGCGGGCGGCAGGCAATGCGGAATCTGCCGGACCGGATTCGGAGTGGACATTCACCCGGTCGTCCAAACCATTGCCGGCTGCATGAAGAACCTCAGTTACCTGTTCAATCAGAACAAAGCTTGGGCGGATGCCATCCGGGCGAAAGACCCGGAGTTCTTCCTCAAACTTTCACGGCAGCAGTCGCCGGAATACTTGTGGATCGGTTGTTCCGACAGCCGTGTGCCGGCCAATGAGATCGTCGGGTTGCTGCCTGGTGAGGTATTCGTCCATCGCAACATTGCGAACGTCGTGGTGCACACGGATTTGAACTGCCTGAGCGTGATCCAGTTCGCGGTCGATGTGCTCAAGGTGAAACACATCATGGTGGTGGGGCATTACGGCTGCGGTGGTGTGCGGGCGGCCTTGCGCTGCGAGCGCGTCGGCTTGGCCGACAACTGGTTGCGCCACGTGCAAGATGTGAAGGAAAAGCACCATAGCTGCCTCTGCCGTCTGCCCGACGAGACGGCGCGGAGTGCCCGCTTGTGCGAACTCAACGTCATCGAGCAGATGGCCAATGTCTGTTCCACCTCGATTGTGCGCGATGCTTGGGATCGGGGCCAAGGTCTCACGGTGCACGCCTGGATCTACGGTCTGACCGACGGTATTTTGCATGACCTTGAGATGACGGCGTGCAGCACGGATGAGGCCGCGGCGAATTATCAGACCGCGGTCGCGGCACTGAGCTGAGACCATAAAAAAGCCCACGAATGCATCGCGGGCTGGAGGAGGGACGAGGGGTGCCCAGTCGCTCAGTTGCGACCCAGATAGGAACCGTCGGCGGTGCTGACCTTGATGATCTCGCCTTCCTTGATGAAGAGAGGGACTTGCACAATGAGGCCGGTTTCGAGCTTGGCCGGCTTCTGGACGTTGCTGGCGGTGTCGCCTTTGATACCGTCGGCGGACTCGATGACCTTCAGCGCCACGGTGGAGGGCAGATCCACGGAAAGCGGGCGCTCATCGACAAAGAGCACGTCCACCTTGCCGCCAGTGGTGAGGTAATTTTTCACGTCACCAAGGGTCTGCTCGGAAAGCTCAATCTGCTCGAATGTGTCAGGGTCAATGAACGCGTAGGTGTCGCGGTCGGCGTAGCTGAACTCGAGGGTCTTGCGCTCGGTGGGGAGGACTTCGATGGTTTCGGTGGAAGCGAAGCGCTGGTCGAGCGCCTTGCCATAGCGCAGATTACGCATCTTGACCTGCACGAACGCCCGGAGGTTACCGGGGGTGCGGTGCATGGTTTCCATGACGAGGTGCGGCTCGCCGTTGTGCTTAATGACCTGTCCTCTGCGGATATCGTTGGCTGCGGGCATGGGTGAAGGGTGACGGTTTTGAGTTGTGAAAGGGTGTTGGCATAAACGGGCGGCCCCGCGCCTGTCAAGGTCGGTGCCATCTCGGGGCTTGCCCTTGCCCCTGTGCGTTTCCGAGACTGGCCGCATCCCTATGAAACAACGCACTCTCGCGCGCGAAGTCTCCATCACCGGCAATGCGCTGCACACGGGCGAGGCGGTCACCCTGACCATCAAGCCCGCCCCAGCGGACCACGGGATTGTCTTCAAACGCATCGACCTGCATGGCGCGCCGGAATTGCGGCCGCGGGTGGATCAGATCACCGACCTTGTGCGGGCGACGACCATCCAGAACGGCCACGCCAAGATCCACACGGTTGAGCATGTGCTGAGTGCGCTTCACGGCTGCGGGGTGGACAACGTCATCATTGAGATGAACGCCTCCGAGCCGCCGATCATGGATGGTTCCGCCAAGCCCTATGTGAACATGCTCCTCGCAGGTGAGCCGGTGGAGCAGGACAAGGAGCGCGAGTATTTCACCCTCGACGCGCCGGTGTCGGTGACCCGCGGCGACTCCTCCATCATCGCGCTGCCCTGCGATGAGTTCAAAATTTCCTGCACCTCGGCCGACAACCGCGGTATCCATACGCAGCATCTTTCGCTGACGATCGATCCCGAGGTTTACATGACGCAGGTCGCCGCGGCGCGCACCTTCACCATCTACGAGGACATCGAGGAGCTGTTGAAACTGGGCAAGATCAAGGGGGGCTCGCTCGACTGCGCCGTGGTCATCAAGGGTGACAAGATCATCTCGAAGGAGCCGTTGCGTTTTAAGGACGAGTTCGTCCGTCACAAGATCCTCGATATTATCGGCGACGTGCTCCTGCTCGGCCTGCCGCTGAAGGCGCACATCATCGCCACGCGCCCCGGGCATGCGATCAACGCGGAGCTGACCAAGGTGCTCTTTGAAAAACTGCAGGAGCGGAAGAAAGGCCCCAAGAAAAAAGCCGCCGCGGCCACCAAGACCCCGCAGCCCGGCGAGACCTCGCTCGATATCAAGCGCGTGTTGGAGATGCTGCCGCACCGCTATCCGTTCCTGATGATTGACCGCGTGCTGGAGTTTATCGGCGACACGGAACTGGTCGCGATCAAGAACGTGACGATCAACGAGCCGTATTTCCAAGGCCACTATCCCGGCGAGCCGGTCATGCCGGGAGTCCTGCAAATCGAGGCGATGGCGCAGGCTTCGGGCATTCTGCTGCTGCGCAACGCCAACACCGAGGGCAAGACCGCGCTCTTCATGAGTGCCGACAAGGTGAAATTTCGCCGTGCCGTGCGCCCCGGGGACCAGCTGGTGATCAATGCCAAGCTCACGAAAAGCCGCGGCAACAAGATCGGCGTCGCCGAGGCCACCTGCACCGTCGGCGGTAACGTCGTGTCGTCGTCCGAATTGATGTTTGGCTTCGTGGACATCGCCGCCGCGCCCTGACGCATGGCCACGCGCATTCATCCTTCCGCGGTCGTCGAGCCGGGCGCGCAGCTCGGCACCGAGGTTGAAATTGGCGCCTTCGCCTATGTCGGGCCGGAAGTGCAGCTGGGTGACGGCACGCGGCTGCACCACCATGCGTCGGTCGAGGGCTTCACGGTGCTGGGGCAGCAGTGCGAGATTTTCCCCTATGCCTGCATTGGCGGCAAAACCCAGGACCTGAAATTCAAGGGTGGCCGTCCCGGGCTTCGCGTCGGTGACCGGAATGTGTTCCGCGAATACGTCACCATCCATGCGGCGACCAATGACGGTGACTTCACGGTGCTCGGGTCGGACAACACCGTGCTGGCTTACAGCCACATCGCACATGATTGCGTGCTCGGAAATCACATTGTCATGAGCAATGCGGTCTCGATGGCCGGCCATGTGACCGTTGAGAATCATGTCGTCATCGGCGGCGCGGCCGGCATCCACCAGTTTTGCCGCATCGGGGCGTTTGCGATGCTCTCGGCGATGGCCAAGCTCGTGCAGGATTTGCCGCCGTATTTCATCGCGGACGGCACACCGGCCGAGGTGCGGGCCTTCAACAAAGTCGGGCTGGAGCGCAACGGCCATTCCGCCGAGCAACTGGAGCGCGTGAAGCACATTTTCCGCATCCTCTATCGCGAAGGGCTCAACCGCACGCAGGCCTTGGAAAAACTCGCGGCGCACGCACAAGCCGGCAGCGCGGAGTTTGCCCGCGTGTTGCAGTTCGCCAAAACCAGCGAGCGCGGGCTGGTGCCCGGCGCGAGTTGAACCGCGGCCGCGGGCGCAGATGACCCTCCGGCCCTGCGAAAATTATCTCGAACCCA
>JAGNQV010000243.1 GCA_017988885.1 Opitutaceae bacterium | reverse complement strand
TTCAACTTTTGGAATCTTTGCCGGCGGCCGTGGTCCCGCTGCAATTGCGTTGGGAGGGGGCGGGCGACACCTTGATCGGGTTCAACGGCAGCGTGTCATCGCTCATCGCCTTTCTGTGGTATCCCATTGTGGGCGCGCAGAGCGACCGGCATCGCGGGCGGCTCGGCCGGCGGCGGCCGTTCCTGCTGTGGTGCATTCTGCCGGTGGTGCTCAGCCTGCTGCTGCTTGGTTTGGCGAAACCGGCCGGTGCGCAAGTGGTCGAGATTCTCGCCGGGTTTGGGCTGGGTTCACGGATCACACTGGCGGGCTGCACAATCGCGTGGGTCTTTGCGTGCCTGCTGATTTTCCTGCTGTTCAACGCCTACGTGGTGCAGGTCTATGCGTGTTTGGTGGCGGATGTCATCCCGCCGGAAGTGCTCGGCAAATTCGCGGGATTTTATCGGGCCGTGGGTGCGCTCGGCAGCCTGGCGTTCAATCGCTGGATTTTCGGCTGGGTCGAGGGGCATACTTTCCATGTCTACGCCTTGATCGGGCTCATTTATGCGACGGCCTTCACCTTGTTGGTCTGGCGGGTCAAGGAGGGCACTTATCCGCCGCCCCCGCCGAAGGCCGCGGGCGGGCGGCTCGGAGCCATCAAGGGCTACTTGCAGCAGTGTTTTGCCCATCCGCTTTACCTCAACTTTTATACTATCACTTTTTTCAGCTGGGGCGCGCTGGCGCCGATGGGGTTCATGGTTTTTTTTGCGACGCAGGCGGGGAAGCCGGGCTATGCCGACACGCTGGGGCTCTCACTGCAGCAGTTTGGCGAGATCAAGGGGTGGACTTTTCTGGTCCAGATTCCGGTGTTCCTGATCGTGGGCTATTTTGTGGATCGGTTTCACCCGGTGCGGGTCGCCGTGGTGGGGATGCTGTTCACGTGGCTCAGCTTTTTGGGCTGCTTCTGGTTCATCCACGATGAACGCACGCTGCTTTTCTGGATGTGTCTGAACCAGGGATCGATTGCGATTTATTTGGGGGCGGCGATGGCGCTCGGTCCGCGCATTCTGCCGCTGGGACGCTATGGGCAGTTTGTCAGCGCCAACGTCATCTTTGGCATCAGCAGCCTGATATTCGCGCCTCCTCTCGTCGGCTGGCTGCTGAGTGAACTGCGCAACTATCGCTACGTTTTCCTGTTTTCCGGTTTCGGCAATCTCTGTGCTTTCATTGCTTGCATCACCCTTTATCTGCAATGGAAACGGATAGGCGGTGATAAAAACTACCGTCCGCCCGCTGTCGGCGGCGACCCGGCCTGACCGACTGTTTTGGCTCAATAAAAAATCATGAACGCAAACCCCTGCTCAGATCCAATTTTCACCAGCTTTGCTCATCGCGCCGGCCCTGCCGTAGAACAGGTCCGACAGACCTGGAGTGTTGCGGTGCTGCCACAAATCGCGCTGGCCGTCGAGCCACCGGCACGCGACGAGCCGGTCTGGGCCTTTGCGCTGCCGGTGCACGCGAGCCGGCAAACCATGCTGTTCGTGGACGTGGTGCTGGATTGCGGCGAGTCGCCCGACCAGCCGGTCGCGGCGGGCTACCGCACAAGTTTTGTGGTCGAGTGGGCGGGCTGGAACACGATGTATTTCGCCATCTCCTCGCTGAAAAAAATCGGCGAACCGGCAGGCCTGCATACGGTGCGGCGGGTGCGGCTGGAGGCAGGCAGTGCGACCTTTGCGGACACGGTGCTGGGCCTAGGCGCCTTGTCCTGGGCGAAGGACGCGCCGTTGATTCCGGTCACCCTTTACGAGGACATGGCGGTGAATTTTCTAAGCGAGCGCATGTGGAGCCGGGAGGACTGGATGCATACCGGATCCGCCGGTCTTCCGCCGGAAGACCGGGCACTGGATGTGGCCTGGATGTATGCGAATCTGCGCTATGTGCAGAAGCCGGGCCGCCGGCACCAGACCGCCTACACGCGACGCATGGCGGTGGACCTCGCCGCCTATCAAGCGATCGCGCTTTTCACCGCGACGGATCTGCGCGCCAACTTCAGTCTCGTGCTGGAAATCGACGGCGTGTCGGTCCGCGTCATTGACCGCCGGCGCGGTCTGGGGGGCGGCGATGAAATGCGCGCGCTGATTTCCGGCCGGCGGCTGACTGCACTGACGATCGAACTGGAACAGGCGGAAGACGAAATCCGCGAGGTGATCGACGTCCAAGTCGCCTCCTCCATCCGCTGGATTCTACTGGAAAAGAAGGGCACCGATCCCTTGCTGGTCGGAGAGGTGCCGGGGATCCCCGCTGTGTTGCCGCCGGCCGCGGTGGAAAATCCGGATACGGGCCTGCTGCCGATCGGCCTTTTTGTCGGCCGCGACGAGTTCCTGCGGTTGCGGACGGCGGCGCAGGCGCCCGGACCGTTGAAAAAAATGGCGGATGAAATCGTCGCGGAGGCGGTGGCGCATCTCGATTATCGGCCGGAGCAGTATGCCGGCCGCTACCTGCCGGTGGATCTCGGCAATCAAGGTTGCGAGCGTCGTGTCTCGCCGGCCGACCAGATGTATCATCTCAACAGCTGCATGGTCTACGGGGCGATGGCCTATGCCTTGACCGGTGATATGCGCCATGCACAGACGGCGCGCCGGGCGTTGTTTACCGCGGTGCGCTGCACGACTTGGCAGGCGGGCTTTGCCAGCCGCATTCCGGCGGGACAGCCGGGCTACCGTGCGCCCTTTATCGAAACGGCCGTGGCCGAGGCCATCGCCGCCTGCTATGATTTCATTTATCCACTGCTGGCGGAGGCGGAACGGCGGGAGGTGGAGGATGCCCTTTATGAAAAAGCGCTGCCGTGGATCGACATGTATCTGCGGCTGAATGGGGAGGGCTATCTGCTCAACAGCAACCAGGGTGCGGTCTACACAGCCGGGCTCGTGTGCGCAGCCTTGGTGGCGCGCCGCAGCCATCCCGATGTGGATGCGATTCTCGAGCGCGGCATCCAATGGTTCCCGCGGATGATGAACAATTATTACAAGGTCACCGGGGCCTCGAATGAAGGACCGGGCTACTGGGAATATACGACGCAATATGCCGTCACCGCCCTCATCGCCATCAGCCGGCACAAAGGCTGGCGCGTGCAGGATTATGCTCCGGCGCATCTGGGTCGGACCATGGACTATATCATGCACACCCGCTCCCTGGCGCGGAACCGGCTCTCGTTTCTGCCCATGGGCGACAACATCGAGTCCATGGGTTACAACTTCATGAACAGCTCGTTCATGTTTTTTGCGAAGTATTACAACGATCCGAATGCGCTCTGGCTGTGGCACGAATATTTTGGGCGCCGGCCCAATGCTCCGGGCGCTCCGTTCTTTGGCAAGCGCATGGCCGGGGCCTGCTCGCTGTCCGGGCTCATGGATTTTCTGTTGTTTGTGGAAGGCGCACCCGGCACGCCGCAACTGCCGCCGCACAAACACTTCGAGGTGTGCGACCGCATCGTCCTGCGCACCGGCTGCAATTACGGCGACATCCTTTGCCTTTTCGAGGGCGGACCGCAGACCTTCGACCACACGCACGACGACAAGGGCCAGTTTATCATCGAAGCTTACGGCGAGCGTTTTGCCGCGGATCCGGGGGTCATTCGCTATCAGGATCCGGCGCATCTTTTCTACAAGGGCACGCCTTACCACAACCTCGTTACGCTTAAGAGCCGCAACCAAGACTACCGCGATCCACTGCACGCCGTGGTGCTGGACCGCGTCGCCTGTGGCGG
>JAGNQV010000242.1 GCA_017988885.1 Opitutaceae bacterium | reverse complement strand
CTTAAGGCGGCCGGATCGACGGCGGGTGCCGCGGCGGCTGTTTCCTGGGCAAAAAGCGGGACGGCGAGCGTCAGCGCGGCGAGCAGACCGGCGAGCTTAAATAGCCCGCCAAAGGGCTTGGTCGGTGGTTTCATAGGCACAACTTGGTGTGGTTGGTTGGATTTGAATCAGGATAGTTCATCAGCGATGAACCGGGTGGGTTTAGCACGGCCTGTGCCAAACCCGCCGGCGGTTAAAAATGTTTCTATTCGACTCTTGTTTTCTGCGCGGGCCACACGTTTGCATTCGGCCGGCTACAGGGGTAGACGCTGTGTCGAAAAAAATGTTGATGATTGATCCAGTCCCGGTCGCATCAGGCACACCCCCTGCATCGCTGTAACTTTTCCATGCCCCCGCTTGCCCTTCCCTTGTTGGCCACCACTACCGGCATTCCACTGCCACTGGTCATCCCGTTTGGTTTGCTCCTGCTGCTCATCGCCGTTTTTCCGCTGACGCCACACCGACTGAAAGCGTGGTGGGAGCATCACTACGCCAAGGTCGCCCTCGGCCTGGCCGCGCTGGTCGCGGCCTATTATTTCTGGCGCGTTCCCCAAGGCGGCGAAATTGTGGCCCACACCGCGGCCGAATATTTTTCGTTCATCGCACTCATCGGCTCATTGTTCGTGGTCGCGGGCGGCATCCACCTCAAGGTCAAGGGCGAGGCCACACCGTTGAACAATGTCGTCTTTCTGCTCGTCGGCGCAGTGCTGGCCAACTTCGTTGGCACAACCGGCGCTTCGATGGTGCTCATCCGCCCTTACATCCGGATGAACAAGATCCGCCTCAGCGGCTTTCACATCATCTTCTTCATCTTCGTGGTCTCCAATGTCGGCGGTGCGCTCACACCCATCGGCGATCCGCCACTCTTTCTCGGCTACCTGCGCGGCGTGCCGTTCTTCTGGCTGATCCAGCACGTCGCCCTCGCTTGGCTGGCCACGGTCGGCTTGATCCTCGCGGTGTTCTACCTCTACGACCGCCGCTCTTTCAGCCGCGCGCCGGCGGCAATCCGGCAAGAGATCGAAGCCCCCGACACCTGGCACTTCCAAGGCGGCATCAATGTGATTTTTCTGCTGCTCATCATCGGCGCAGTGTTTCTGCCCGAGCATTATTTCCTCCGCGAGCTGGTGATGATCGGCACGGCCGTCGCCTCTTATTGCTTCACGCCGAAGGTCGTGCACGAGGAAAACCATTTCAGCTTCGGTCCGGTCAAGGAGGTGGCCTTCCTCTTCATCGGCATTTTTATCACCATGATGCCCGCGCTCGGCTATCTCGAGCAACATGGCCAGGCCATCGGCCTCAACCGGCCCCTCCCATATTACTTCGCCACCGGCACGCTTTCCGCCGTGCTCGACAATGCCCCGACCTATTTGAACTTTCTCAAGCTCGCCGAGGTCAGTGCCAGCGCCGTCCACCCGGAGGAATTTGCCGCCGCCGCGGCCTCGGGCGATGCGCACGCGGCCGTCGGCGTGCTGCTCGCGCAGCAGCCGGGCCTCGTCATCGCCGTGAGCTTGGGCGCGGTGTTTTTTGGCGCGATGACCTACATCGGCAACGGACCGAACTTCATGGTCAAATCCATCGCCGAGTCCTCCGGCGTGCGCGTGCCGACTTTCTTCGGCTATATTTTCAAATACAGCCTACCCATCCTGCTGCCCATCCTTGCGTTGATCGGATGGCTGTTTCTATAGCGCATCGGGAAACCCAGGGTTGGCCGCGCAAGCACGGTGACGCGGAGTGTAATTCAGAAGCCAGGAAGCCCGGTATTAAACATGGTTTCATGGATTCTGAATTAATCAGTGCGCTTCGCTCTTTGCTGGCACGGCGATTTGATTGAATTGCTCCGTGTCTCCGCGTCTCCGCGGCCAATCTAATCTCACTCCGGCATCACCGTCTGGATGTGCAGCTCCTTGAGTTGCTTCGGCGTGACCGGCGTCGGGCTCTGCGCCATGAGGTCCTGCCCCTTTTGGGTCTTCGGAAATGCAATGACGTCGCGGATGCTGGTCGTGCCGCAAAGCAACGCGACCATGCGGTCGAGGCCGAAGGCGATGCCACCGTGCGGCGGCGCCCCATACGTGAACGCCTTGAGCATGTAACCGAAGCGGCTCTCGACGACGTCGGCCGGAATTTTCAGCACGTCCTCAAAGATTTTCTTTTGCAGCACCGGGTGATGGATCCGGATTGAACCACCGCCCAGCTCCATGCCGTTGAGCACCACGTCATAGTGCTGGCCGCGGACTTTTCTCGGATCGCTGTCGAGATATTGCGCGTCCTCCGGCACTGGCGCCGTGAACGGATGGTGTGTGGCCGCGTAGCCGCCGCGCTCTTCATCATAGGACATGAGCGGAAAATCAATCACCCACAGGAAGCGCCAGTCGTCGGGCCGCAGCGTGAGCTTGCCGCGTTTCACAAGGAGCTGTGCCGCCTCGAGCCGGATGCGGCCAAGGATGGCACAGGCCTGTTCCCACGGTGCCGCGGCGAAGAAGACCATGTCGCCCTCGGTGAGGCCGAGCTGCGCGGTGAGCGCGGCTTTTTCCGTTTCGGAGAAAAACTTGACGATGGGCGACCTCCATTCGCCACCCTCGACCTTGATGAAAGCGAGGCCCTTCGCGCCGAGGGATTTGGCGACTTCTTCCAGCGCCTTGATTTCGCCCTGCGTCAGATCCGCCAGCCCCTTGGCATTGACAGCCTTGATGGCGCCACCGCCGGTCGCGGTGGAAGCAAAGACCTTGAAGGTCGAGGTTTTGAAAAGCTCGGTGAAATCCTGCAATTCGAGGCCGAAGCGCACGTCGGGCTTGTCCACGCCGTAGCGGTTCATCGCATCATGGAAGGCCAGGCGCGGAAAGGGCGTGGGCAGGTCATGGTTGAGCACGTCCTTCCACACTTTCTTCAGCATGCCTTCAAACAACGCATAGATGCCCTCGCGATCGATGAACGACGCCTCGACGTCCACCTGCGTGAACTCCATCTGCCGGTCGGAGCGCAAATCCTCGTCGCGAAAGCAGCGGGCGATCTGGAAATATTTCTCCACGCCAGCGACCATGAGGATCTGTTTGAACTGCTGCGGCGACTGCGAGAGCGCGTAAAACTGGCCCGCGTGGATGCGCGACGGCACGAGGTATTCGCGCGCGCCTTCGGGCGTGCTTTTGAACAGCGCGGGCGTCTCGACCTCGATGAATTCCTGCGCGTCAAAGTAATCGCGGATCGCCTTGGAAGCCTTGTGGCGCACCTGGAGATTTTTGCGCATCTTCGGCCGGCGCAGGTCGAGATAGCGGTAGGTCAGGCGCAGGTCTTCATTGACCTTGTCACCACCGGCGTCGTCGAGCGGGAACGGCGGGGTCTCGGAAATATTGAGCACCTCCAGTGCGGTCGCGGCGATCTCGATTTCGCCCGTCGTGAGCGTGGCGTTGATCGTGCCGGCGGGACGCGCCACCACCTTGCCGGCGATGCTGATCACCGACTCGGGCTTCAACTGCGCGGCCTGCGCGCCCAGATCCGCATTATCCTGCGGGTCAAACTTCACCTGTGTGATGCCTTTGCGATCACGCAAATCGATGAAGATGATGCCGCCGTGGTCGCGGATGGAGTCCACCCAGCCGGCGAGTGCGACAGTCGCGCCGAGGTCGGTTTGGGTGAGTTGGGCGCAGTGATGGGAGCGTTGCATAGGAGCGGAACGCTCAACCAAACGGCCCGCCCCACCCCGGGGCAATCAGATTTTGG
>JAGNQV010000063.1 GCA_017988885.1 Opitutaceae bacterium | reverse complement strand
CCTCCTCCGTCTTCGACCTCCGCCTCCGCGCGCTCCAAGCCCGCAACCGCTTCCGCCAGTCCGAGGTCCGCGGCTTCCTCGGCGGCCGCATCGACCTCATCCCCCACCAATTCTACATCCTCAACGAGGTCTCCAACCGCCAGCAGCCCCGCGTGCTCCTCGCCGACGAAGTCGGCCTCGGCAAAACCATCGAGGCCTGCCTCATCCTCCAACGCCTCCTCGCCACCGGCCGCGCCAAACGCGCCCTCATCCTCGTCCCCGAATCCCTCGTTCACCAGTGGTTCGTCGAACTCCTCCGCCGCTTCAACCTCTGGTTCACCCTCTTCGACGAGCCCCGCTGCGCCGCCATCGAAGCCAGCGACCCCGGTAAAAACCCCTTCCTCTCCAGCCAGCTCGGGCTCGCCAGCATCGCCTACCTCGCCAGCCCCGAAGCCGCCGCCCGTCGCACCCAAGTCATCGAAGCCGGCTGGGACCTCGTCATCGTCGACGAAGCCCACCACCTCGGTTGGACCCCCGCCGCCGCCAGCCCCGACTACCAATTCGTCGAACAACTCGCCCGCAAAACTCACGGCCTCCTCCTCCTCACCGCCACCCCCACTCAACTCGGTCTCGCCGGCCACTTCGCGCGCCTCCGCCTCCTCGATCCGCACCGCTACGACGACTACGAGACCTTCCTCGATGAAACCGCCGACTTCGGCACCGTCGCCGGCATCGCCGAAAAAATCATCGACGGCTCCGCCCTCGGCGCAAAAGACCAGGCCACCCTCCGCAAACTCTTCGATCGCGACCCCGCCACCCTCGCCACCCACCTCGCCGCGCTCGAAGCCGGCAAACCCGGCGCCCGCGAAGCCCTCCTCCGCACCTTGCTCGATCAACACGGCACCGGCCGCGTCGTCTTCCGCAACACCCGCGCCGCGATGACCGGTTTCCCTAAACGTCAGTATTGTCCCGTCGCGATCCCTGACGCCTCGCCCACTCTCCTCGCCCGCGTCGCCCGCGAACTCCAAGCCGAGGAAGCCGCCGACGACGCCAACGCTCACACCGCCAGCCGCACCCAAGGCGCCGCCGCCCCGATCGATCACGCCCCCGTCTCGATCGATTTTTCCGCAGAAGCCGAAGCCGCCCTCGCCTCCCTGGAAGATCCCGATGCCGATCCCTCCGACGCCGACGTCACCGCCGACTCCGACAACGCAGCCGCGAGCACCAGCGAAGAGTCCGAAGAATCTCCCGATGGATTCGACAACGCCTTTGACGAAGCCCTCGAAGACTCGTCCTCCAAGCCCGCCTCGAAGCCCAAGGCCGCCAAAAAAACCAAAGCCAAAACCGCCGCGACCCCCGCCGCCGTCACCGCCCCGCTCACCGCGATCCCCGGTGCCAAACCCAAATCCGCCAAGTCCGTAGCGGGGAGCGTGAGCGACCCGACTCTCTCCTCCGATTCCACCGCCACCGCCCCGATCCGCTACACCTACAAAGACGACCCCCGCCTCGACTGGCTCGTCTCGTTCCTCAAAAAAACCGCGCCCGCCAAAGTCCTCCTCATCTGCCGCTCCGAGCGCAAAGTCCTCGCCCTCGAAGCCGCCATCAAAGAGCAGCACAACCTCAACATCGGCCTCTTCCACGAAGGCCTCCCGCTCATCCAGCGCGACCGCCAAGCCGCTTGGTTCGCGGAAAAAGACGGCGCGCAACTGCTCCTCTGCTCCGAAATCGGCAGCGAAGGCCGCAACTTCCAGTTCGCCCACCACCTCGTCCTCTTCGACCTCCCGCTCAACCCCAGCCTCGTCGAACAACGCATCGGCCGTCTCGATCGTATCGGCCAAACCGAGACCATTAAAATCCACGTCCCCTACCTCGCCGACGGAGCCGATGCCGCCGTCGCCGAGTGGTATCATCGCGGCCTGAACGCCTTCGAAGCCCCGCTGCACAGCGGCAACGACTACGCCACCGCCTTCCGCCCCCGCCTCCTCGCCCTGATCGAAACGTGGCCCGGGCAGCTTGTCCGTGATTCCGAAAAAGCCCGCGCCCAACTCGACGCCTTCATTGCCGAAACCGAAACCTTCCGCGACGCCCTGCAACTCAAGATGAAGCAAGGCCGCGACCGCCTCCTCGAGCTGAACTCCTTCAACCGCGACACCGCCCAGATCATCCTCGAACGCGTGCGTGCCGCCGACGCCGACCCGCTCCTCAAAAAAATCCTCACCGACCTCTTTGATCACTTCGGCGTTCGCATCAACGAACACGAGGACGGCGACGTGAACCTCGACGCCTCGCACGCCTACGTCGAAGGCTTCCCCTCGATTCCCCGCGATGGCATGCTCGCGACCTACAGCCGCAAACGCGCCATCGCCCGTGAAGACATCCGCTTCCTCTCCGCCGATCATCCGCTCGTCACCGATGCGCTCGATCTGCTCGTCGATTCTCCCGCCGGCACCACATCCTTCTGCGTCCTCGAAGCCGACAAACCCAACCTCCTCCTCGAAGCGATCTTCGTCCTCGAAACCGTCGCCGACCCGCGGTGGCACGTGGACCAGTTCCTCGCCCCGACTCCCGTCCGCGTCCTCGTCGACATCCACGGCCAAGACCTCACCGACAACGCCCTTTATTCGCGCCTCGCCGCCGATGTCGAAGATGCCCCGCTCTCGCGCTTCCTCGAACGCCCCGGCTTCAACGCCACGCTCCTTAAAAATCTGATCGAAGCCGCCAGCACCCGTGCCACCGCGCTGACGTTGACCCTGAAAAAAACCGCCCGCGAACGCGCCGCGTCCGTCCTCACCGCCGACCTCCAACGCCTCGTCGAGCTATCGAAACTCAACGACAACATCCGCCCCGAAGAAATCGACCTCGCGAAAAACCAAGTCCTGCAAGTCCGCACCGCGATCGAGCAATCCCGCCTCCGCCTCGACAGCCTCCGCCTCATCGTCGAAGGCGTTGAGCTCGATTAAGCCCAAAGCAGCGCAGGCTTCCAGCCTGCCTCCGAGGTAGGGCGTGACCGCCGGGCGCGCCTGCCCGCTGTCTTGTCCGCCGTAGCCTTGGCGAAGGAGGAAGGCTTGGCGGAGGCGTGTCGTTGGTTATCCGCGGTCGGCCCGGCGGTCCGACCCTACCGGCGCTACCGCGCCAAAGGGCGACTGGTATTACCCGCGACAGTCCACCCTTGCCGCCCAATCGCTGAGTTCATTTCATACCTTCATGAGTCTCCCCCTGCTCGGGCTTTCAAGTCAGGCCGGATAGCACTGCTCGACTAAAAATGAGAGCCGCCATGAGTCTAAAAGCACAGCGTGACCAATGGATTTTCCTTTGGTTTCCTATCGTTGGATTTTCAATCGTTTTGCTCGCTCTGATATCGCACGGAGCGGTTGCCTTCCTCGTTTTCCCATGGGCGATCTATGTGCAGTATCGTTTTCAGAGCTTCCGTTGTCCCCAGTGCGAAAAATTGGTCGGAAGCCGATCAAGCCCAATTACTCCGCGGGCGTGTCCTTTTTGCGGTAAGGATCTCACGATATGAAAGTGCCATTCACCGCCCCTTCAAAAATTCCCCACGATCAGCGCCAGTGTCGCCAGCGAGCAGACTACGCTCGCCACGATCGTTGACGAGGCCATCTCCTCGTCGCCCTTCATCGCCAGCACCATCGTGTAGGAGACGATCGCCGTCGGACACGCCATCAGAATCATCGCCACTTGTAGCGCCGCTGGCTCCAATCCCCACCAACGCCCCAGCACCCAACCGATCGCCGGCGAAACCGCCGTCTTGATCAGCGCCGAAATCTCCGGCAGCCGCCAGCCCGCCTCCAGGTTGACCGTCATCAGTGAACCGCCCACGCCCAACAAGCCCAGCGGCAGCGCCATTTCGCCCAGCGCGAACAGCGTGCGGTCCACCGCCACCGGCAATCTCCAACCCATCGCCGCAAACGCGATGCCCGCCACCGTCGCGAGCAGCGGCGGCGTCACGAGCAACTGCCGCACCAACGGCTTCACCATCGCGAAACCCAACCGGTGCTGGCTCAGCAGCAGCACGATCACGCCCGCGAGATTGTAGAGCACCATCGCCGGCGCCACCGCGATGATCGCCGCGCTCCGCACCGTGAGCCCGCCCGCGACCGGCACATCCGGCAGCGCAAAAATCACGGGCAATCCCACGAACGCCAGATTTCCGCGAAACGCGCCTTGCACAAACGTGCCCATCGCCGCACCCGGCACCCGCAGCAACGCGGCCACGCCGTAGCTGAAAATAATCACCCCCACCGTGCCCGTGAGCACCGTCCCCAACAGCGCGCCCGCCGCGTGCACCGACGGCAACGCCGCCGCCAGTTGGCTGAACAACAGCGCCGGCAGCCCCACCCAGTAGGTCAGCCGGTTGGCTTCTTTCAAAAAACCCGGCGACACAAACCCGCTCCGTTGCAACCACACGCCCAGCGCGACCAGCAGGAAAACCGGCGCAAGCGTGTTCAGGATCAGCATACGACCGTCCTTTCAATTTCTGTGGGTCTGATCCCGCGCAGCTTGCATTGCCTTGGTTGATGGAGGGACGACCTCCGTGTCGTCCGGTTTGATAAACGAAAACCATTGGTATTCGCGGACCGGACAGAGCCGGTCCCTCCAATACTTTCCCCGCCCGCGTCTATGCGGAAAAATTCACCGGCACCCGCCCCGCACCGCCTCATGTTTTCTTCCCCGCCAGTTGCCGCCGATGATCGCGCAGAATCCGCCACGTGTCATCCAGCACCGCATCCGGCCCGGCATAGTTGCCGCCGCGGAAACTGTCGGAGAGCACCTGGCCATTCGCGTCCACCAGCACAAGGCATGGAATGCCGGGGCCCGCGTAGCGCACGATGTCGGGGGTGTTGCGGATGGCTTCAAAGCGCAGTGCCGGCCATGCCATGTGATCGTCGCGCATGTAGCCCTGCATGTCCGTGGCCGAGCGGTCATTGCTCACGAACACCAGTTCAAACTCGGGATATTGCGCGCGAATTTTTCCGTAGGCATCGACCAGCTCGGGCGTGAACTGCCGGCACGGCCCGCACCAGCTCGCCGAAAAATAAATCGCATAAAATTTCACTCCCGCGAGCTGCGCCGGGTTATGCGCCTGCAAGCCGCCATTCTCAAACTTCACCAGCTTGCCGCTCAAGGCGCGCTCTAATGGCGTCGCCGGCACAGCAGCTACTGGCGTTGATGCGGGAGCAACCGGCGGAGCCACCACGGTCTCGGCTTTCGCCACCGGAGCCGTTTGCAGCGCCACCGCCAAACCCGCCAACTCAGTCTGGGCCGCCGGAACCCGGCCGGCCAGCGAGCGGTAGCGCACCCGCACCTGATCGCCCGCCAGTTCAATCACTTCCAACCGGCTGCCCGCCGCCAGCATCACGGTGCCACTCACACGATTTTCGCGCAGGATTTCAAATTTGGTCGGAACCGTCACCGTGGTTTCCGCCGGCAAGCCGGCCACAGCCACGGACTGCATCAATCCCAGCAGGCAAACGATCACCGGCAGGTGCACCCTAAAGTTTTTCATGCGCCAGTTTCTGGTGGGTCTGCCCATCCACCGCCATCCGATAATTTTGCCCGGCGCGGCACCCTGCCACCAGCCAAGTTTCATTGTGTCGCGACCGGCGATCCCTTCATCTTCCCTTTATGAAAATCGCGTTCGCTCTGCTTACCCTGCTCGGCACCGGCCTGCTGTTGCCAGCCGCGACCCCGGCCACACCCTCCGCCCCCCCGGCGCTGCCCGACGGTCTATATGCCGATATTGTCACTCCCCGCGGCACGGTCACCTGCGAGCTGTTTTTCAGCAAAGCCCCGCTCACCGTCACGAATTTTGTCGGTCTGGCCGAGGGCACGCTCGGGCCCAAACCCGGCGTGCCGTTCTTCAATGGCCTGAAGTTCCATCGCGTCGTGCCCGGCTTTGTCGTGCAGGGCGGCGATCCGCTGGGCAATGGCGAGGGCGGCCCCGGCTACGAGTTTCCCGACGAGTTCGTCCCCGGCCTGCGCCACGACGACGTCGGCATCCTCTCGATGGCCAACGCCGGCCCCGACACCAACGGCTCGCAGTTTTTCCTCACACTCAAACCCGTCAACCGCCTCAACTACCTGCATTCCGTCTTCGGCCGCACCGTCCGCGGCCGCGAGGTGCTGCCACAGATTGCCCAGGACGACCTTATCACGGCGGTGAACATCCGCCGCATCGGTGCCGCCGCCCAGGCTTTCCGCGCCGATCAGGCCGCCTTCGATGCCTTGGCTTCCGCCGCCAAAAAATATCCCCAACCGCATTTCGACGATGCCGAGAACCTGCTGCCCCTCGATCCGCCGCGCGCCCGGTATTTTAATTTCAAACTCGTCAACTTCGAGCGCGCCACCGGCGTAAAGATTTTCGCGCGGCTCTATGCCAAATTCACGCCGGCCACTCCGGCGCAGCGCCCGGGCAGCTTCACCGGCACAGTCGTGCGCCAGCTGGAACTCGGGCCTGACGCCATACTCGTCACCTATTTCGCCGACACCGACAAATGGGGCATTTGGATCGGCGACCGGCAGGTCGAGCAATTCATGGGCCGCGCGGGCACGGTAAAAGAGTTCATGCAGGACGGGGCTTTCCACCGGGCCAAGCAGGAATTTCTCGCCGCGGCCAAGATCCGGGCGGAGGGTTTCACGACCGAGGCCGCGCAAGCGGCCGCACCCGACAAGCCGCTGACCGGCGCCCAGAAAATCAAATACCAGGTTGATGCCATGCTCGATGCGCTCATCGCCAAATTCGAGCCCGCCCCCTAATTTCATCCGCCCAGTCCTTGCCCTTGGCGAACACCCGGTTCATCTTCCCGTCTTCTCCCATGCGTAATTTCGTTGTCCTCGTTCTCGCTGGTTTCGGTCTCCTGACGCTCGCCTTGGTGGTGCGCTCCGGCATGTTTGCCCGCAAAAATCCCGGCCGGCCCATCAACAGCGTGATGCGGCTTTCGATGGAAAACGCGGGCATCCCCGAGTTCAGCGGCGAGGATGCGATGATCCTCGCCAAACAATACGGCAACGCTTCGCGCCTGCCTTCCGGCCTGCTCTTTGTCCGCCGGGTCGCAGGCACCGGTGACACCCCGCACGAGGGTCAGGAAGTCGTCGTCCACTATGATGGCCGCCTGCTCAATGGTCAGCGCTTTGACAGTTCCTATGACCGCGGCACACCCTACACTTTTCGCCTGGGTGCCGGCACGGTCATCCCCGGTTGGGAGGAAGCATTTCTGCACATGCGCAAGGGCGAGAAACGCACGCTCATCATCCCTTACTGGCTCGCCTATGGCCTGGAGGGTCGACCACCGAAGATCCCTCCGCGCGCCGCGTTGGTCTTCGACGTCGAGCTGCTTGATATTCGCTGAATTCACGCCGGCTATTCGTGCCAGCGCGTGAGCGGCGCTTCCAGCCGGTCCACCAGATTGCGCTGAAAGAAACTTTCGCCAGCCACCGTTTCATCCCAGCCGAGCTGAGCCACCGTCAGACTCACGGCCAGCAACCCGCCCTGCGTGGTCCGGCGAAGCCGCCGCGCACTGCGGGCCGCAGCCATGACGGCGCCGGGTTTCGCGGCGGATGATTTTCGCTTGGGCATGACGTCACTCTGCGACCCGACCCCGGCGCATTTGCTCCGCTTTTTCGGGAAAACCTTACTCACCCGGCCGCGGACGCCGGTAGTTCACATTCAGCCGGTCGAGCCGGGCCAGCAACCAAGGCAGCCGTGCGCGAAAATCGGCGTAGTTTCTTTTTTCGCGCGGCGACCAAACGACCTCGGCCAGCGCACTGAGACGTGGATAGGCCCGCCGCTCCACGACCGCAAAACTCGGCATGCGCTCGCGCCAGAGCTGACCCTGCGCCCCGAGGACATGATGATGGTGCTGCGGCTCGAGCTCCGGCGGAATCGGCTCGAAGGCATAGACTCTGGCCAGCGTGTTCTGCGCACCGATCGGAATGCCTTCCTCCTCGCCGCTGCCCTCGGTGTAATCGAAATAGGTGTGCGACGTGGGCGCCATCACCACGTCGTGGCCGAGCCGCGCCGCCTCGATCGCCCACTTCACGTCGCGCCAGGCCATCATCGTCGCGCCCGGCGCGAGCCCGCCTTCTTGGATCTCGTCCCAACCGACCAGCCGGCGCCCGCGGGCTGCGAGAAAATTTTCCGTGCGCCGGATGAACCAGCTCTGCATCGCGTGGCCGTCTTTGAGGCCGTTGGCCTGCATGAAAGCCAAAGTCGTCGGCGACGTTTCCCATTGGGTCTTCGGCGCCTCGTCGCCGCCGACGTGGATGAACGTGCTCGGGAAGATCGCCAGCATTTCCTCAAACACGTCGTCAATGAACTGCAGCGTCTCCGGTTTGGGCGCAAAGGTCTCGGGAAAAATTGACCAATAACCCTGCACCTTGGGGGCATAACCCGGTGCGTCGGTATTGCCAAACTGCGGATAGGCCGCGAGCGCCGCGGAGCTGTGACCCGGCACCTCGATCTCCGGCATCACCGCGACCCTGCGCTCCGCGGCATAGGCCACGATCTCGCGCAACTCGTCCTGCGTGTAGAAGCCACCGTGCGGGATGCCGTCAAATTCTCCCTCGACCAGTTGCCGGCTCGTCGTGCCGCGCCACGCGCCGATCTCCGTGAGCTTCGGGTATTTTTTCACTTCCACGCGCCAGCCTTGGTCGTCCACGAGGTGCCAGTGAAAAACGTTCAGTTTGTGCAGCACCATCAGGTCGATGAATTTCTTCACTTCCGTCACCGGGGAAAAATGCCGGCTCACATCCAGATGCGCTCCGCGCCAGCCGAAACGCGGCCGGTCCTCGATCTCCACCGCGGGCACGGTCACGCGCCCGCCGTCGGCCTGGCAGCCGAAGCGCTCGATATCCGGGGGCAGCAATTGCCGCAGCGTCTGCAGTCCGTAAAACACGCCCGCGACCCCGCCACCCCGAATGGCGATTTCGCGCGCCGTCACCGTCAGTCGGTAGCCCTCGGCTCCCAGCGTGGACGCGAGTGCCGCATCCACCGCGAGCGTCACGGCATTGCCACCAACGGGCGCCGTCGCAGCCTGCGGCACGGCCAGCAGCCGCGCGGTCTCGGCCGCCGTGAATTTCAGCGCCGGATTTTCCGGTGTCACGATGACGGTCCGGGCATTCAGCGCAAACGGTGCGCCGTCAGTCTGGCGGCACGAAACAGGAGCAGGAATAATCGAGATCGGGGTGGGCATGGGTAAAATATCAAACTGGTTTCAATTCATCTGTCATTCTTCGCGGTGCTCAGAATGACAAGCCGCGCGATTAGCGGATTTCTATCTGTTTCCCCTCCGTGTATATCCGTGTCATCTGTGGCTAAAAAACGCGCTACAGTCCCAACAGGCTGCCGTTGCGCTTCAGCCAGTGCTCGGCTTCGCGCCAACCGGGACACACTTCCTCCACTCGCGCCCAGAAACGCGCCGAGTGGTTCATCTCCCGCAGGTGCATCAATTCGTGGTAAATAATGTAGTCGCGCACGGATTCCGGCGTTTGCACGAGTCGCCAGTTGAGCGAGATGGTGCCGTTGGCCGAACACGAGCCCCAGCGCGAACGCTGGTCGCGCACCGTCACATGTTTAACCTCGACGCCGGTCAGCGCTGAAAGCTCCCACGTGCGCGCCGGCAGCTCCACTTTTCCCCGCCGGGCAAAATGCGCTTCAAGCGTCGGTCGCAGATCGCCGTCGAATGCCGGCACCCGGAAAATGTCCGCCGCGAGGCACACCTGCGGGCGCTCCCCCGCCGCCGCGATGCGGACCTCCGTCATTTCGCCGCGCCAGAGCACGTGCGTGCCGATCACCCACACCTCGGCGCCGCGCGGTTTGCGGGCCTGCCGGGCCCGCGCCCGCTCCAGCCAGTCTTGGTGCTGCTCGACAAAGCGCAGCGCCTCGCGCTCCGAGCCGCGCAACGGAATCGTCGCCACCGCCGTGCCGTCGCGTTTCAGCGTCAGCCGGTAGTTGCGCGCCTTGTGGCTGCGTTGGAAAACAATCCCGCCCGGCGTCGCGTCCCCCGCTGGCGGCGCTTTATGCACCCCGGCCAGCGGGCGGAACAATCCAAACAAATCTTGTTGTGACTCCACGCTCAATGAAGCGTGAGTAAATGGATTCAGCCGCCGGGCGCCAGCGTCTTGTAGTAAATCGCGTTCTGCGCCGGCGTTCCGTCGGGATCGAGCGCATAGCCCGGGATGCCACCGACGTAGGTGTAACCCAGCGTCTCATAGAATTTCTTCGCCCCGCCGCGTCCCTCGCTCGTGTCGAGGAACAGCAGCCGCACCCAACGGTCGCGAGCCGCCGTCTCGACCGCCGCCATCAGGTCCCGCGCGATGCCGCGCCGGCGGTGGGTGGACAACACAAGCACCTTCTGGACCTCGGCGCGATGCACGCCGTTGGGTCGCGTTTCCAGCCCCAATTGGGCGCTGCCGATGATCGGGCCGCCCGGCCGTTCGCGCGCCGCGAAGATCACGCGCTGCCCGGCCTGCACTTCGCCCAGCACTTTTTGCCAGTAGGCCGCCGCGTCCGCCTCCTGTAGCGGGGCAAGAAACCCGATGGAGGCCCCGTGGTTCACGCAATCCGTGAGCAATGCCTGCAAATCGCGCAAATCTTCCGCCGCGGGCGTGCTGCCGAGAAGTTCGATGAGCATGGCAGGATTATGACCGGGCTTGGGGCGGGTTCAAACCGGCCCTCGCACGCCGGCGCTGGCGCCAGGCATGCCAGACCGTCGGCATTTCGCCGCGGTGCTCCGGCAGCAGCAACACGATAACCATCTCCTCCACTCCGCCCAGGATTTGCAGCGAAATAGCGGCATGGAACGGCCACGCCGCCCACTCCGCGAGCAACGGCACGATCGACAAGGCGCAGGCCACCGCAAAAACCTTTGCCGCCCACGTGTGGTAGCAGGGCGCGCGACCGAGCCGGAGGAAGCCATAAACGATGACCGCAAAGAACGCCCCCAGCGCCGCAATCACCCACGGCAGCTCGCGCTTCATGATGTCGGGCCAGAGCAGTGCGATGCCCGCGATGCCGATAAGCATCGTCACGTAATCGGCGGCGCTGTCGAGTTTCCGGCCAAAATCCGTCTCCGCCTTCAGGTGCCGGGCGATGATTCCGTCGATCGCATCGGTCAGTAGCCCGGCCGCCAGCAGACCGATGAACCACGGCTTCGAACCCGCCAGCGCCGCCGTCAAGGCCGCGGGCGCCAGCACGATTCGCAGCGTGCTAAGCCAGTTGGGCAGCGGAGATTTTTTCATGAGGCCATCGGCTTGGAGGACTCAAACCCGGATTAGTTCCCAGCGCCGCAGTTTTCCGTCGGCCACTTCCAGCCAGGCAAAACTCGGCGGCACGCCGCGCGGATGCGTGAGGCAGCCCGGATTCAGCCAGCGCACGCCGCCGATCACCTCGTCGCGGGGCACATGCGTGTGGCCGTGTAGCACGGCCTGAAACCCGGCCGGAGCCCGCTGCGGCGGAATGTGCGTCAGATAAAACTTCACGCCGCCGCGCTCAAGTTCCAGCACCAGCGGCCAGCCCGCATGCGCGTCGCAATTGCCCTGCACCACGTGCAACGGCGGTCCGAGCTGCTCCAACGCCACCAGCGTCGCGGGATCACACACGTCGCCGAGGTGCCAGATTTCATCCGCGCTCTGCAGGCGCGCGGGCAGGGACGGTGGCAACAAATTATGCGTGTCTGAGATGACGGCGATGCGCATCACGAAACGGTGACTGGCCAACCGCCGGTTGGCAACCAGCTCAATGCATAAACGGCTTTGGCGTCGGCCGTCAGTTGCCGGGGCCCAGCTGATCCGTCGCCCGGCATGACGAACAACTGCGGCCAGCCTGCCACGAAAGAAACAAAGGCGAGCCACCCCCCGTCCGGGCTCCACCCGACCCGACCGCAAACACCTGGCAGGTTTGTAAGCATGCGGAGATTTTTCCCGCCGCAATCCACCACCGCCACCTGCGCCCCCGCACCCCTGCCGGTCCGGACAAACGCCACCCGGGTGCCATCCGGCGAAATCGCCGGCACGTCCGTCGAGCCATGCGCATCCTGCGGTGAGAGGAAAAACTCCACCTGCACGTTGTCTGCGAGACGCTGCAGCCCTGTGCCATCGGGCGCGACCCGATACAAACCGCCGTCGCGTCGGATAAAGATAATCGCGCTCCCATCCGGCGTGAATTGCGGCATATACGAATCGGGGTGATCCGGCGTCAGCACGCGCGGAATGCCGCCCGGCCCCTCCATCATGACCAGCCTGTAGTCGCGGGCTGGGCCGGAAAAAACCACCCGCTCCGCGCGCCCATCGGGTGCCGCCATGTAAGTGTAGCCAAAATCCGGCGCGAGCACCCGCGCCCCGCGCCCATCCGGCTGCGCCTGCACAACCCGGCCCGCGCCACCCGCATGCAGCGTAAAGGTCAGCTGCCGCCCATCCCCCGAGAGCGCCGCGCCAAAGGCACTCGTTTTCCCGTCATCCAATTCACCGTTGGGCGCAATTTTCATCAAGCCACCGCCATCGGGTCGCACCCGTTGAATACTCCACCGGCCGGCCGCTTCGCTCTGAAAATAAATCCAGCCGCCGTCACGGCTGGCCAGCGGATGCTCCACCCGCTCGCCCGGCAGCGGCACCGGCCGCCGATCGGAACCATCGGCTTTGATGCACCATAAGGCGCTCCGCACGGGGGTCGTTTCGACTCCACCCGGCACATCGCGCGAAAAATAGTCACCCGTCCATTCCCGCACGGAACAGACCAAAGCGCCTTCTGGGTGCAACGTCGTCATCCCGCCAGACTGATTGCTTGCCCCACCATTTGACAGCGGTTTTTCGACGGTGACAATCCGCCTGTGCTCCGCGCCCTCGCCATCGATTTCAACTCCTACTTCGCCTCCGTGGAGCAACAGGAGCGGCCGGAGCTCCGCGGCCAGCCGGTCATCGTCGTCCCGGTCCTCGCCGAGACCACCGGCTCCATCGCCGTCAGCATCGAGGCCAAAAAACTCGGCCTGCAACGCAACGCCCGCGTCGCCGAGGCGCGCCGGCAGTGCCCCGGCGTCATCATCGTCGAGGCGCGGCCGGAGGTTTATATCCGCTATCACCGCCAGCTGAAGGAGGTCGTCGATACCCTCGCGCCGGTGAAGAAAGTCCAGTCCATCGACGAACTGGAGTGCGAACTCTCCGGCGACCTCGCGCTGCCCAAGCGCGCCCTGGCCCTCGGGGAAAAAATCCGGCAGAAAATTTACCGCGAGGTCGGCCCATGCCTGCGCTGCTCCATCGGCATCGGCCCCAACTGGTTTCTCGCCAAGCTCGCCTCAGACCTCGAAAAACCCGACGGCCTCGTCCTCTTCGACGAACCGGACCTCCCCGGTGAACTCATCCGGCGCGGCGTCCAGCTCGGCCATTTCACCGGCGTCGGCGAAAACATGCAGCAACGACTGCGCGCCGCCGGCATCGCCGATGTCGCCCAGCTTTACGCCGCCAGCAGCGCGCGCCTGCGCAGCGTGTGGGGCAGCGTCGAGGGCGCACGGTTTCACGACTGGTTGCATGGCGGCCTGCAGGAACGGGAACCGGCGAAGCACAGCACCATCGGCCACAGCCACGTGCTACCGCCCGAGAAACGGCATCCCGCCGCCGCGCTCACCGTCCTGCACCGCCTGCTGCAAAAAGCCGCGATGCGCCTCCGCCACGAGGGCTTTTATGCCGGCGGGCTGCAAGTCTCGGTCAGCTATCGCGACGACACCGACTGGGGCGCCGACCTGCAGTTCAACGAAACCCAGGACACGCTGCATTTTACCCATGTGTTGAACGAACTCTGGTCCCGCCGGCCCAAGGCCCATCACGCCAAGGCCCCCAAGCATGTCGGCATCATGTTCCACCGGCTGCTCGTCGCCCAGCTCCACATGGCCGACCTCTTCGACGCACCCAAGGAAAAATCCCGCGACCAACTGCTGAGCGCCGTGGATACGCTGAATCAAACCTTCGGAAAAAATTCCGTCTATTTCGGCGGCGCGCACGGCGCCACCGCCTACGCCCCGATGCGCATCGCCTT
>JAGNQV010000241.1 GCA_017988885.1 Opitutaceae bacterium | reverse complement strand
TTGCTGAGGTAGTGCGAGGCGAAGAGGCCGATGTTGGGGCCGATGAATTCCTGGGCGACGTCGAGCAGGCGGTCGTCGCCGATGAGGCGGACCCAGAACGGATCGTGGGGAATCAGGTCCTGCCAGAGTTGCTCGGGGCGGCGGTCGGGATTCTTTTTGATGAGCCACTCCACATGGTCGCTGGCCTCGCGGATGAGGTCCGCGTCGATGACGTTGCGGACGATCACGTAGCCGTCGCGGTGGTATTGATCGATGAGTTTCATGGGGAAGGGGGAGAGGAAAGGCAAGGAGGGCTGAAACTGAACTTCCAACATCCAACGCCCAACATCCAACTTCCAATTAGGAATGGCGGATGGGTGGTTGGGGTGGAGAACGCTCAACGTTTAACTTTTAACGCTGAACGTTTAAGTCGGAGGTGGGGAACTTGAGAGTTAGGCGTTGAATGTTAAACGTTGAGTGTTGGTTCGGAACTTCGGCGTTGGGAGTTGGATGTTGAGCGTTGGGAGTTGGAGGTTGGAAGTTCGCGGCGTTCGCGGCGGTTACGAGCGCGCGAGAGCGCGCGCCGCCGCGACGATGCGGGCCACGTCGGGCCGGTAGGCGTTTTCCAGGATGGGGGTAAAGGGGACGGGGACGTCCGGCGACGCGACGCGCATGACCGGCGCCATGAGGCTGTCGCCGCAATGCTCCATGATGCCCGCGGCGATCTCGGCGCTCACGCCGCCCGTCTTGGGGCCTTCCTCGACGATGACGACGCGGCCGGTTTTGCGGATGGAGGCCCCGATGGTTTCGTAGTCGATCGGCGAGAGACTGCGCACGTCGATGACTTCGGCGGAGATGCCTTCCTTGGCGAGTTGCTCGGCGGCGGCGGCGGCGAAATGCGCCATTAACAGCCAGCCGAGGATCGTGACGTGCGTGCCTTCGCGACGGACGACGGCGCGGTCGAGCGGGACGGTGTAATCTTCGTCGGGGATGTCACTGGTGGCGTCGACGGCGCCGGGTTCGGCGCGTGCGCCTTTGGAACCGTAGAGGAGCTTGTGCTCGAAAATCATCACGGGGTTGTCGTCGCGCACGGCGGCCTTGAGGATCCCCTTGGCATCATAGGCGGTGGAGACGGCGACGACCTTGAGGCCGGGGACGCCGGTGAAGTAGCGCTCCATGCTCTGGGCGTGTTGCGAACCGCGGCCGGTGGCGCCGATGGGCGCGCGCATGACCATGGGAACCTTGACGGTGCCGCCGGACATGTAGCGCATTTTCGCCGCGTTGTTGATGAGCTGGTCGCTGGCGAGGAAGAGGAAATCGCCGTATTGCATGTCGGCGATGGGGCGCAGGCCCATCATCGCGGCGCCGACGGCCATGCCGGTGAAGCCGAGTTCGGCGATGGGCGTGTCGATGATCCGGCCGGGAAATTTTTCGGAGAGCCCGAGCGTGACGGTGAATGCGCCGCCCCAGCCGCCGGGGACGCCGATGTCTTCACCGATACAAAACACGCGTTCATCGCGCGTCATTTCCTCCGCGATACCGTCGCGGAGGGCTTCTGCTATGCCTTGTCGTTTCATGGGAAAATGGGAGATAAAATTTAGTTTTGGGAGGGCCTTGAGGACAGCCGCCCGGAGGTCGGGCCCTAACCGGGTCGTTATTCGCGGTAGATGATGGGGCTGCCCTGCATGTCGTTGAAGTCATTCAGATAGCCGACGTCCTGCCAGCGGACGCCTTCGCGCACGCGGGAGTTTTCGGTGCGCAGGTGGATGGCGAAGCTCACGCGCGGGAGCGCGGCGAGATTCGGGCCGCTGCCGTGGACGGTGAGCCGGTGGTGGAAACTCACGCCGCCGGGGGGAAGGATGGCGGCGGTTTCGCGCCAGGCGTTGCCGCCGCTCTTTTGCTGGATGCGCTGCTTGAGCGCGTCGAGGTTGGCGCTGAAGAAATCCCCGGCTTTGAGCAGGCCCCAGTGATTGGAGCCGTGGACAAAACGCATCGGACCGGAGTCGGCGGTGACATCGCTGACGGCGACCCACGCGGTGAACAATTCGCCTTCGAGGCCGGAATCCCAGTATTCCTGATCCTGGTGCCAGCCGACGCTGCCGCTGTCCTGACCGCCGGAGGGCTTGATGAGCATTTGCGTGGCGAAGACCTGGACCATTTTTGCACCGGTGATGGCGGCGGCGAGGCGGCCAAGGGCGGGATGGCTGACGAGTTCGTGAATTGTGCGGTCGGAGCGATGGGCGTTGTCGATTTTGACGAGCGAGGTCGGCGGAGTGCTGCAGCCCTTGGGGCTTCCGCAGGGCGCGATGCCGGTCTCGTATTCACCAGCGTAAACGGCGTCGATGCGTGGGCGCACGCGGGCGAGCAAGTCGGCGGGGATCACGATAGGAGCGATGTAAAACCCCTCTTGTTCGAAATACGTGTGCGGGTCGGCGATAGACATGGGGTGGTGGGGTTAAGCGAAGACGTCGGTGGTGAGGTCGGCGAGCGTGGGTTGCGGCGCGACTTTGGCGCGCTCGACGCTGGCGGTGATGAGCTGATCGATGCGGGCCTTGATGGCGGCGAGGTCGTCGGCGCTGACATCGCCACGGGCGAGGAGCTGTTCCGCGAAGCGCGTGATGGGGTCGCGGGCAAACCACGCCTCGCGTTCATCCTTCGCCTGATAATGGCAGGCGTCGCGGCGGGAATGTCCGGTGCGGCGGTAGGTGAGCAGTTCGAGGAGCACGGGACCCTGGCCCTCGCGGCATTCGGCCACGGCGCGCTGGGCGGCGGCAAACACGGCCAGCACGTCATTGCCATCCACGGTTTCGCCGCGAAAGCCGTAGGATGCCGCGCGGTCGGAGACGCGCGGATTTTTCATGACCTTGTCGATGCGGGTCGAGGCGCCGTAGAGGTTGTTTTCGCAGACGAGAATCAAGGGCAGATTCCAAATGGCGGCCATGTTGACGCCTTCGTGGAAAGCGCCCTCGGCCACGGCGCCGTCACCGAAGAAACACGCAACGACCTGCGGACGTTTTTGCATTTTGAACGCGAGGGCCATGCCCGCGGCGAGCGGGATGCCGCCGGCCACGATGGCGATGCCGGGCACCATGCCCTTGGCCATGTTGCCCATGTGCATGGAGCCGCCCTTGCCCTTGCAGCAGCCGGTGGTGGCGCCGAAAAGCTCGTCGAGCATTTCCTGCACCGTGAGGCCCTTGGCGAGAGCGTGGCCGTGGCCGCGGAAAGTGGAAGTGATCCAATCGTCAGGGCGCAGTGCGGCGCAGACGCCGACGGCGGTCGCCTCCTGCCCTTGGCACTGGTGGATCGTGCCGGGCATCGTGCCTTCGAGAAACAGGAATTTCACGCGCTCCTCGAATTCGCGGATGAGCACGAGTTGCTCATAGAGTTGGAGGAGAAAAGCGCGCGGATGAGCGGCGGTAGAGGTGGAAGACGCAGTGGTCATGGGGAAAATGAAGGTGATTGATTTTTTGGTAGGGGCCGATCTCCGAGCGGCCCGGGAGAGAAACGGCCCGCCCGGAGGTCGGGCCCTACCTTGGAATGGAAGTTGGGAGAGGGCGTGAACAGGGCGGTTAGGGATAACCGCCCCTACCTGATATTAGAGCACGAAGCGGTGGACGATGCGGATGAAGTTGGCGGGGTATTCGCAGTAGGTGTTGATGCGGTAACTGCTGAGGTCGCCGGTGCGCTCGGAGTAATAGCGCTCATACCAGCTCCAATTATTGGCGCGGCCGACACGGGTGACCTGGCGCAGGGATTCGAGCAGACCGGCTTGGTCGCCCAT
>JAGNQV010000002.1 GCA_017988885.1 Opitutaceae bacterium | reverse complement strand
CCTTTCACCGCGCCGATCTGGATGCCGCGGATGAGCTGCCGCTGCAGGAATACAAAGATGATGATGAGCGGCACGACCGACATCGTCACGCCCGCCATCAGCAGGTGCGTGGACTGGCCGCGTTCCGTATCGAAGAACATCAGGCCCACCGGCAGCGTGAACTTGTCCACCGTTTTCATCATCACGAGCGGCCAGAAAAAGCTCTGGTAGTTGCCCATAAAGGTGAAGATCCCAAGCGTCACCAACCCCGGCCGGCTGAGCGGCAGGATGACGTCCCAAAAAATCTGCCACTTGCTCGCGCCGTCGATCTCCGCGGCTTCGTCGAGCGCTTTCGGGATGCCGAGCATGAACTGCCGCAGCAGGAACGTGCCGAACGCGCTGAATGACGCCGGCAGAATCAGGCCGAGATAAGTATCCACCATATCCATCCGCACCATGAGCTGGAAGGTCGGGATGAGCATCACGAGTCCCGGCAGCATCATCGTGCCGAGGTAGAGGAAAAACACCCGGTCGCGCCCCGGCCACTCCAGCCGGGAAAAACTGTAGGCCGCCAGCGCACTCGTGAACACCTGGAGCAGCGTCGTCCAACCCGCGACCATGAAGCTATTCAACCCGAACCGCAGAAACGGAATCACCCGGAACACCTCGGGATAGTTGCCCCAACGCAGCGTCGCCGGCATCCACTCCGGGTCGGAGGCCTCGACCAGCGACTTGAAGCTGGTGAGCATCATCCAGACAAACGGCGCGATCATCAAAAGGCTGAGTGCGGCCATCAGCAGGTGCAGCCAGGGTCCGCTGCGCTCGGGTTTGGGCTCGGAGTTCTCAGTCATTGGCGTTGCGGTTGCCGAAACGGAAATTCAGCAGTGAAAGAATGAACACGAGGGCGAACAACACCCACGCCGCCGCCGAGGCATAACCCAGCCGGCCGGTCTCGAACCCCTCGATGTAGATGAAATAACTGAGGGTCGTCGTCGAGCCCGCCGGCCCGCCCAGCGTCATGACCCGCGCCATCTCAAATCCGCCCTGCAACCCGTAGATGACCCCCATCACCCCGATGAAAAACGTGACCGGCGCGAGCTGCGGCCAGGTGATGTGCCAGAACCGCTGCATCGCCGAAGCCCCGTCCATGTCGGCCGCTTCGTAGAGCTCGGGCGGGATGTTGCTCAGTCCTGCGAGGTAGAGAATCATGTTGTTCGAGCCGATGGCCGCCCACAGGCCCATGATAATCAGCGCGGGCTTGGCCCACGCATAGTCTCCGAGCCAGTTCGGCGGCACGATGCCCGCCGCCGCGATCGCCGGCAGCCCACTGCCCATCGCCACCCCCGCGGCGAAGAGGGTTAACAAAGGCACGAGCCCGAGCACCAGTGCGATCTCCGCACTCAGGCCGGCATCACGCGCGCAACGCGGGCCCCACGGCCGCGGCCGGCGCAAAATCATGGCCGCCACGGCCACCAGCAGGAGCAGTGCAATCGCCAGCGCCAGCCACCGGCCCAAGCCCATCCAATGCAGAAAAAAGCCGAGTGGCAGCGCGAGGCTCACCAAACCCGTGATGACCGCAACCGGTCCCGCCGCCACGTCGTCCCAGTGCCCGCGCAGCCGCCGGAGCTGCCAGCCGCCCAACAGCAATGCCGCTACGCCACACCCCACCGGCACCGCGATGGCCACGGCCACCGGCATCGCCCGCACGGCGGCGGCCACGTTTTCCAGCACGGGCGCGAAGGCCAGGTTGATCGGACCCGTCTGCGGATTATAGAGTTTTTTCCACAAAACGAAGGTCGCCACGCCCGCCGTGAAATTCGGCAGGTAGAAAAGCGTGCGATAGAGCGTCCCACCGCTGAACACGCCCGCGACCAGCGTCGTGGCCGCCAGCAATCCGAAGATGAAAAGCACCCCCGTCTCGGACATGCCACCGAGCCGCAACACCAAGCCGCTCGCGATGAGCAGGAGCGTGGCGATGACCAGCGCCCCGCGCAGCGCCGCCGGCCGCCGGCCGATCCGTGTCAGCAACAGCGCCGCCCCCAAGCTGCCGGCAATGGCAAACGGCAGACCCAACATCAGATAAAACGTGTTGGCCAGATAGTGGCCAAACTCGGGGTGGTGAAAGAGCCAGAGAAAATTATCCAAGCCGACAAACCGTAGCGGTTCCTGCCGGAAAATATTATGGCGCAGAATATCCCAGTCCGTGAACGCCATGAAAAAACTGAGCCCCAGCGGCACGAGGGTGAACGCCAGAAACCCGAGGATATTCGGCAGCAAAAAACCCAGCCCGGTCAGCAACCGCCGCCAGTCGGAACGCCGTTGGCTCATGGCTTCGCCTCCGTTTCCAACCAGCCGTGCGCCCGATAGTAGGCCGTGTGAAAGGCGTCCGTCACCCAGGCCGCCGGCACTGGCCGGCCTTCGGCGCGCCGCGCCTCGATGCGCCGCTGCGTTTCCAGCCGCTCTTCATAAAGCGCATGCAGCTTGGGCGCGTGCAGCACCTTGTCGGCAATCTCCGCGTTGATCCGCTCCGCCATCACCCGCGCACCTTCGGCTGGGGTGAACCGGCCGGCGATCACGCCCTCGTAGGTCTCCAGTTCCACGCGAAAGACGATGGACTGCAGCACAAACGGGCTCTTGCTCGCCAGAATTCCGGTCTCGCGCGTCGCCTTGGCGAAAGCCGCGTTGACCGGCCATTCGTTCTCGCGCCCCACCGGATGAAGGAATTCCTCCGTCTCCGCAAAGCGCGGCACGGGCGGCAACGAGTCCGCGATTTTCACGATCAGCCGGTTGAACTGATCGCTCCCGAGAAATTGCATGAACTGGATGGATTCCTTGCGGTGCTTCGTGCCGGCGTAAACCCCGATCCCGCCGCCACCGAGTTCCGTGCTGGGAAAACCGTCCTGCGGCGGTTCCACCGCCGCGTATTCAAAGTGCCCCCGCGGCCGGAGCATGATGAACGCCCAGTGACCGCAGAAAATCATGCCGAACCGGCCCGACGTAAAATGCGAAAACATGCTCCCCACCCCGGTAATGTCGGCCGCCATCGCCGCGTCTTCCTCCTTCGAGGGGAACAAATGATCCTCCACCACCCACTTCCTGATCCGGGTGAGCACCTCGACATTGCGCGGATCGTCCAGCGTGCAGCGCGTGCCGGTCTCGTTGAAATTGGCGAGCCCGAGCCCCCGCCGCAGCACATCCCGCGACACCCCGTTGGTAAAATACACGCGCTGCCGCGCCCCCGGCGGATTGGCTGCCGCGACAAAGCGCCGGCCCAGGGCCTCAAATTCATCCGACGACCAACGCTCGGGCGGTGGCGGCACGCCGAGCTTCGCAAAGGTCGCGAGATTCACGAAGTAGAGATTCACGCCGGCATTGCGCGGAAAAACATATTGCCGGCCTTGCATCACGAGGTCGTTGCGCAAGCCCGGATACGTCGCCTCCGGTGAAAAACCCAATCGCTTCGCATCGTCGGTCAGGTCGATCAACATGCCCGTCGCCTGAAAGAGATCCATTTGGTGACCATACAGGTCGAAAATGTCCGCCCCCACCCCTGACACGCCCTGCACCAGTTTCTTCGTCTCATCCTGATTGGTGTTGTCGATCCGCAGGTCCACATCGGGCAGCCCTTCGTCGGCCAGCCACTGGTGAAACGTGGTCACGATCGCCTGCTTGTTCACATCGTCCTGCGTAATCCAGTAGATGATCGGCCGTTTGCCCTCTTTCCCCGGCAGGGTCCAATAAAGCAACCCGCTCAACAGGGAAAGCGCCGCCACGCAGCCGAGGAAAATCTTCGTCATGACCCATGCCCCTCCCTAAGACAATCGGGCGCAATCACAGACCAGAGTGAAGGAAAGGGAGAAGACGGCATGCAGACCGGACAAAAGGGGAGGGATTCCAAGGGCAGCGCCGACGATGCAGGCGGCCGAGCCTCGTGCGACAAAATTTTTACGCGGCGTGAATCTGCCAGACTTGCCTTGCCGTGCCCGCCACGTTGGCTGAATTTTTCACCGTGAATCTCACCAAACACTGGGCTGCAACGCTCGACGATTACGTCATCGATCTCGCCTGGGCGCCCGATGGCACGACGCTGGCGGCCGCTTCCGCCGCCGGCCCCCTCACCCTCTTCGCCGCCACGGATGGCGCCGTGCGCCACGTCCTGCCCGGCCACGACGACGGCGCCAACTGCCTTGCGTGGCAACCCGCCGGCGGCCTGCTCGCCAGCGGCGGTCAGGACGGCCTGGTGAAACTCTGGGATGCCGCCGCCGGCCAGCACACCGCTTCCGCCAATCTCGGGGGCGCCTGGATCGATCATCTCGCCTGGCGGCTCCTGCCACGCGGTTCGACTTCGGTCGCGCAACCGCCGCCGCTTTTATTCGCCGCCGCTGGACGCAAACTCGCCGCCCTCCGCGCCGATGGTTCGGTCGCGCACGCTTTCAAGGACGCCGCCAAGTCCATTTCCGCGCTCGCCGCCCAGCCGGCCGGCGGCTGCGTCGCGGTTTCCTATTTCGGCGGCGTGTGTCTGTGGGACACCGATGACTTTGTGGTGCAAAAGGAATTTCCCTACAACAACGGTATTCAGTCCCTCGTCTGGTCGCCCGACAACAAATGGCTGGTTTCGGGCAACCAGGATCCGTCCGTGCACCTGTGGATGCCCGAGACCGACATCGAACTCCAGATGAGCGGCTACGAAGGCAAGGTGAAGCACCTCTCCTTTGACCACACCTCACGCTGGCTGGCGACCAGCGGCGGCCGCGAGGCTTGCATCTGGGACTGCACCGGCGCCGGCCCCGAGGGTCGCGAACCCGCCATGCTCCCGCACGATGCGCCCGTGTGCGCCGTGGCTTTTCAACACACCCACGGCCTGCTCGCCACCGCCGCGCAGGATGGCGTCGTGCAACTCTGGAGTCCCGAGCGCAAGCAACCGCTCCGCGCCACGGTGAAAATGCCCGTCGCCGCGACGAAACTCGCTTGGTCGCCCGACGACCGCCTCCTCGCCATCGGCTCCGAAAAAGGCGTTGTTTACGTGCTCAAAAGCGAAACGTGAAGCCAGCAAGATGGCATGCATCCTTCTTATTATTCTGACCCTGCATGTCCTATCGCCTGTGGGTCATTTATGCACTGGTCCGCGTCAGGGCGTAATCGTTCTCGGCAGTGCGTCCTTAACTTTTATTATGTCCTGCTTGGAGTCGTATTCCAAGTTACGCGAACCGGAAGGATTCACGAAGGATGTGATGCTAAAGGGCGTAGTTGGTCGATCCGAGCCGACCATAAATTCGAGCTTGGCCCGCCCATAATATTTTCCACCACGCAATTTCAGGTATATGGTCACTTCCTTCGTAGCGGTCCATTGTGGATCATCCGCTGACATGTGGAGCGTAATCTTGTTTTGGTAGCCCTCCACAGGCGCAAGATACATTTGCTCGGCGGTGGACGCGATTAGTCCCCCATCCGGCACTTCGATGGCGACCGTCCACTCGTAATTTTTTTGTCCCCACTGTATTTGCTCAGGATTGCGCACCAGCGTTACCCGCAGATCTCCATTGCTCGTCATCCGACCAGCCAGCAGATTGAAGCTCGTTGGCGTGCCATCGTATCGGATGGCGTGCCCGATACCGTTGCGAACAAGCTTCTCCGCCCCGGTCTTTTTCCACATGTGAAAAATCTTCGGATTGTCTGGATCAGAACGGTAGGGGTCTTGGTCGCGCCAATACCAATATGTGCCGCGGGTTGCCTGCTCCGATGCTTCGTAGCCTTCCTTTTCCAAGGATTTCACCGCAAGCACAGAACCCTTGGCGTCGGTAAGGGCGAAGCGTCCATCAGCACCAGTTGTAACTAATGGATAGTCGAACGTATCGCCGATGCCCACGGGACGGACTTCCTTCATGTAGCGGATTTGAAACGTCACCTTCACACCAGAAATTGGATTGTCATCCTGATCGATGACCTTGCCAAAAAAACTGATCGGTTGATTGGCGCTGCTCATTATTTTGTGCAACTGCGCCTTGAGATCGGGCTTCGCCGCACTCTCGCTGGTCGGCGAGGGGCTATCCGTGATGCGTTCCTTTATGGCATCGACCGGGCCCTTGAGCGGCGAGGCTTGCATGTCTTCGTCGGTCACCGCCGGCGACGGTGTGGCCTGGGCAGGAGGCATGTTTTCTGTGAATGTCGTCGGGGCCGGTGGCGTAATCGGAAGCGAAGATTCGTTTCGTGACAAGAGGAGCCACAACAGTGCCACGACGACCAATGCAACAACGATGAGGATGATACGCTTCTTCATTTTGGCTGCCCATATAGCCGGTGTTTTTCGCCTCGCGCCCCGCGGGCATCAGGGCTTGGCCACGTTTTGCAACGGATCGTATTCCAAGTTCCGGCTGCCGTTCGGGTTGGCATAGTATTTCACGCTGAAGACCGCTTTGTCCTGATATTTCGTAAGGACTTCCACCTCCATCCGCGCATATACTTTCCCTTCACGCGATTTGAGATAGAGCTGACGCGTGGTTCGGTCGGACCAATGCGGATCGTTCGCAGACATGCCGATTTCGTAATGCGACTGATAGCCGATTTCCGGTGCATGATACATAAACACGTCATCGGTCTCGATTACCCCGCCAGCGATACCGTCTATCGCGCAACTCCAGTCGTATTTTTCACCCTGTGCAATCTGGGCCGGGCGCTTGATCGCTACCTTAAAGTCACCCACATTCCCGTGTTCTGTTTTGCGTTCATTGATTACGTCGATGGCATACGTGCGACCATCGGGAACCACTCCATAAAACTTATCCGCCGTGATGAGTTTTCCCGCGCCCTGCAGCTTCCACATGCGAAAGACCTCTGGCTTGGTCTCCTTCGGCGTATACTGCATCGTCGCGACCGGCGGCGCATACCAATATGCCCTGTTACCCAAATATGGCGCCTCATATCCATCCTTGTTAAGAGATTCCATGACGAGCAGCGATCCCCTAATCTCTCCAATACTGAACAGTCCGTTCGCATCGGTTATGAGATCTATATATTTCAGCAAATCGCGGGCTACTCCTGGCAGTGGTTCTTGGGTTTGAGTGATGTTTAACCGGACGTTCACATTCGGTAAAGGCCTTCCGTCCTGATCGACCACCTGACCATAAAACATTATTGGTTGATTAGCGCCGCGAACAATATCACGGACTTCGGCGATACGGGCGCGCTTCTGCTCATCGGTTCCGGTCCACGGGGTTTGTGCCACGTCATCAGGTGTGACCACCACACCGGTCGACGTCGTTGATACGACCGGAGCAGCTGACTTGGCTTGCTGAATTAATTCAGGACTTCTCGTAGCTGATTGCGGTCTGTGCGCCCAAAGCCACCAAACAGCGGACGCAATCACGGCCACCGCTAGGAATAAAAGTTTGTGCCGTATTCTGCTCATTCTGGTGCCTTCAATCCCATCTCAATTAACAATCGCGTCCAGTAGCCGACACGCGCCGCGTAAAAAGATCTGAACTGGCCACTGTGGTAGATATGTTGGTTAAGGAAGTCGTAGGGAGCATCATTCAAATTTACCTCTGAGCCAGAGAAGACTCCGCCCGTGCTGGTCATGCCCAAAGCCAACGACCTTGCCTGTGCGCAATAGGAAAAAATCACAAAACGGTCGTCCGGAAACGCATATTGTTTCGGATCGAAATGGAGCAATGGGCTCTCCCTAAATCCAATATAAGAAGCATAGTCATAGCCGACGTCCGGCTTGAGCCTCTGGTTCGTGAGCCAGCCAAGCTGGGTTCCATCGTCTGCATAGGGATTGATTCCGTTGCCGCGCAATGCCCAGTCGAGTGGGTTATAAAAATTCACGAATTTGCCCGCCGCACCTTGGACATACGCTGGAGCAAGATAACCGGGACTGAGACTGCCCCATGTTTCCGGCAAGTTAGCGTCCTCTATGTAGGTCCAGTAGCGTGCGTAGACGTTTGGAGTAGTTGGGGTGAATGCGGTTGCCCCGCTCCGGTCCGGCAGGCTCGCGTCGTAACAGTGCGCCGCAATCGCTGCCTGTGATGCCACATACGTCAAGACCAGTTCCGAGTTCGGACCCGCCAACCGCAGCGCCTCGCCCATCACTACATTGCCCATGCTATGTGCCAGCACATGCACCCGGTAACCTTGCCCCTTGAGTGTGGCCAGCAAGCTGTATAGTTCGGTTCCCGCCTTCCACGCGATTTCCTCGCTCGCATCAAATTGACTTCCGTCGTTCAGCACGCATGGCCAAGTAAAGCCAGCCACCCGGCCCTTGTAGCCCAGCCAATACAATCGTTTGAAGGCGGTCTCGATCCAGCGTTGCTTCTCCTCATCGTCCTGCATGTTATAGCCATGCACGTAGAGCACCAAGTCACGTTCCGAATCGTCGATCGGGGCACCAAAGGTTCCGGATTTAGTTGTGTCCAAAGTGTAACCAACAACGGGGGCCAGGCTCCCATCGCCGCACGTCCATCGCTGGATAAACTTGTGAGGTGGCTGTAGATCCATCCACACACCCGGCTCCTCGCCGATCTCGGTGTAATTTGTGCCCTCCTTTTTGAGGATCACGATTTTCAATTGGCCCTTGCCCGGCGCGCAGCCCTCAAACAGCAGATGAGTTTGGGGCGCGGTTTCGGACAGGCCGCTGAAGAGTGAGGCGGGCAAGACGAAAACGTCGGTGCCCTCGATCCGCGTATGATCCGATTCCTCCCGCGCCACTTCGTCCTGCGAGTAATGGGCATCCCGAACCGCGTATCTATAAATCGCCTGCTGATGGGCAATGGTGGAGTCGGTGAGATATCCCGAGCCGCCGTCGGTTTCATAGGCGGGATATAATTGGATTGAAGGCGCACCTGCCGACACGTCGGCCCATTTCAGGCCCAGATGGAGGTCGCCATTCTTGAATGCCTCGTTGAGCCCAGCGGTGTAGATATGGAGTCGGGCAAAATCCTCCAGATCGCGTTCCCATAATATATAATTGTCGCGCCAATCCTCATGCGAACTACCCGCGGCCAAATCGTCCTGCTCCGTATCGCTGCCGTCCACGGTATGCTGCCGGTCAATATCATCATTGACCCAAATAAATTCCAATGACTCCGCCGGGCTCTTATGCCCTTTTTCCTCCCGCCGTGAGGTTCGGCGACGGCTGGAAAGGAACGATGTGGGGAAGGCAACCAAGCGCGTTCATGCAAGCGTCCGACCCCGTCGGCCGCAACCCCGGTTTTACCCGCGCGGATGGTGGCGACGGTGCGCGTCCTTGAGGTCGGTAATCGTCAGGCGCAGGTAACGCTCGGTCGTGGCGAGGCTCTTGTGGCCGAGCATTTCCTGGACGTGGCGGACGTTCGCGCGGTTCTGCAAAAGATGCGTCGCGCAGGTGTGCCGCCACAGGTGCGGCGTGACTTTCTTTTTGACCCCGGCCGCCTGCGCGTAACGGCGGACCAGATTCGAGAGGGCGTGATAACCGAGGCAAAAGCCGTCGCCGGGATGGTTGACCGGCGAGACGAAGAGCCGGGGCGAGTCCTGCCCGGCGAGCAGCGCGGGCCGGGTCTCACGCAGGTAGGTTTCCAGACACGCGCAGGCCGTGCGCGTGAGTGGCACGACGCGGCCCTTGCCGCCTTTGCCCTGGCGCACGATCACGACCTCGGCCTCGAGATCGACGTCGGCCGTGCCGAGCGCGCGCACCTCGGCGCGGCGCAGGCCGGTCGCATACATCGTCTCCAAAATCGTCCGGTCGCGCTGGCCCGCAGGCGTGGCCACGTCGGGCGCGGCGAGGATCGCGACCGCCTCGGCCTGCGTGAGCACATCCTTGGGCAGAGGGTCGGGCTGCTTCGCGTAGAGGGCGGACGCGGCCGGGTTGCGGGTTAAGACGCCCTCGGCCTGCAACCAGCCGAAAAAACCTTTCACCCACGCGAGCACGTTGTTTTGCCCGGCGATGCCGCGCACCGCGCCGCGTGCCGTGGGCCGGTGCCAGAGCCATTTTTGGAACGCCGCGACGTGCTCGGCCCTAACCGCGCCCGGCGCGTCGAGTTTCACGTCGGCGCAAAACTCCTGCCAGCGTCGCGCGTAGGTCGCGACGGTCGCGAGCGTGCGCACGGAGTAGCCGCGCACGAGTAGCGTTTGCCGCTGGCGGTGCGCGAGCACCGCCCACTCGTTCGGCTTGGGCGTGTCGGCGCTCATGCGCGCGGGTGCGAAGCGCGCACCGTGGCGCTCACGTCGGCGATGCTGACGCGGGTGTAAATCTGCGTCGTCTTGAGCGAGCGGTGCCCGAGCAGGTGTTGCACGTAGACGACGGCCGCGCCGGCGCGCATCAGGTGCGTGGCGCAGGTGTGCCGCCACGCGTGCGCGCTCGCGCTCCACCGGACCGGAACGAAGTGGAGGGAGGAAGCAGGGCGCGTGACAGCTCGGAGGCTCGGCGCAGAACTGGCGCGCGACGTGCCGCTTGGTTCCGCGTTGTTGCTCGCGAGCGCACGCGAGCCGCTCACTTTCAAACGAGCAACGCGAGCGTCACGGCTTGGACGTGTTCAGCTTCGGATCAAACTCGAGGTTGCGACTGCCAGGCTTCGGATTGAGGAAGCTTTCCAAGTAGACGAAGTGATCGCCACCTGCGGCCAACTCGAAACGCACGCGCGCAAAGCACCCGTCCGATAATTTCACGAAAAACTCTTTCTTGAGATTGTTCGTCCACCGAGAACCTGACCTCGGCATTGCTTGTTCAAACACCGAGGAGTAGCCGTCTGCGGGGGCGGCAAAATCAAATGGGCCTGTCCGCTCGAAAAGACCACCTCCGGGAATAGTGACACGACAGCGCCAGTCGTATCGCCGATGTTCGTCCTTGTTGGCGTCGTCGGTCCAAACCTCGACCCGCAAATCGCCCCGCGCACTGCCGACCGCAACCGGACGTTCCTTGCGCAGGGTGATTTCTGTCGGCGTGCCGTCGCGCGGCAGTCGCACAGTGCCCACCGACTTAATCATTGGCTCCGTCTCGCCCATTTTATGAAGCACCAAGATCGCCGGATTCGCTTTTGAAGGCGGCGCTCCACCGGTTGGCATCCCATACCCGAAGCTGCGCGCCGATTGATCGTCTACATGATAATATCCTTCTTTCGCGACGCGGACGTAGAGGCCCGCGCCTTTGATATTGTTGATGGAAAAAAGCCCCTGTTCATCGCTAATTCCCTCATACTTACTGCCGTCCTTAAAATATTTATCGGCAGCTGAGTAGTGAACCTTTGCACCGGGAACAGGATCACCGTGCTGATCGATTACCTTTCCCCAAAAATCGATGGGGGCACTGAAAACCTCCACGATCTTACCAATCTTCGTTTTGTCTTCAGGCGTCAGATTCGCACCCGGCAAATCAGGAATGACTACTCCCCGAGTGGACTCCTGCGCTGAACTGGTTGCCGAAACCGCAGGCGTTGCTGGCTGCTGTGGTGAAACCGAATCCTGTGTCGATTGCGTCGGTTGAGACCGTGGCCATTTCCACAGCCCGACAAGGACGACTAACAGGAGCACGACCAAAACAATGAAAGCGCGTTTTCGGTTCATGGTGTAGGCTCCATTCCTAGCCGGCGGAGAAGCTCATCGTAGAATGGCCTCAAGACTTGAATGCTGCGGTTAAACTGTGCGCTGTGCTCCGTATCAAAAAATAGGGGCGAGGAGTTTAAATTAAAAGAACTCTGAATCACGCCCGCCGTGCGGCTGTCCGCACCGACGACCTTGCTCCACGAGCGACAGACAAAGGGCATCGCCACGAACGGATCTGTCAGGCTGTCCTGAAAAGCCGATAGCCCAGTGCCGATCTGCCGCCAGATCGCACGTTGCGATCCCAGGACAACAGGAGCGCCCCGCGTGTATCCGTAGCCACCCACCGGCTTGGTCTGATCGTTGTTAAATTCCCACGCGTAGGTGGTGGCGTGGTCATCCGGCAGATAGAAGCTGACCAGATTACCAACACTGGCACTCAAGCGTCCGCGATACGACAGCGCCCTCGTCTCAGGCACAGGATCGTCATCCGGCGAGACACCTGCCTCCCAAAACGTGGGCCGGAAGCCTGCGTAGGTTTCGGGCGAGGGCCGTTCGGCCTGTTGCAAGAGTGCCCGCTCGTCGTAGCAGCTCGCCGGCACGGCGGCCTGCATGAGCACGTAATTGTCGAAGGTGACCCCGGCAAGCAGGGCTGAACCAGCGATGATATTCCCCATGCTGTGCGCGACGATGTTGCGCGAATAACCCGACGGGAGACCGTCAACGGCGGCTTTTACGATAGCACCTGACTGCCAGGCAACGCGCTCGCTGCCGTTGTAGTCCGCCAAGTATCCTTCCACCGCTTCACCGATTAACGGCACGTTATCGAATGCGTCGGAGTAATTCGTGTTCCAGCGCAGGCTGACAAAACGGCCCTTGAAGCCGCGATGCCATAGCCGCTTGAACATCGTCTCGGCAAAGTTGACGGAGCCTTCCGGCGACATGTTCCAGCCATGCACGAAAACAATGCCTTGCGACGTCTCCCCTGCAGGCTGTTCAAACGTGGTGCCCGGTCCTTCATACATCGACTTGATGCTTTTCAGATCCAGCCAGACGCCCGGACCTTCGCCGATCTCGGTGTAATTCGCTCCCTCCTTTTTCAGTATCACGAGCTTGAGCTGACCTTTGCCCGGCTTGCAGCCTTCAAAGAGCAAATGGGTCTTCGGTTGAGCATCCGTAAGATTGGCAAACAATGAACTCGGGAGAATAAACACGCCGCTGCCCTCGATAGTGCGTTGGCCTGCGATTGGTCCCTGCGATTCAGTCCTTGCATCGACGACCGCCCATTGAACGAGCTGCTGTGGCAGGTTGGGATTATTTGCTGTGTTCAGGTAGCCGGTGCCGCCATCGGTTTCGCGGTTCCTAAAAATCTGAATAGCCGGTGTGCCCGTTGTATTGGTCCATTTGAGGCCCAAATGAAGGTCGCCGTTTTTAAACGCCTCATTGAGTCCCTGTGTATAAATCTGAAGTCGGGCAAAATCCTCCAAGTCTCTTTCGCATTCGATCCTATGATCCGTCCAGTCCTGCGACTGCCTTGGAATCCGATCCGAATCAGACGAACCGGTTATGGCGTCATCATCATCATTGACCCAAAACCTGAAGGGTGCCTCTGCCGAAGTGGTGTCACCGGCCGCACCTTGGATCACCCCGTCGCGGTCGGCATCCACCGCCAGTCCGGCCGGCACCAGCAGGTAGGGCTGGGGTTGTTCACCGGTGGTGCTGGCATTCATGAGGATGATCCCATCGTTGGCGATCTGCACCGAAGCGTCAAAACTTCTCCCCGCCGCGGCTTCCAAGTCCACCCCCGTGTAAGTCGCTTGCCCGGCGCCATCCAGGTCAAAGCGCCAGAGCATCTCCTTGTCGTCCGACTGGTCAATGAGGAGGTCGCCACTGTCGTTTAATGCCATGGGCCAGTCGGCGGTATCACCCACGGGAAAAAAGTCCGCGCCGTCCCAAAGGCCGAAACGCCATGCGCCGCCGGAGATCTGGCGCTCGCACAGGAGCGCGCCGTGGTTGTTCAGCCCAAAGACCCCGAAATCGAGCTCCTGCCCGTTAAGCGAAGTGTAGAGCCAGTTGCCCTGATTGTCGTAGTGATCCGCGAGGTAATCGCCGTTGTCGTTCACCGCATACGGCACGACGGGAATGTGACTGTTATGGCCAAAGGAGCCGCCGACCGCTGACGGGGTTTTCGCCAAATTCCAAAGGGCCCCGGAAAAACTCGCATAGGGCAAGTCCTCCTGGTGGTCCTCGTCAAAATAAGTCCCTTCACCGGTCTGGCTGGTGCCCACCGCAAAGCGGTTGGAAATGGCCGAGATGCTATCCTCGTGGTAGGGGCCGGATGCAATGGGCCGCAAAAGGTTATTCCGCGTGACCAGAGCATTGATCGTATGGTCGCCAGAAACGTAATCGATCAGCACCTCGCCGCGGCGGTTCATGAGTGAGGTCACCGCACCTCCTTCCGCCGGTGGCAGGGGCACCGTATAAAAGGTCCCATTGATCCAACGTTTCTTTTCGCCGGTGGATTGATCCTCGGCCAACACCACACCGCCCTCGGCCAGCGCCAGAGGCAGATAACCTGCGGGCAAGGCCACCACCGCGTAGCTCGAAAAGCCGGACTGGGCGGGAAACGAGAACTCGATCCCGCCTTGGCCGGCATCGACCACCACGCGGCCGCGCCCCGCGCCCATCGCGGGGATGGCGTTCACTAGCAGGCCAACGACAGCCAGACGGCCCAGTAGGGAGGTCAACGTCATGGGGCGAGCGGTTCGAGATAAACCCTGGCCTGGCCGTTGGCATCCGTGTGCACCAGCACGCTGTCCGCATAGGTCGGCCCACCGAGCGTGGCGGAGATCCGCCGTTCACCCGCAGCCACCCGGAACGTGACCGGGGCATTAACCCACGGCGCGCCATCGTCCTGCTTCACGTCGACGACGAGCACGTCGTCCTCGCCCGGCCGCCCGGAGTTTTGTGCGGTCAGCCGCAGGTCACCGTCGAAGTAGTCGCGTGGATCGGTGCCGTTCAGGAACTCCTGCAAATTGCTGACGCCGTCGTCGTCATCATCTGCCGCAGCGTCCGCGTTGGCCACGGGGTTCAGGTCATGGAGCACTTCCCAGCCGTCCGGCATGCCATCGCCATCCGTGTCGAGCTCCGTGGGATCGGTGTCAGCCTGGCTCTCCTGCAAAAGGTTGAGGCCGTCGCTGTCGCCATCCCCGGCCAGTTCTTCACTCGTAGCGGCGATGAGCGGATCAAACCCATGCATGATTTCCCAGCCATCGGGCAGCCCGTCGCCATCCGTGTCGCGCTTGAGCGGATCGGTAAGCGTCGTCGCCAGTTCCTCGGCATTGGTCAGGCCGTCGCCGTCAAAATCCGCGTTATCCGGATCGACGGGAGCCTCATCGATCCAACTCACCCGCCAGAAATCGGCCACCGCCGTGCTGGTGAACCCATAGCTCATCACTGCGTCTTCACCCGTTTCCATCAAATCCAGATTCGTCCAAGCCGTCAGGTCGGTGGAATGCTGGAGAAAATAGGTGTGCCCGCTCTTGCCCCACCACGACAGCAGGTATGAATCGGCAATCGTCGGATGCACCTCGGCCCGCAGTCCGGGCTCCGGATCATCGGTTGCCGTCTGGCCCACGGCCATGATGGACAAAATGCTCCCGAACAAAACCATCCGGCAAATGATGCGCTTGATCATGGCGCAGCCGTGGGGGCTTCTTCCCGCCAGTAGCTGACCGTGATCGTCTTCGGTTTGAGCGCCTCTTCCTGCAACTTTTGCGCTTCGGCCGTCGCTCGCTGCGCTTGCTGCTCCGCCACCGCAGCCATCTGCACCCGGTTCACCGCGTAATAGGCGTGCAACACATCGAGCAGTTCGAAGTCGGTGGCACTCATCGCCGCACCGCCGTCCGTCACTTCCACGAAGTCATAGCCGGGCTTCCCGCGCAATGCCGCCAAGACGGCCGCGTGTGCTCCGGTTCGCGTCAAATCCGCGGGCAAGCCAGCGCCGAAATTAAACGTCATCACCGTGACCGCGTAGTGCGTGTCCCCGGTGCGATAGTCGAACTGCATCGGAAAGTGGTTGAAATCCACATTGCTCAACGCCCGGTGCACCCGTTCACCTTCGCTCTCCGGCTCGATCCAGACCAATTCGGTAACTCCATCATAGACGTAGGCTGTCAGGCTGAGAAACACCTGCCGCAGCTTGGCTTCCGCCTCATCGGGCGCCGATACCACTTCCATGACAGTTGCCGGCGGCGAAGGTGGCACAACCGGCCGCGCCACCCGGTTGTAGATCAGCGTGTCCTTCCCTACCTTGAGTTGCCGGGTCGCTTGCACCCGCAGCACCGTTCCATCCGACAGCGTCTGCGCCACCACTGTCGCCGGGTTCCATGCACACACCATCGCCACAGACAGCAAGATTTGGAAGCGGGGAGACTTCACATAACAAATCGGCACAGGGGTAAGAGCAAAGGCAAACAGAATTTCAGGAGCGATGACGCAACTAAAAACGACCCGTCGGGTCGTGTTGGTCAAACTTAAAATACGACCTAATGAGTCGTGCATAAGAAGGGAACTGACAAATGGCTGAAAACGGTTGGGGAGAATATTCGGACGGAGCGTAAGGCTGCGTGCCTGACCCAGGAAAAACTGGCCGAACTGGCCGACTTATCCCCGCGTGTGATCCAGAAAATCGAGGCCGGCCAGATCACCATCCTGATTTCCACATTGCGGCGAATCAGGAAGGCGCTGGGATGCCCCTATGAGCGATTGCTCGGTGATTGAACCCAAGTTCAAGATCCAGAATTCAAACTTTAACTGCGTAAACCGCTGGATCCAAAAAATCCACCCCCGCGTCTCCGTGGCCAATTCCTGATTTTTACGCCAATAGTGCGCCATCCAATGCCGCGCGCAGCGCCGGTTCATCCATACCGGCACCGATAAAAACCAGTTCCTGCCGGCGGTCACCGTGCGGCTCCTGCCATTTGGTCCGCGCCGCTTCCGGAATTTCCGCCGCGGTAATCACCCCGCGTTCCCGCAATGCCGCCACCCACGTGCCAATAAAATCGTGCCGCACCTGCCCTCCGGCGATGGATAAAAAACCGATGTCGTCCGGCCGCTCCTGCAGCCAAAGAAATCCCTTCGCCCGCAACAGCTCCGGCGGCAGACCTGCCCGCAACATCCCTAGGAATTTTTCCTGCGCAAACGGCCGCCGCGCCTCATACACGAAACTGGTGATGCCGTAATCCTGCTCATGTGGGAGCGCGGGCCGCTGGCCCGCTTCGAGGTAGGGTGAGACCGCCGGGCGCGCCGCTCCACCGCCCAGCACCTGAATCCAACGCGCCGCCCGCAGGGTTTCCTGCGCATCGAATCGCCGCCGATCCAACAACACCTCGGCCGGCAACTGACCCTGCTCCGTGCGAAAAATTTCCGCGCGGGCATTCAAGCCGCGCAGTATCCCTTCCAATCGCGCCAGCCCCGCTGCGTCCACGCCGTCGCATTTATTGAGCACGAGCACGTCCGCCGTCTCCACCTGCTCGACCATCAATTCCAGCGGCGCCTTGATCCTGCCCGGCGGCGGCTCCGCCGGTCTGGCCGCCCACTGGGCCAGAAAAGCGGGTGCATCAACCACGGTGACCAACGCCTGCAACTGGGCAAAAGCCGCCAGATTGCGCCCAAAGGCATTCCTCCGGATGAACAAATTGGCAATCGCCCGCGGTTCCGCCACGCCGGTCGTCTCCACGAAAATGTGGTCGTAACTGCCCGTCGCCGCGAGCTCCGCGATCGTCTCGGCCAGTTCGTCCCGCACCGAACAGCACACACAGCCGTTGCCCAGCCCGATCACCTTGCCCGCTCCCGCCTCGGCCACCAACTGCGCATCAATGTTGAGCGCCGCCACGTCATTCACGATTGCCGCCCATTTTTTCCCTGCGGCCTGACCGAGCAGGTGCCGCAACAGCGTCGTCTTGCCTGCCCCGAGGAAGCCGCAGAGCACGGTGACGGGCGGCAGGTTTTGCGCAGGCGGTGACATGGCCCCAACCAAAATGAATCATGCCGTCGTTGCCAGTCCCGAACCGCACGCCGCTTGCCACCCGTCGGCCATCCCCTACTTTCCGCACGTGCGCTGCGACCAACTTCACTGCTCCTCGGCCCGGCACCTTTCATGAATTTTGCCCGACTACTCCTGGCCTGCTTGCTGATGCAAACGCCGGCCGCCGCCGCCACCCTCTCGGTCGCCGCCGCGGCGAACTTGGTTTACGCGCTCGACGCCTTGCATGCCGCGTTCAAGCAGCTCGAGCCGGAGACCACGATCAACGTTACCCTCGGCGCGTCCGGCAGCCTCGTCACCCAGATCACCCATGGCGCCCCGTTTGACGTTTTCCTCTCCGCCGATCTCTACTACCCGCAGGCCTTGATCAAGGCCGGCCAAGCCGACGCCGACTCCCTCACCCCTTTCGCCACCGGGCAGCTCGTGCTGTGGACCACGAAGCCCGGACTGGAGCTCACCGCGCTTGCGACTGCCGTGCGCCAGCCTTCGGTCAAAAAAATCGCCATCGCCAATCCCGCCACCGCGCCCTACGGCCGCGCCGCCCAAGCGGCGCTCACCCAGCTCGGCGTTTGGGCGGAAGTGCAGCCGCGGCTCGTCACGGGCGAAAACATTTCCCAAACCGCCCAGTTCGTTTCCTCGGGCAACGCCGACCTCGGTTTCGTTGCCCTGTCCCTCGTGCTCTCACCCCAGCTGGCCGAAAAAGGCCGCTGGCTGGCGGTGCCGGCCGGACTGCACGCCCCGCTCACCCAAGGCGCGGTGCTTACGCGGCGCGGCGCGGCCAATCCCGCCGCCCGGCGCTATCTCGAATTCCTGCTCAGCCCGACCGCGCGCGGGGTCTTCGCGCGTTTCGGCTATGGCCCGCCGGTCCCCGTTTTACCCGCGATGCATCCCTGATTCGCCGCCGGGTGCTTTTAAGTTGGCAGCCAGCCGCACCCTATCACTTTGCCTCCATGCTTCGCTCCGCGCTCATCTGGTTTTTCCTCCTCGCCAGCGCCCAAGCCGGCGAATCCCTCGCCCTCTCAGCCAGCGCCAACCTGTTCTTCGCGCTGGATCAACTCAATGTCGCCTTCCACGCCCAGGAACCCGGCGTGGAGCTCAAGCTGACCCTCGACAAGTCCGACAAGCTCGTCACGCAGATCCTGCGCGGCAGTCCTTGCGACGTGTTTCTTTGCGCCGACATCGACCATCCCCGTGATTTGGTGCGCGCCGGACTGGCGGACGGCGACAGCCTGACCGTGTTTGCCGTCGGCCGGTTGGTCATCTGGACGGCCCGCGCCGACTTGGAGCTTTCCACCCTGGCGAGCGTAGCCCGCAACCCACAGGTCAAACAACTCGCCCTCACGAACGCCGAGACTGGGCCCTACGCCCGGGCGGCCCGCCAAGCCCTCATCCGCTCCGGTGCCTGGCTCGACGCCCTGCCCAAGGTCACCGTCGCGGAGAGCATCATGGAGGTCGCCCGCTTAGTCCAAGCCGGCGAGGCCGACGCCGGTTTTATTTCCCTGTCGCTGGCGTTATCACCGAAATTTCGGGAGATTGGCCACTGGCGCGAAATAGCGCTCGATCCCTCCACGCCGCTGACGCAAGGCGCCGTGCTGACCAAACATGGCCGGAAAAACCGTGCCGCGCAGCGTTACCTGGCTTTTCTGCGCACCCCGGTGGCGAAAAAAATCCTGCAGGATTGCGGCTATGCCGAGCCCGAGCTCGCCGGTCGCATCGGGGAACCCTGAACCACCGTGATTGCGGGCCGCCAGCCCGCGCCCCAAGCTGATCGCCGTGCCTGATTCTGCCTCCACTTTTCTCGGCCTCTCGGCGCCGCTCTGGCAGGCACTTGGACTGACGCTGAAGCTCGCGGGCATCACCACCATCATCCTCGGCCTCATCGGTCTGCCACTGGCCCACTGGCTCAACACCTCACCCCGGCGCCTGATGCCGTTGGTCGAGGCCCTCGTCGCGTTGCCGATTGTGCTGCCGCCTACCGTCATCGGTTTTTATCTGCTCATCTCGTTTTCCCCGCAGCATGCGCCCGGCAGTTGGTGGCACTCCGTTTTCGGCACTCCCCTCGCGTTCACTTTCACTGGTCTCGTGATTGCCTCGGTGTGCTATTCGCTGCCGTTTGCCGTGCAGCCGTTTCAAGCCGCGTTGCGCAGCGTGCCGCGCGAGATGCTCGATGCGGCCGCTGCGCTCGGCACCCCGCCGCGCCGCGTGTTCTGGCGCGTGCATGTGCCGCTCGCACGACATGGGGTGGCGGCGGGCTTGACGCTCGCGTTTGCTCACACGCTTGGGGAATTCGGCGTCGTGCTGATGATCGGCGGCTCCATTCCGGGCGTCACCAAGGTCGCCAGCATCGCCCTCTACGACGAGGTGCAGAAGCTGAACTACCCGGCGGCGCACGCCTTCGCCGCTACGCTCCTCGTGATCTCGTTTGTCCTACTCGTGGGCGTCTCCGTTCTGCAACGGCGGCAGCGCTAGGCCTTGCGAAATCTCTTCGCTGAGCCGTTCTCACTCGCATGCCCCCGCCCCATTCCACCCGTCTGCCCGCCAACGTCTGGGTGCTGGCGGCCACGCAATCCATCGGCATGTCCACGGTCTCAATGATGGCCTTGGTGTCGGGCTTGCTCGGCACCGCCATCGCACCGACACCGAAACTCGCCACGCTGCCCACCGCGATGATTGTCGTCGGCACGGCGACATCGATGCTGTGGGTGCCGCTGCTCCTGCAAAAATGGGGACGCAAGCGCGGCACCCTCGTCGGCTTTGCCGCCGCGTTTCTCGCCATTGGGCTCGGTGCCACCGCCGCCATGCACGAATCCTTTTTGCTGCTGCTGGTCTGCGGTTATGGCATGGGCATCGGCATCGCGTTCTGGCAGCAAATGCGTTTCGCGGCGCTCGAGAGCGTGGATGATCCGCAGCGTTACGGTTCGGTGCTCACCGTCATCATGACCGGTGGGCTGGCCTCGGCGTTTTTCGGACCCGAACTCGGTGCCCTGGGACGCGATCTGCTGCCCCAGCCCTTCGCAGGCTCATTCATTCTCGTCGCCGGTCTCCTCGTGATCGGCTTGATCATATTTCAATTTTTCCGCGAACCGCCCCGGCGCATCACCACTGATTCCGAACCCGCGCGATCCTTGTCATCCCTCGTGCGCACGCCGCGCTTTCTCATCGCTTCCCTCGCGGCCGCAAGCGGATTCGGCGTCATGAGTTTCATCATGACCGCCACACCCATCAACATGAACGAGCTGTGCGGCATCGGGCTCGATGACACCAAGCATGTCATCCAAAGTCACATCGTCGCCATGTTCGCGCCAAGTCTCGTCAGTGGTTGGCTGATCGGCCGTTTCGGCATCAGCCGATTGCTGGCGATCGGCGCGGCGTTGTTCGCCACCGTCGTGTTCATCGGCTTGCGCGGGCAGCACCTGGTGCACTTCTGGGGCAGTCTCGTGCTGCTCGGCATCGGCTGGAATTTCCTGTTCGTCGGCGGCACCGCACTGCTCCCCACCGCCTACCGCCCGGCGGAAAGATTCAAGGCGCAGGCCATCAACGATGTCGTGGTATTCGGCACCCAGGCCATCGCCTCGCTCTCCGCCGGCTGGTTTCTCTTCAGCTACGGCTGGAACATCATGCTCTACTCGTGCGTGCCCATCCTGCTCGGCGCCTTCGGCCTCTCGATCTGGTTGCGCAAACTTGAACGCGCGGAAGCACGCCTCCTTCAAGATCGCGTGCGTTAAACTTATATCGGAGTCGATGCCGCCATCCACGCTTGGCAAAACGCGCAGCGCTGACTTCGTTGGTCACGTGCGCCGTGTCATCGCCATCTCTACGCTCTGCCTCGCCTGGCTTTGTGCCAACGGCGCGCTGTGGGACGTCGTGCAGGTGTTTGCCTGGGGCAAGATGGTGCACGATTACTCGCAAGTCATGCCGCTGGCGCAGGCCATCACCAAAACCTTCGACGGTTCCGCTCCCTGCGAAATTTGCTCCGTGGTGGACGACGCGAAACAGAGCCAGCCCGCCCAGCAGGTTGAACGCAGCCAGGAAAAAATCCTGCTCGCCTGCCAGGTGCCCGAGGAATTTTTCGTGATCGTTCCAGATTTTGCCTGGCCGGGTGGCGTTGACGCCGCCGGCCTCATTCGCACCGAGCGGGTGCCCGTGCCACCGCCGCGCTGCTGAGCGGCAGCGACCTCCGTCGAGCCGCGCCCACGCTGATTGCGTCGCGGTTTTTCTACTCCTGTTCGCCCGTTGTGGCGACCCGTGCCTGCGGCCGCATGTCCGCACCACGTGTTTTCCCGAACCTGCACGCTTACCATGAATTTCAAATTTTTATTCCGCACCTTCAACCTCGGCCTCGCCACCGCGACGTTGTCCCTCGCGGCCGCGACTGATCCCGCCCCGATTCAGCTGGACCGGCTGGACGTGACGGCCAGTCGGCCGGCGCCGCTCACCGTGCCCGCCTTGGATGCCGCTTCTGCTGAACTCCGCTTTACTCCGGGCGGCGTCGAGACCATCGCCGCCGATCGCTTTCTTCGCGGCCGGGCCTCCACCGTGGACGACACCTTCGCGCTCTCGCCGGGCGTCATCGCGCTCTCGCGCTTCGGTTCCGACGAAGCGCGCCTCTCCATCCGCGGCTCGGGCCTCCAGCGCACGTTCCATGGCCGCGGCCTGCGCATTCTGCAGGATGGCGTGCCGCTCAATCTCGCCGACGGCAGCTTCGACATGCAGGCCCTCGATCCCCTCAGTGCGGCCTACATCAACGTCTGGCGCGGCGGCAATGCCCTCGCCGCCGGCGCCTCCACGCTCGGCGGCGCCATTGATTACGTTTCCCGCACGGGCCGTGAAACAATTCCCTTTCTGGCCCGGGTCGAAGCCGGTTCATGGGCTTACCTGAAAGCCAGTCTCGCCGGTGGCGCAGCTCGCGGCGATCTCGATGCCTATGCGTCGTTCACGCATCAGTCGCAGACTGGTTTTCGCGCTCACGCCGCCCAATCAAACCAGCGGCTCTTCGCCAATACCGGTTGGCGTATCTCCGCGGATGCCGAGACACGCTTTTACATCACAACGGTGCGCACGGATTCGGAGTTACCCGGCAATCTCACCAAGGCCCAACTCGCGGCCGATCCGACGCAGGCCGCCGCCGGCAACCTTGCACTCGACCAGCATCGCAACTTCGACCTGTTCCGTGTCGCCAGCAAGACCACCCTCACCACCGGTTCCACCGCGTGGGACTTCACGGCCGCGTGGAATTATAAGGATCTCGATCATCCGATTTTTCAGGTGATCGACCAGCGCTCCAACGACCTGCTGCTCGGCACCATCGCCACCCATAATTCTGACTTTGCCGACCGGGCCAACCGGCTGCGTGCCGGCCTGCTCTATCAGCGCGGCGTGCTACATGCGGCCAACTTCGTCAATGTCGCGGGGAAACGTGGTGCGCTCGTCGCCTCCGCCATCCAGACCGCGGCGAACCTCGAGGCTTTCGCCGAGGACCAGCTCGCGCTGGGCCGCGGTTTTACAATAATTCTCGGCGCGAGTGCCTCGGTCAACGAGCGCGAGAACGATCAGACCCTCGGTGCCACGCCGGACTACGATCTGAATTACCACCGCGTCATGCCAAAACTCGGCCTGCGCTGGGACGGCCGGGACGTGCAGGTCTTCGCCAACGTCTCCGGCAGCTACGAACCGCCCTCCTTTAGCGAGACACTCACGCTCAACACCGCCCGCGCGGCGCAGACTGCCACCACTTGGGAAATCGGCACGCGCGGTTTCCGCGGTCCGTTCCGCTGGGACGCCACGCTCTATCGCGCCGCCCTCCGCCATGAGTTGCTCACGCTCGACGACGACAACAATCCCGCGACACCCGCGGCCACGGTCAATGCCAACGCCACCACCCACGCCGGCATCGAATTCGCGACTGAGATCGATCTGCTCGGCGGCGATTGGTCGCCCTCCACCACACCCGCCCACCGGCTCGTGCTGCGGAGCGCGTGGACCTATGGGCGCTTCCGTTTCGATGCCGACCCGCGCTATGGCAACAACGTCCTCGCCGGCCTGCCGCCCCATCTCATCAACGGCGAGCTGACCTGGGAAGCCGCCTCCGGCTGGTATGCCGGCCCGACCTGGCAATGGGCACCGCAGAAAACCTCCATCGATTTCCGCAATACCTATGCGGCGGACGCCTACGCCATCGCCGGCTTCCGGTTCGGCCGGCGCCGCACCGAAGGGTTTTCCTGGTTCGTCGAGATCCGGAACGTCTTTGCTAAAAACTACACCACCACCACCGGCGTCATCGAGAATGCCGCCGGCACCGATCAAGCCCAGTTTCTCCCCGGCGATGGGCGCGGCTGCTACGTCGGCATGGAACATCGCTGGTGATATCCGTGACATCCCTTTGAGATTTCAGCCCACCGGATAATATGATTACCCTCCCTTCCATGTTCTCGCGCTGCTTGCTCCTGCTCCTGTTTGCCGCCGCCCCGATTTTGGGTGCCGCCGAAACGGGGCATCCCCTGCGCGGTGTGGTCACCCGCGTGCTCGCCGAGCAAAAACTCGTGATGGTGCAGCATGAGGCCATCCCCGGTTTCATGAGAGCGATGACGATGGCCTTCAACGTGGACGATGCCGTGCTGCCGCAACTCACGCCGGGCACTCATCTCACTGCGACCATGCAGGGCACCCGCGGCGACTGGCACTTGGAAAACGTGCAACTCACCGATGAAAACTGGCAGCCCCTGCCAGTTTCCTCCGCCGGCTCTTACACCCTTTCTCCACTTACGAATCCCGCCGGTCCCGGGGCCATGGGCTCATCCTTGGTGCGCACATCCGGTGGCTCCGTTTATCTGAGCTGGCTCCAACCGGCCGCGGATAACGTCACTGCGCTCTGCTTCGCGCGGTTCGATTCCACCACGGGAAACTGGGGCCAGCGGCACGTGATCGCGCAGGGTTCCGATTGGTTCGACAGCCACGCGGATTTCCCCGCGCTGACCGCGCAGGACAATGGTCACCTCGCCGCCGTCTGGTTCGTGAATAGCCCTGCGTCCGCCCACGCCGCAGCCGCCGGCACCGGTCATCATCACGTCAGTAATTTCACGGCATGGTTCAGGCAGAGCACGAACGCCGGCGCGACGTGGAGCCCGCCGGCGCTGCTGACACAGGAAAGCGACGCGGCCGAATTTGTCTCCGTGCAGGCACTGGCCGACGGTCGCGTGCTGGCCGCGTGGCTCGATGGCCGCGACAAACCCGCGGGCAACCCCACCCGGCTCTATGCGCGCATTCTCGGGGCCAACGGCCCCGATATGCTTGTAGACGATTCCGTCTGTGATTGCTGCCACACCGAACTCACCGCCTTTCCCGACGGCAGCGCCCTGCTCATCTACCGGGCCCGCCGCGCAGGCGAGGTGCGTGACATCTACACCGCCCGGTTTCACCATGATCATTGGGCATCGCCCCACATCCTCAGCAACGACGACTGGCACATCAACGGTTGTCCGGTCAACGGTCCGCAACTCGCCAGCCACGGCGGCAATGTATCCGCCGCCTGGTTCACTGCCGCGGACAATGACCCGCGCGTGCTCGCATCCGCGTCGCCCGACGCCGGCGCCAGGTTCACGCTGGCGCTGCGCATTGACGAGGGCCATCCGCTCGGCCGGGTGGACACGCTCTTGCTACGCGATGGTTCGCGCCTCGTCACCTGGGTCGAAGGCGGTGAAGCAAACGAAGCCGGACTTTATTTGCGCCGGATTTCCCCGGCCGACGAACTCAATCCACCCGTCCTGCTCGCCACCACAAAAGTGGCCGCCATCGTCGGTTTTCCCCGCATCGCCTTGTTGAAGGACTACGACAGTTCACCGGCGCAGATCTTGGTGACCTACACCCGCGAGGGAGCATCCGGGGGCATTGAAACCCTGCGCGTTACCCTGCCGGATCTTTCCGCTCTCGCCGGACGCAAGCCCTGCATTCCCTGCGATGAGCAGGACGCCAGTGCCACCCGCGGTTATCCAGTCAAGGGCGTGATCACCGCCGTGCGCAGCAGCTTTGTAGTTCTGAAATACGAAGAAATTCCCGGAGTGATGCGCGCCGGCAGCATGGACTTTCAGGTGGAGCCCGAAGCGCGCGCCAAGCTGCAGATCGGAACCGAACTGCTCGGCCGCATCGAAAAACGCGACCGCACATGGTGGCTGTTCAAGCTTCGGCTGCTCGGTGCGCCAGCCACCGCCAACAACCATTGAGGGGCGTCGCAGGATTGCGGTTCGTGTTTTGGACGCGAGCGGCACTTTCCTTAGTAAACCCGCCTAGAAGTCGGTTTTTTGTTATTCAGCCGCCTGTTTTCGCAAACCATTGACGAAATAGGGTTGAACCCCTAGTCTAACTCTTCAACTAGGCTAGCCACGTTACCACTCATTTGACCGCAACTCGTTCCGTATTCTACCGCCTCCTGCCTCACTCCGCCCAATTTAATTTGGCTCGGGCAGGACTGCTGCTCGTTTTGGGGCTGAACTCCCTGGTGCGGCTACCGGCCCAGACGGTGATATCATGGGCCAATACCGGCACCGATTGGGTCACCGGTGGCAATTGGACCGGCGGAACCGCGCCCGCTGACGACCTCACCACCAACATCGCGAATTTCGCCACGGCTACGATTACCAATCAGCCCAACCTCGGCGCATCGCGCAGCATGGCGGGGCTCCGCTTCTCCAATACTGCCGGCGCTTTTACACTAAGCGGCACCGGCAGCCCCGTCCTGACCCTCGGCGCGTCAGGCATCAGCCAGCAGGACAACTCCGCCCAGACGATCGCGAATACACTTTCGCTCGCGCTCGGTGCCGCCGCCACTTTCGAGACCAAGAGCACCGGCGCGCTCACCATCGCGAGCACCGTCAATAATGGCGGTTTCCTCCTCACGCTCGGCAGCACCAGCACCGGAGCCGGCACGCTCTCCGGCATCATCAGCGGCAGCGGCGGCCTCACCAAGTCCGGCGGCAATACCTGGACTCTCTCTGGCGCCAACACTTTCAGCGGCCCAGTGGCTATTGCGGGCGGCACGCTGTCGATCAATTCACTCGCCAACGTCAACGCCGCGTCGAGTGCTATTGGAGCGCCCACCACCGTGGCTGACGGCACCATCGCGATCGGCAGCGGCGCCACCGCCGGCACGTTGAACTACACCGGCACCGGCCACACATCCGACCGCGTGATCGACCTCGCCGGCACCACCGGCGGCGCAACCCTCAACGCTTCCGGCGCCAGCGGCACTCTCACCCTCACTTCCGACCTCACCGCCACCGGCAGCGGTGCCAAGACCTTCACCCTCGGCGGCACCCGCATCGCCGCCAACGAAATCCAAGGCATCATCCCCGACAGCAGCGGCGGGGCCACGTCCCTGACCAAATCCGGCGCGGGTAACTGGCTCCTCACCGGCGCCAACACTTACACCGGCACCACCACCATCAGCGGCGGCGGCCTCCACCTCAGCGGCAGCGGCGCGATCTCCAGCGCCAAACTGGTGCTCAGCGGCGGCGTGCTTGGCACCTCCGGCACTTTTAGCCGCACCCTCGGCACCGGCAGCGATCAAGTGCAGTTTTCGGGTGCCAGCGGCGGCGGCTTCGCTGCCTACGGCGGCGCCCTCAGCGTCGGTTTCGCCGGCACTGAGATCTGGGCTTCCATCACCGATTTTCTCATCAACGCCGCGCCTTTGATCCTCAGCTCCTCGCTGGCCGATAACGTCGTCACCTGGACCAGCGACTTTTCCCTCGGGTCCGCCAACCGCACCATCAACGTCGCCGACAACACCGGCAGCACCGCCGACTATGCCGTCATTTCCGGCCTCATCTCCGAGTCCGCCAGCGCCGGCCTACTCAAGACCGGCGCGGGCCGCCTCGATCTCACCGGCGTCAACACCTTCACGGGCCAGGTGCACATTCAAGCTGGCATGATCTCCGTCACCCGCCTCGCCAATACGGGCAACGCCGGCCCGCTCGGCACCAACGGCACGATCAAACTCGGTAACACCACCGTCGCCGGCACGCTCCGCTACACGGGCGCGGGGGAAACCAGCGACCGCGGTCTTTCCCTCGCCGGCTCCACCGGTGGCGGCACGCTCCAGCAGGACGGCACTGGCGCCTTGGTGCTGACCGGCGCTATTTCGGGCGACGTAGCCGGCGCCAAAACCCTCACGCTCACTGGCACGAACACCGACGCCAACGAACTCTCCGGTTTCATCGCCAACGGCACCGGCACCGTCGCGGTCACCAAATCCGGCGCCGGCACTTGGGAACTTTCCGGTGCCAACGCTTACACCGGCACCACTACGCTTTCCGCCGGCACGCTCGTCGCGGGCAGCGACACCGCGTTTGGCGCCGGCACTTTCGCCTTCGGTGCCGGCGTGCTCCGCGGCGACGGCACGGCGCGCTCGCTCGCCAATGCCCTGAGCATCAGCGCCAACTCCACCATCAGCGGCAATTCCGACCTCACGCTCGCCGGCAACTTCAACCTCGGCACCACCACTCGCACCCTCACCGTCACCAACACCGGCCTCACCACGCTCTCCGGTGTCCTCAGCAACACCGCCGGTCTCACCAAGGCCGGGGCCGGCATCCTCGCGCTCACCAACGCCAACACCTACTCCGGCATCACCAGCCTCTCCGCCGGCACCCTTGTCGTCGGCAGCAACACCGCCTTGGGCGCCGGCACCTTCGCGCTGGCCGGCGGCACCCTCGCGGGCGACGGCACCGCCCGCACCTTGACCAACGCCCGCACCATGAGCGTCAGTTCCACGATTGGCGGCACTTCCGAGCTCACGCTATCCGGCACCCAGACCAATTCCGCCAGCGTCACGCTCAACGTCACCAACTCCGCTGCCACCACTCTCTCGGCGATTAATCTCTCCAACTCCGCCACCAGCTACGCCCTCACCCTCAACGCCACCGGTGGTGATGTCACCGTGAGCGGCGTGATCGCCAACGGCGGCACCTCCACCCTCAGCTCCTTCACCAAGACGGGGGCCGGCACACTGATTCTCTCGGGCGCCAATACCTACGGCGGCGCCACCACGATCACCAACGGCACGCTCCGCCTCGGCGCCGCCAACGTCCTGCCCAACACCGCGGTCAGCCTCAACGCCACTGGTGCCGGCAACACCGCCACGCTCGATCTCAATAATTTCAGCGACACGATCGCGGCCCTGACTCTCGCCGGCACCACGACTACCAGCGCCGCCGTCGTAACCACCGGCACCGGCATCCTCACGCTGGGCGGCAACGTTACCTTTACCGCCACTAACAATCCGCTCGGCGCCGTCATCTCCGGCGGACTCGACCTCGGCGCCGCCACCCGCACTTTCACCATCGGCAACTCCACGACCGCCGCCTCCGACCTCACCGTCTCCGCGGTCATCAGCAGCGCCGGGGGCGACTTCGGTTTGGTTAAAGCCACCGCCGCGTCCACGCTCACGCTCACCGGCCTCAACACCTACACCGGCACCACCACCGTGAGCGCCGGCACGTTGGAGTTCGACACCATCGCAAATGTCGGCGGCGGCGCCAGTGCGCTCGGCGCACCCACGACCGTCGGGTTCGGCACTCTCCATCTCGGCGCCACCACCGTGGCCGGCACGCTGGCCTACACCGGCACCGGTCACACTTCCGACCGCGTCATCAATCTCGCCGGCACCACCGGCGGCGCCACGCTGGATGCCTCCGGTGCTGGCGCACTGGTGTTTACTTCCGCGCTCACCGCCACCGGCGCGGGCGCGAAAACCCTCACGCTCACTGGCACCAGCACCGCCGCCAACGAACTTCAGGGCGCCATCGTCAACTCCAGTTCCGCCACTTCTCTGACCAAGACCGGCACCGGCACTTGGGCCCTCGCCGGCGCCAATACCTACACCGGCGCCACCACGGTCAACAACGGCACCCTCGCACTCAACCTCGGCGGCACGTTGGCCAACTCCGCTCTCACCGTCGCCACGAATACCGCCGGCGGCACCGCCCTCCTCGATCTCAACGGCCAGAACGCCACGGTCACCACCCTCTCCCTCGGCGGCGCGGCCGGCACGGATGCAACCAGCGCCGCCGGCATCAGCACCGGCAGCGGCACCCTCACGCTGGCCGGCAACGTCACCTTCACCAACACGGGGAATCCGCTTGGCTCCACCCTCAGCGGCCAGCTCGCGCTCGGTGCCTCCAACCGCACCTTCACGATCAATAATTCCACCACCGCCGACGCAGACCTCGCCGTCTCCGCCGTCATCAGCTCCACGGGTGGTGGCATCAGCAAAGCCGGCACCGGCACCCTCGCACTCTCCGGAGCCAACACCTATTCCGGCCCCACCACGCTCACGACCGGCACCATCGCGGTCGGCAGCGACACCGCCTTGGGCACCGGCACCCTCACGCTGGCCGGTGGCACGATCCAAGGCGATGGCACCACCCGCACTTTCGCCAACGCCATCTCGCTCACCGTCAGTTCCACCATCGCCGGCAATTCCGATCTGGTCTTCAACGGCAACCTCAACCTCGGCACCACCAGCCGCACGCTCACCTTAAACAACACCGGCACCACCACCTTTGCCGGCGTTCTCAGCAACACCGCCGGCTTCACCAAGGCGGGCAACGGCACCCTCAGCCTCACCGGCACGGCCAACACCTACACGGGGCCCACCACCATCAATCAAGGCACCGTCGAAATTGCCAAGCTCGCCAATCTTTCAGCCAGCTCCTCGCTCGGTGCCCCCACCACCGCCGCCAACGGCACCATCGCCCTCGGCAGCACCACGACCACCGGCACCCTCCGCTACACCGGTTCCGGCGATACTTCCAATCGCGTCATCAAACTCGCCGGCACCACTGGCGGCGGCACCCTCGACGCCTCGGGCACCGGTGCACTCACGCTCACCAGCGCCCTCACCGCCACGGGAGCCGGCTCTAAGATTCTGCTCCTCACCGGCACCAACCCCGCCGCCAACACCCTCGCCGGCGCGATCGTGGACAACTCCGGCGTCAACCTCACCGCGCTCCAGAAAAACGGCGCCGGCACTTGGGAACTCGGCGGCACCAATACCTACACCGGCGGCACCACCGTCACCGCCGGCACGCTTACCCTCAAGGCCGGCGCCGCACTCGCCAGCACGGGCACACTCACCGTCGACGGTGGCACGCTGAATCTCGACAACACCAGTCAGACCATCGCTTCGCTCTCCGGCCTCGGCGGCACCATCAACTTCGGCACCGGCCACACGCTCACGCTCAACGAAATTGACACCGCCAGTTACAGCGGCGTGCTCGCCGGTGCCGGCGGCCTGACGCTCAGTGGCGGCGGCAGCATGACGTTGTCCGGCGGCGACACCAACACCTACGCGGGTAACACCACTGTAAGCAACGGCACCCTCGTGCTCGCCAAGACTGGCGGCGCGACCGCCATTTCCGCCGGCAGCATCACGGTCGGCGGCAGCGGTTTGCTCCAGCTCGGCGGCACCGATCAGATCGGCTCCAGCGCCGGCCTCACCCTGGATGGCGGCCAATTCAATCTGGCCAATTACAGCAGCACCGCGGGTCCGCTCACGCTCGCCTCCAGCTCGACCATCGACTTCGGCTCCACCGCCGCCGCTGTGTATTTTGCCGACAGCCACGCCCTCGGCTGGACGGGCGCGCTCACCATCGCCAACTACACCACGGGCTCGAACACTCTGCGCTTTGGCACCGGTGCCACCGCCCTCACTGTCGGCCAACTTGCCAATATCAGCTTCAATGGTTATGCCAGCGGTGCAGTGATCGACTCCCTCGGTAATGTCTCCCCGGTGCCTGAGCCCGCCGCATGGGCCGCCCTCGCCGGCCTCGGTGCCCTGATTTTCGTCCGCTGGCAGCGCGGCCGCCGTTCCTGACGCAGTATGGATACCAGCAAAACCAGCTACGATCCCTTCAATCCCGCGGCGCCGGAATATCGCTGGAAGTTTTGGGCCCGGGTCGTCACCGAACAAAAAATTTACGTCCATATTTTTTGGCGCAAGATCGTTCTGGCCCTCACCACCGCCGGTCTGCTCGCTTGGTTGCTGGGGGCCGGCGCGATCTGGGCGTTTCTCAAATACCAGCGCGATGTCCCCGGCATCAGCTATGTCGATCTCGTGCTGCCTTCACGCTGGGATAATTACCGGGCCGCACTTGGCCGCCACTACATCGAGCTGGGGCGGCGTGACCTCGCCCAGCGGGAATACCGGTCGGCCCTCACCCACCTCATCGCCGGCATGCAACGCGCGCCCGACGATATTGTCGGCCGCCGGCTGCTGGCGGTCACCTACATGCGTTTCGGCCGCGTGGACCTCGGTCTCACTACGCTGAACGACGGTCTCGCACTCGCCCGCGATGATCTCGACTACCTCAAGCTCGCCTTCGCCTTGCTCCTCGAAAGTCAGGAAGACACGCAGGTCATCACCTTGGCGCGCCAGCTCCTGCCCGCGCTCCCCGACACCCGCCTGACCCATCAATTCATCGCGCTGCAAGCCGCCACCGCTTGGTTTCAACGCGGCCGTTACGACGAAGTCGAAAGCCTGATCTTAACCTGGGGCCTGACCGCCGCCGCCGAGGGGCAGCTCCTCCTCGCCCGCACCGATTGGGAACGCGGCTACCCAGATCTTGCTCTGCTCCGGCTGGCAGAACAGATCCCGCGTTTTCCCGGCAACGACGCCTTGAGTCTCGAACTGATCCACCGCCTGCGGGAGCTCGGTCGCCACGACGAGGCCCGGCGCCAGGCCTTGCTCCGGCAATTCAAACTGCCCGATGCGCCCGGTCCGCGCATTGATCTGTTGGAAACCTTGGCGGACAGCAACGACTCCAGCGGCATGCAGCGCGAAATCGCCCGTTTTCTGGCCGAGTTTGCCGACGACCCGTCCGCCCTCGTGTTACTGGCGTGGTTTGGCGTGGACCACAACGATCGCAAACTTGTGCAACGTGTCGCCGCCCTCGCCAAAGCCCACCGGCATCCGCCCAACGCCTTCAACCTCGCGCTGATCCAGGCGGAAATCGAAGCCCTCGATTTCAAGGCCGCCCGGGCCGCCGCCATCATGGCCTTGCGCCAAGATGAAGAAAATCTTCCCGGTTTCACCACCACCGTAGCCGCGCTGGAAGCCGTCGCCCTTTACGGTTTGCAGGAGAACGAGCGCGCCGAGCTCACCCTGAAATCCTACCTGAGCCAAGGCCGCATCCGCACGGCCGACGCGCTTTATCTCGCCCGTCAGCTCGCCCTGCTGGGCGTGCCGGATGCCGCCCGGCTCGTGCTCGCCCGCCTCACCCTCAGCGATCCCCAGAATCAGGCCGCCCTCACCGAACTGATCCGGCTCGACCTCCACGCCGCCAATTGGACCGCGCTGCGCACCGAGCTCCCGCTCTTCTTAAAAATGCGCAAACCCTCCCGCCGCGTCTTGGAAGAAATCCTGCTCCAGCTTAACGGCCAGACCGACCCCGCATTGAAAGCCCAAATCCAAGAAGCCCTCGCCCGCAGCCCTGCCCAGCCGGCTTCCGCCACCTAGTCCACTTCCAAGCCGAATACGGCTTTGGCGTAGCTGTCCGCGCTGAACGGCTGCAAGTCCTCCGGCTGCTCGCCGAGCCCGATGAAGTAAATCGGCAGTTTCAATTCCCGCCAGATCCCCACGATCGCGCCGCCCCGGCTGGTGCCGTCGAGTTTGGTCACAATCAGGCCGGTCAGGCCGAAGCTTTGGTGAAAGACCTTGGCCTGCTCGATGGAGTTGCTGCCGAGCGAGCCGTCCACCACGAGCCAGCGGTGTTGCGGCGCCGACGCATCGTGCTTCTGCAGCACGCGGCGGATCTTCGCGAGCTCCTCCATGAGATTGCCCTTGGTGTGGAGCCGGCCCGCCGTGTCCACGATGAGATAATCGCTGCCGCGCGCCTTGGCCGCCTGCCAGGCATCAAAAGCCACCGCCGCCGCATCCGCCCCGGTGTGGCTCGCGACGATGTCGAGCTTCAGCCGCGTCGCCCAGGCTTTGAGCTGCTCGACGGCCGCCGCCCGGAACGTATCACACGCCGCGACGATCACTGTCTTGCCCTCCTGTTTCAGCAGCCAGGCCAGTTTCGCGGTGGTCGTGGTCTTGCCCGAGCCATTGACCCCGATCATCGCAATGACCGCGGGTTTAGGTGGTAGGGCGTGACCGCCGGGCGCGCCGAGACGGCCCGGCGGCCCGTCCCCACCTTCCAGTTTACCCTCCGCCCCCGCCAGCACACGGGTCAGCACCGCCGCACCGATCTCGGCGGCCTGCCGGCCTTGTAGCTCCTTGTCCTTGCCATAAGCCTGCTTGATTTCAGCGAGAATCTCCCTGGTGGTTTCAACGCCAAAGTCCGCCGTGTAGAGCGCCTCCTCCAATTCTTCAAGCGAAGCCGCGTCAATCCGGCGGCCGCCGAACAACCCGTGGGTCTGCGCCGCAATCGTGGAGACCGTCTTGGCGAACCCAGCTTTGAATTTTTTGAACAGACCGAACATGCAATGTGGAAAATTAGAAATCAGGAATCAGAATACAAACCTGGGCCGACTCTCTTGATGGTAAGCGGCATGCTGGCAAAATTAAGCATGATGCCATCGCGTATGTCCGCCGCCCGCATCTGAGCCCGGGCCACGGCGAAAAAAACATCCTCCAAGGCCGCGACCGCCTTCAGCTCGACCAGCAGAGCTCCTTCTACGAGCAAATCCAAACGGTGCTGGCCGACGACTTCGCCCTGATAAAAGACATCAATTACCTTTTGCTGCTCGAAATGAATGCCCAACCGCCGGAGCTCGATGCCAAGCGCGTTTTCATAGACCGATTCGAGAAAACCAGGTCCCAAGGATTTGTGCACCGCTATGGCTGCCTCAATCACCCGGCTGCTCAGTTCCCTGTGCCCTAGCTCACTCATTTCCGGCTTTCCTGATTTCCACATTAATCCTCTTTGCGCTTTACTCCGCTTTGCGCGCGTCGCGGCCGAGCTGGTCCTTCAGGCGGTCGAGGATGCCATTGATGAAACGCTTGGCGTCGGCATTGGAAAATTGCTTCGAAAGGTCGATGGCCTCGTTGATGGAGACGACCGGCGGGATGTCCTTGCGATGGATCATCTCGAACATCGCCAGCCGCATGATCGCGAGGTCGATGCGCGCGATGCGGTCGAACTCCCAGTTGTGCGCGAGCGCCTTGATGCGCGCATCGATGTCGGCCGCATGTTCGATCACGCCGTGGATCAATTCCTCGCCAAAGGCATAGTGCTCGCGCGGCTGCTCCATGTTCTCGAAGAACACCCGCAGATCCTCGGCGAGGTTTTTCGGCGCATTCAGGCTCCAGGCATAAAGGTATTGCATGGCGGCGGCGCGGCCGTCTTTGCGTTGGGCGAACTGGGCTTTGCTCATGATTTCAGCTTTCGGTGCAGGGTCGCCATCTCCAGGGCGGCCCGGGCAAATTCGACGCCGCGGTTGATTTCGCCGGCGCAGCGCGCCTCGGCCTGGGCGTGGGTGTGGGCGACAATGACCCCATTAATGACAGGAATCCGACTGGTGATGGCGATGGTCTGCAAAGCCGACGAGACGCTCGCGCCCACCATTTCGTGGTGGTTCGTATCGCCGCCAATCAGCACCCCGAGCGCGATGAGACAGTCATGCCGGCCGGTGTCGGCCAAGGCCTGCACGGCATAGGGAATTTCGTGCGAGCCCGGCACGCGCCACACCGCGATGCGCGAAGGCGGCACACCGTGCGCCGTCAACGTGGCTTCCAGCGCCTGCAACAGCGCCGCGACCAAGCCGGCATTGAAACGCGCCGCGACCACCCCCAAGGAAAGGGCGGAACCGTCAATCAGGCTGGGCGCGGGTGCGTCGAGGCTCATGAAGGGTCTATTGGCGAAGCCAAATTTGAAATCCGCAATCCGAATCCGGCCCCTCAAGGCGCCACTTGCTCGACGATTTCCAGTCCGTAGCCATCGAGGCCCACCACCTTGCGCGTGCTGTTCGAAAGCAGGCGGATCTTGCGCAAACCGAGGGCCGCGAGGATTTGGGCGCCGATGCCATAGTCGCGAAAACTCATGGGCAGCTCGTCCGCCTTGCCCTGCAGCCGGTTGATCAGATCGGCCCCGCCGTTGGCGTGCTCCATGTAGAGCACCACTCCGCGGCCGGCGCGGGCCACCGCCTCCAGCGAAGCGGTCAGGGCGTGGTGGCTGCCGGTGCCGCGCATGCGGAAAACATCCCCCAGCAGGTTCTCGCTGTGCACCCGCACCAGCGTGGGTTCCCCGCCCAGCGCCCCCATCGCCAGCGCGAGGTGATGCCGGTTGTCGAGCTTGCTCCGAAAAACATGCAGCGTGAATTCCCCGAACTCCGACGCGAACGGCTGCGTGCAAACCAGCTCCACGAGGTGGTCCCGCTGGGCCCGGTATTCGATGAGTTGCGCAATGGAAATCATGCGCAGGCCGAATTTCCGCTTGAACTCGATGAGCTGCGGCAGCCGCTGCACCGAGCCGTCGTCGTTGACGAGTTCGCACAACACCCCGCTCGGATGCAGGCCCGCCAAGATGGCCAGATCCACCGCCGCTTCCGTATGGCCGGCCCGCTCCAGCACCCCGCCGGGCCGGGCCCGCAGGGGAAACACATGGCCCGGCTGCACCAGCTCCTCAGCCTTGGCCTCGCCGCTCGCGAGCAGGCGGATGGTCTGCGTGCGATCGTAGGCGCTGATGCCGGTCGTGATGCCGTGGGCCGCATCCACGCTCACGGTGAAATCCGTCCGTTGCACCTCGCGGTTTTGCTGCACCATCGGCCCCAGTCCGAGCCGGCGCAGCTGGTGCTCGACCGTCGGCACGCAGACGATGCCGCTGCAGTAGCGGATCATCATGTTGACGGTTTCCGGCGTGGCTTTGGCCGCCGCCATGATCAGGTCGCCTTCGTTTTCCCGATTCTCGTCATCCGTGACAATGACCAACCGCCCCGCCGCAATATCCTGAATGACGGATTCGACGGAATCGAAGACTGGGTGGTCGGCGGCGGAGGACATGCCTCCAAGCTCGCGCCGCAAGGAATCGCTGTCAACGCGGCGCAGGACCGCCAACTTTTACGCCAGGCCGGGTGCCCCTGGCGGTTTTCAGTATACCGGCTTATCAACCATCAGATTGACCGGATAGTTTTCCACCCCTTCCCCCGCCGCATTGAGCAAGGTCAGGAACACGATGAAATTATAAGGGGGGCGCACAAATTTATTTCCGACCAGCGCCATGCCATCGCCCGTGGGATTGAGCACGGCAAAATCCTTGCCGATCTTTTGTTTGGAATCCCAGCGGGCCGTGCCGCGGGCCACATCCGCCGGCATCGGCTTTTTCTTTTCGTCGTAAAAGCTGAGCATGAAGTTGCCGCCTTCAATCTTGAGGCCGAGATAGGTGCCGGCCGGGCGGGCGATTTCCCAGCCATCAATTTTGCCCATCTGCTCGACCAGCGGCGCGGCGGGTTTGCCCGTTTTCGGCGCGGTCTTGGAGGAGGGCGCAGGTGCAGCGGCACCCACGGCGGCGAAACACAGCCAAACCATGATGATCGTCCGAATTTTCATGCCGCCAGCCTAGGCGCCGGCGGCTCCTTCGCAAGCTCGGTCACGGCGGGCCACCGGCTTTTACACCGGCTTTGCAAAGGCCGCCTCACTGGGCGGCGCGAGCCGCGGCCTTCAATTCCCGCCAGCGGGCGAGCCGGTCGGCGATTTTGGATTCCCAACCCGCGGTTTTCGGCGTGTAGAGCGCAAGCGGCTTTTCCAGATAATCCTGCCCCGAGATGTTCTCGGTATAATCATGCGAATAACGGTAACCCTTGCCGTGCCCCGCCTGCTTGCTGGCCGCCCCGCTCTTGTCGCGCAAGGGCGCTGGCACCGACTGCACCGGCTGTTCCTTGAGCACGCGGTGCGCTTCACCGAGGGCAAGGGTCGCGGAATTGCTCTTGGGCGCGGTCGCGATGTAAAGCGTCGCATGGGCGAGCGTGAGCTCGGCTTCCGGCAGTCCGATGAAGTCGCAGGCGTGATGCGCCGCGACCGTCAACGGCAGTGCCTGCGGATCGGCCAGCCCCACGTCCTCGCTCGCGAGGATGACGAGGCGCCGGGCGATAAAGCGCGGGTCCTCCCCGCCGGCCAGCATCTTCGCGAGCCAATACATCGCCGCGTCGGGATCGCTGCCGCGGCAGCTTTTGATGAAGGCCGAGATCGTGTCGTAGTGCTCATCTTCGTCGGCATCGTAGCGGATGCGGCGCTCGCGGGCAAAAACCTCGAGGTCCGCCGTCGTGATGGCGGCGCGCTCCGGCAGACCCAGCACGATGACCTCAAGGGCGTTGAGGGCGCGGCGCAGATCGCCGTCGCACAGGACGGCGAGGTCGGCGAGGAGCTTGTCCTCCACCGTCACGGCCCGTGCGCCCAAGCCGCGTTCCGCGTCGGTCAGCGCCTCGCGCAACACTCCCGCCACGGCGGCGGCGGCGAGTGGTTCCAGTCGGAAAAGATGGCTGCGGGAAAGCAGCGGCGGAGTCACATAAAATCCCGGGTTGTGCGTGGTCGCGCCAATGAGCCGGATGTTACCCGCCTCCACATCCGGCAGGAGCAAGTCCTGCTGCGACTTGTTGAAACGGTGGAGTTCGTCGATGAAGAGAATGGTGGCCGCCTCGGGCCGGCGGCGGGCGGCGGCGAGGACCTCACGCAGCTCGGCGACATTCGACATGACCGCGTTGATGCGCACGAACCGGCTCTTCGTCTCGCGGGCGATGGCCTCGGCGATGCTGGTTTTGCCGCAACCGGGCGGACCGTAAAAAATCAGGGAGCCAAAGCGATTCTGCGCCACAAGCCGCGGGAGCAGGCTGCCCGCCTTCAAGAGGTGCTCCTGCCCCACCACTTCAGCCAGCCGCCGCGGCCGCATGCGCGCGGCCAGTGGTTGGTGGGCGGACGCCGTAGGGCCATCCGACGCCGGGGCTGCGTCGGTTTCATCAAAGAGATCGTCCTGGGCGGAGGCGGGCATGGCGAAAGGGTAATCTTTGTGAATTACCGCGAATGAGAAGGCAAATTTCACCGGCAGGAATAGCGTCGATTCGCCGGCGATTGCGGCTAGTTTGCCGCCATGCTCAGCCGCAGCCTCGGACACCGGGCCCCACTGCTCTGGCTGGTTTTGCCCTATATGACCGGGCTGGGCGTGGCGCGTGTTTTCGAGTTTCTGCCGGTGGCGGGGCTGCTGACGACCGCCGCCGTGGCCAGCGGCTTGGCGCTGCGCGGCGCTTGGCGGACAGGGCGCGGCTGGGCTCCCACGCTCTGCCTCGCCATGGTGTTTGCCGGCATGACGAGCTATGCCCTGCACCGTCCGCGCCTCGCGGCGTGGGATCAACTGCCGCCACGCGAGGTGCAGGTAGCGTTGCGCATCAACCGTGTGTTTGAGCAAAGCGATGCGCGGCGGCGCAGCGGGCTGGCCACAATCGTCACCGCCGCCCCGCACCTGCACGAGCTCGTCGGCCAGCGGATTTATTTCTCGCTTTCACTACCGGCAAACGGCCCTGAACCCATGCGCTCGGCGGTCCTTAGCGCCCTCGGCGTGCTCGCTCCCTTGCCCCGCGCAGTGGCGGCCGATTCATTCGACGCCTATCTGGCCAACGCCGGCGTCAACTTCCGGCTGACCCGCGGTCGATTCCTCGTCGTCGAACAGGCACCCAATGCCTATCAGCAGTTTTGCGCGCGCATGGCGGCGCGTTTCGCCGCGATACTCGGCACCGGCGTGGCAGCCAAACAACCCGGACTGGTGGGAGTGCTGCGGGCGATGCTGCTCGGCCAGCAGCAGGAATTATCCCCGGAACAGGAACTGCGCTTCCGTGAGAGCGGCACCATGCATGTGTTTTCCATCAGTGGCCTGCACATCGGCGTGATTGCGGCCGGCCTGCAGGCCTTGCTCACATTACTGCGCCTGCCCGGATTGGCCCGGTTTCTCATCGGGTTGGGCACGCTCTGGCTCTACGTGGGCATCACCGGCAGCGAGCCCTCGGCGGTGCGCGCCTTCATCATGGTGGCGCTGCTGCTGTCCGCCTTCGTGCTGCGGGTGCCGGGGAATCCTCTCGCCGCGCTCACCGCTTCCGCCTTGCTGGTGTTGCTCGTCGCACCACTGCAATTTTTCAGCGCCAGTTTCCAGATGAGCTATGGCATTGTCGCCGCGCTCCTGCTGATCGGTCTGCCGTTGGCGGAACGCTGGCAGGCCGCTTGGCCGGTTTTCGCCCTCCTGCCCAAGCCGGCCTGGCGGTGGCATCACCGGATCCGTGATTGGTTGTGGCGCTGGACGCTCATGGCCGTGGCCATCGGCGTGGCGGCCTCATTGGTGAGCACGGTCACAGGCGTGTTGTTTTTTCAACTTTTCACCCCGGGCGCACTGTTGGCCAATCTGCTGCTGATCCCGGCTTCAACCTTTGTGATTCTGGCCGGTTTTGGGTCGTTGCTTTGCGGGTTGGTCGGATTTACGACCGGCACTCTTCTGGCTAATCACGCCGCCGTGCTGGCACTCTGGCTGATCGAGCACGGGATCCGGGGCTTCACTCAATTACCAGGCATGTGGTTCACCGCCACCTTCAAGGCTCCGTGGATGGGCGCCCTCACGCTGGCAGCGCTGCTGGTTGTGTTGCTCATGGGCTATGCCCGCGGCTGGCGGGGCTGGCGCTGGTTTTACTGGCCGCCATTTGCCGTGGTGGCGCTGGGACTGTTGCTCGGGGCCACGTTTGGTTAGGTCCGACGGTTTCCGCTTTCCTGTCCCCCGCATTCCGTTTCACTGCCGTCATGAAAAGCGCCTACGAGCTTGCGATGGAACGTCTCGCCAAATCCGATCCCACCCCGGCCAAACCGCTGACCGCAGCCAAAAAGGCCCGGCTCGCAGAAATTGACCGCATCTATCAGGGCAAGTCCGCCGAGCGGGAGATTTTCCTCAAGAAGCAGCTGAACGACGCTCTGTCCGGCGGCGAGGCCGAGGCGGCCGACAAAATCCGCCAGCAACTCGCCAGCGAGAAAGCGCGGCTCGAGGAAGAACGCGACGCCGAGAAAGAACGCGTCCGGCGCAGCTGAGCCGTCCCGCTTCCCGCCAACTCAGTCGGCGAACACGAAATCTGCCTCAAGCGCGTGGTGATCAGAAGCTGGCGTGGGACTGACCTTGTGGCCGACGCAGCGCAGCGGTTCGTTGTAGAAGATGTGGTCGAGGGTATAGGGCCGGCGCCGCCAGGTCACGGCGGTGGATTGCACCGTGCGATAGCCGGCGTCGGAGAACTGGTCCACCAACGACTCGTGTCTGCTCACATTGAAATCCCCGGTGAGGATGGTCGGAACCGTGCTTTTCCGGAGCTCCTCCTCCACCAAGTCACGCTGCTGCCGGTGTTCTTCGCTGCTCGACTTAAGCATGAAGAACGCCAGCAGATGCGTATTCATGAGTCGCAGTTCATGGCCGTCCACCTGGACCTGTGCCCCGATCAGCAGCCGGTCGGTCGGAGTTTTCTTTTCGCCAAAAAAATCAAATTCCACCGGGGGTGACGGCAGGTTGAGACAGACCGTCGGCTGCAGCGGCCAGCGGGAGAAAATCGCCAGACCGATGCCGAAAGGCAATTCGCGTGGATCCGACCGCGGAAAAGAAAACGTGCTGTGGTAACCCACCAGCTCCTGTTTCAGCCGGCTGTAGTTAGGCGGCACGGGCGGATGCGTGCCACCCGGTCGCGCCCGCTCCACCTCTTGCAGCATGATGATGTCGGCCGAATGGGATTTTATCTCCGCCATCGTGGCCGCGAGGTTGATCGGTGCGTGATCGGGGTCCGCGTCATCCCAAACCTGTCCAAACTGCATGTTGAACTGTAGGACGCGAAAGCGGCTCATAATGGGGATTTTTTTTCAGCCAGCGCTTCCGCGTTATGATCCGCTTGCAGTGGGGAAGCAATCTTGGCGCTGGCATTCGTCCGCCGCATCGGCACCGCCGCCGGACCAAACCCCGCCGCTGGCCGCACGAGTTGCAACTGATCCACCGGCTGGCGCACGGCCATGAGCGGCGCAACTTGGGCCGATTGCGCTGCATGCACGGGATAAGTGCGCACCTCCATCGGGATAATTTGTTTGAGCCGGGTTTCACTGAACCCGAGGCCACTGCGCGGCAACGTGACGACTTGAGTGCCTGCTGAAACCATCCGGTAGCGCATGACCTTGGGTGTAAAAGCAAGTCGGGTTGCAGGCCGCAGAGATCGCTTAAGGGCGTCAGCTCCGATCGATTCACCGGCCCGCAATGTCACGCAAGTCACTGCGACAAGTCCCAAGGCCGCGATTATGACTACAGAGGGGCGATTCATTCTTCGGGTGTTATCCTGTGTGACGGTGTTCGGGCGGCAATATTTTATTCAGGCTCGGCCGTGCCTTCGACGACCCAGTCGGAGGCTTCAGGCACTTCTTTAAGAAAGGCCCGCAGCGCCGCACTCAGGTGCTCGGCATAACGGAAATGCGCTCCCATCCCCGTGCGCAACTCGGCTTCGTAGATGAACTTGTCGGCATGCGTGCCGTGCTCAAATGGCGTCTGCGCCCCTAGCAACAGGGAATAAACATAGGCCGCGGAGCCGCGCTGCATGAGCTCGCGGGTGAAGGCCGCCTGCTCGGCAAGCAGGGCCTGATGCGCTCCATGGGAAATCTCGGGCGGCAGATAAAAGCCGGCTTGAATCAGCGGCGTGTAGCGATGGCCGGTGCGATGGCGGTTAAGATCGCGCAGCTCAGCCAGCGCCATGTTGTTCCAGGCAAAATTCACGCGCATCCGGCGGGTCGCCGCGCCCTGATAACCGTAACGGTTGGCCCGGTGGCGCAGTGCCTCCGACACGGGCTGGCTCTCGGGCAACCACGGCGGTGTCGCCCGATCCACCCGCACCCAGACCTCGTCTGCGAGTGGCGCGGTGGAGAGGCGCGCAAGCCCCAACTGGAGCGAAGCGGCCAGCTCCTGCGCCGCCTGCGCCTGGTAGGATTTTTCCGCAAAGCTGTGTCGCATGAGCCGCGGCGACTGCTTCAGCAATTCATCGCGGATGAGTTTTGCCGCAGCTTGCGCTTCGGGATGCGCCAGCGAATCGAGGTGCTTCACCGTCGTTGCCCACATGCGCGAAGACTGCACGAGGCCGAGGTTGGTCCGCGTCGCGAGCGGGATGAAATAGCGCGCACGGTCCAAGGCGTAGTTTTTACGCAGCCGGGTCACGACCGCGGGTTTCGCATCAGGCGGCAGGCGCACGAGATTCGGTTGCGCCACGGCCAGCGCATCGAGCCGGGCGTATTCCGCATGGTAGGCGGCAAAGGCCTTCGCCATCAGCGCCGACCAGCGCGGGGCGAGGTCGTCGGGAATACCCAGCTCGGCCGCCGTCGGCAGATTGCTCGCATCCATCGTGATATAGCGCGTGCTCGATTCCTGCCCGTCCGCCATCTGCGCAATCTCAAAAATCTTATAGGCGAGCCACATCGAGATATCGTCGAGGGCAATGGCGAGGCCGCCGGTGAGCCCGCCGATGGAGGCATGGCCATAATCAACAAAGTTGAGGATGCGGTCGATGGACGCGTCGGGGTTGGCGAGGTCTACTTTGCTGAGGATGGCCGCGATTCCCTGATTGCTGCGGGAATAACGCGCGAGCACCGAGGCCAACAATTCAGGCGTGACCTTGGGCAGGTCGGCGGCGGTCGGGGGCGGGACGAGGGCGAGGCCGGTGACTTTCATGCGTGCAAGTGGAGGTTGCACGTAAAGGCGCAAAGTCGCCAAGCACGAAGACCACCCTCGCGTCAAAAAAACGCGACCGGAACCGCCCGGTGGCGGCTTACCGCATCAGCAACCACTCGCCCAAGCTGCCTTGATAGAAACCGAGCAGCACCGTGCCGAGCGCCAGCAGACCGAGCACGAGTCCGGCGGGCCAGGCCACCGGGGTGCGGGCGGGACGAGAGTCGGTCTCGCCTTCCAACAGCGGGGCGCGCCAGTTCTCGAAGAACGCGGCACGAATCCAGCCAAAGTAGTAATAGATCGAGATGACCACGCCCACAATGGCGAGGACCAGCAACGGGTAGAGCCCGGCTTTGAAGGCGGCGATGAAGATGAAGAGCTTGCCCATGAACCCGGCCAGCGGGGGAATGCCCGCGAGCGAACCGAGCCCGACCGCCAGCACCGTGGCGAGGAACGGGCGCTCTTTGCCCAGCCCGGCATAGTGCTCAAGTTCTTGGTCGGCATCATTGGCACCGGCGAGGTGCGTCATCACCCCGAAGACCGCGAAAGTCGCGAGAAGGTAAGCCGCGAGGTAGAAATAAACCGCACCGAGCGCGAGTGGCGTCGTCACCGCCGCCACCACGCCGAGCAGCAGGAAGCCGGCATGCGAAACACCGGAGAGGCCGATGAGGCGTTTGACGTTGTGCTGGGTGAGCGCGGCGATGTTGCCAAAAATAATGGTCGTCGCCGCCATCAGGCTGAGCACCGGCACCGTGAGCGAAGCGTAGGGCGCGAAGGCCTTGAGCGTGAGCACCAGCAGCACCGCAAAACCCGCCGCCTTGGATGCCACCGCGAGGAAGGCCGTGACGGGTGTGGGGGCACCTTGATAGACGTCGGGGATCCAGATCTGAAAGGGGAAGGCGCCGATCTTGAAGGCGACGCCGGCCAGCACGAGGATGATGCCGATCTTCGCTAGGAAGTTGTCGGGATTGGCCGCGAGGAAATGATTCAGCGCGGTGAAGTTCATCGCGTGAGCGGAATGTCCGGGTAGCGCCGGATTACCGGCCACGCCGTAAAGCAGGACAATGCCAAAGAGCAGGATGGCCGAGCTCAGCGCGCCCATGATGAGGTATTTGAGACCGGCCTCGAGCGAGAGCGGGTTGGCGCGGAAATAACTCACGAGAATATAGAAACCAACCGTGACCGTCTCCAACGCCACGAAGAGCAGGACAAAGTGATTGCTCTGCGCGAGCAGCATCATCGCCGCCGTGATGACCAGCACGAGATGGTAAAACTCGATGCGCGGCATCTTCTGCTTGGCCAGCGCGACCGTGCCGAGGAGGCAAACGAGGATCGAGGAGACGAGGAAGAACGCCCGCAGGAATTGGCCATCACGGGAATGGTGCAGCAGGCCGTTGAACGTGTCCTGCCCGATCAGCACGGTATCGAAATTCAACAGCAAGCCGATCAACAGCCCGAGCTGGCCGCAGATGGCCACCGTCGGGATCATCCTGTGCTGCTTTTTGGGCAGGAAGATCTCGAGGACCAGCAGCAGCAGCGCAAGGCAGCCCAGCGCGAGCTCCGGGAAAATCGCCGCCCACTGGTTGTCGGCGGCGGCCTGGATGAGGTCAAAATTCATGGCGGCGAACATGGCTTACTTGCCTGTGGTCTGCAGCGGCAACGCACCCGGCGCAGGCCAGGCGGGATGCAGCGCGGCGTTGAGCGGCGTGGAGATTGATTTCGGCCAGAAGCCGATGAAGAGCAGCGCGGCCAAGAGGACGAGGGCGGGGATTTTCTCGCCCCAACGCAGGTCGACCGGCGGATTCGCCGCCGTGACGCGCGCCAGCTCCTCGGAGGGGGAACCGAAAAACACCCGCGCCGCCGCCCGCAGGCCATAGACCGCCGAGATGATGACGCCGGCCACGGCGCAGGCCGTGAGAGCGTGGGAGAAATTCCAGAGCGCCACGAAGATTGTGAGCTCGCCCCAGAAGTTGGCGAAGCCGGGCAGGCCGATGCTCGCCATGGTCGCCGCGACAAAGAAGGCCGCCAGCACGGGGGTCTTCTGCGCGAGCCCACCCATTTCGTTGAGATCGAAGGTGTGCGTGCGGTGATGAATGCTAGTCGCGAGCAGGAAGAGGAGCGCCACCGACAGGCCGTGCGCCACCATCATCAGCACGACGCCACCGGCGCCGAGCGTCGAGAGACAGGCGATGCCGAGAAACGCGTAGCCCATGTGCATGACCGAGCTGTAACCGATCATCTGCTTCAGGTCGCGCTGGGCGATGGTGATGAAACCGACCACGAGGACGTTGCCAAACACCGCGAGGCCCGCGAGCAGGGTCGTCCACTGGCTGGCACCCAGCGGGAGCAACGGCACCGCAATCTGGATGAGACCGTAGAGGCCGAATTTTTTAAGCACGCCCGCGTGCAGCATCGCGGCCGAACTCGGAGCCGCGCCGTAGCCGAGCGGCGCCCAAGTGTGCAGCGGCCAGAGCGAAACCAAAATGCCAAAACCAAAGAGCAGCAGGCCGAAGATGTGTTTTTGCAGTCCGCCGTTCAGCGGCACCTCGGCGAGGGCGCGGCGCAGTTCGACGAGGTCAAAGCTGTGGGCACCGCTCTTCACGTAAATGGCAATCAGGCCGAGCAGCGAAAGCATCGCGCCCACCGTGAGGTAGATGGTCATCTTCATCGCCGCGTAGTTGCGGTCGCGGCCACCCCAGACGCCGACCATGATGAAAGTCGGGATGAGCGCGAGTTCGTGGAAGAAATAGAAGAAGAATACATCCACCGAGGCGAAGACGCCCATCAGGCCACCCTGCATGATGAGCAGAAGCATGAGGTAGATTTTCAACCGCTCAGCCTGAGATTGGATGGCGTAGAGGCCGGCGGCAAAACCGACCAGACCGGCGAGCACGTAGAGCGGCAGCGAGATGCCGTTGAGACCGAGCTTCAACCCGATGCCGAGGGCGTCGAGTCCCGTGGAGTAGCGCGTGGTGAACGCATAGTCGGCGCCCGCGCCGGCGGGAAAATGATACCAACAGTGCAACGCGAGCAGCGCCGGCACGGCAAAACCCACGTAGGCGAGCTTGACCGAAAATCGCTTGGGCAGCCCGAGGGCGATGGCGAGCGCCACCGCGAGGGGCGTCACGATCGAGATCAGGAGGGGATCGAAAGGCAGTGGGCTCATTGCAAAATAAACACTCCCGAGGCGATGGCCCAGAACAGGACGAGCCCGAGCAGGAACCAGTATACATAGGCGTGCAGACTGCCGGCATGCAGAGCACGGGCGCCGAGGCCGAAGAGACCGACCAGACCCGCAAAGCCGCGGATGATGAGGCCGGCGAGGAAGATTTGCTCAAGGAAGTTGAGCAGCATCGCGAAACGCTGCTGGATCTTCGCGACGTAGTAGTTGTAGGCCGCGTCGAACGATTCCTTGAGGAACACGAGGCTCTTGAAAGTGCCGGGAGACTTGAGCTCCAGCGTATCAAACTCGCCGGACTTGTAGAACAACCAGGCCGCGCCAGCGCCGATTATCATAACGGCAAGCGAGACAAGAAGGATAGTGGTGTGGGACGAATCATCATGCTCCTGCAACAGTATCAGGAATACACTTTGGAAATATTTTCCAAAAATCCCCAAATAACCTCCTATTACTGACAAAACCGCCAAAACCATGAGCGGGATAGTCATTGAAAAATCACTTTCACGTGCATGAGAGGCATTTTCAGATCGGCACTCGCCAAAGAAAACCATCTTCCACATGCGAACCATGTAAAAAGCTGTAAGCACTGCAGTAAGCGTAAGAATCGCAAATACTGCTGTATTTTGTTCTTTTGCTAGTAACAGAATTGCGTCTTTCGAGAAGAATCCCGCGAGCCCGGGCATACCAATAATGGCAGCGACACCGATTGTAAACGTGATGAACGTGATCGGCATTTTTTTGCGCAGCCCGCCCATTTTTAAGATATCCTGATCGTGATGGCAACCGTGGATGACGGAGCCAGACCCAAGGAAGAGTAGCGCTTTGAAGAAAGCGTGCGTCGTCAGATGAAACATCGCGACGCCTACTCCTGTAAAAATAACACCAGTTAGTCCAACATCTCCGAGCAATGGCCAATGTGCGATAATCGGAGAATGGCTCACATCCGACCTGATGTTAATATGGCTCCCCAATCCAAACGCCGCGACCATGTAGCCGAGCTGCGAGAGCGTGGAATAAGCGAGGACCTTCTTGATGTCGCTCTGCACGATGGCGCAGAGCGCGGCGTAGAGCGCAGTGATGGTGCCGATCCACATGATGACCGTGAGTGCGTCGGCGACCATCAGCACTTCGATGCGGCAGAGCATGTAGATACCGGCGGCGACCATCGTCGCGGCATGGATGAGCGCGGAGACGGGGGTCGGGCCCTCCATCGCGTCGGGCAGCCACACGTGCAGCGGCATCATGGCGGATTTGCCGACCGCACCGCAGAACAGCAGCAACGGAATGAGCCGGCTGTAGATAACTCCGCCCCCGTCGTGCGCGGCGGCGAGGTCGGTCAGGTTGACCGTGCCATGCACCCAATAGCACATGATGATGCCGAGCAGGAAACCGAAGTCGCCGATGCGGTTGACGATGAAGGCCTTTTTCGACGCGTCCGCGGCCGACTGCTTGTGGTGATAGTGGTTGATCAGCAGGTAGGAGCTGAAACCAACCAGCTCCCAAAAGATGAACATCATGAAAAGATTGTCCGCGAACACGATGCCGAGCATCGAGAACATGAAGATGGATAATCCACCGAAGTAACGCGAACGGGCCGCGTCGTCGTGCATGTAGCCGGTGCTGAAAAGATGGATGAAGAAGCCGACGAAACTGACCACGAAGAGCATCAGCGCCGCGAGGTCGTCGAACTTGAAACCGAGCGAGATGGCAAAGTTGCCGAGGCGCAGCCATTCCATCGAGCCGGCGAACCGCTCACCGCCAAAGATGAGGCCGAGCGACAGGCCGGCGAGCGCGGCGGCGGCCGTGACGGACACGGCGGTCGCAAGCTGGCCCTGGCGGCGCAGGAAAAGCGCGATGACCACGGCGGAGGCCAGCGGCAGGAGGAGAATGAGGAGGGCTTGTTGGACTGGCGGCGTCATGGCGTCAGTTCTTGAGGGCGTTGAGCTCGTCCACCTGCACCGTCTGGCGGGCACGGAAGAGGGCGACGATGATGGCGAGACCGACGGCCACCTCGGCCGCGGCCACCGTCAGGATGAAGAATACGAAGACGTTGCCGTCCATCGTGCCGTTGTAGCGGGAAAAGGCGACCAGCGCGAGGGTCGAGGCCGTGAGCATGAGCTCGAGGCACATGTAGATCACGAGCGTGTTCTTGCGCAGCAGCACGCCGAAGAAGCCGATGGCAAAGAGCAGCGCGCTCAAAAAGATGTAGTGGTCGAGGCCGATGTTCATTTGACGTCCTCCAGGCCTTCGTGGCGCTTGCTGAGGACGATGACCCCGAGCATCGCGATCAACAGCAGGAACCCGACGATCTGCACCGGCAGGAGATAGGTGGTGAAGAGCTGGTAGCCGTAGTCCTTGAGCGAGGCGCCCACGCCGGGTCCGGCCGGGAGGGTCGCGGTGATGCGGCCATGCGCATGCAGGGAAAGCAACCCGACGGCAATCAGCGCCGCACCCATCGCGCTGGCGAAGATCGTGGATTTATTAAAATTCGGCCGGTTGCCACCGCGCACGTCGAGCAGCATGACGATGAAAAGGAAGAGCGCGACCACGGCACCGGCATAGACGAACACCAGCAGCACCGCGAGGAGGTAGGCCTCCAACAGCACAAACAGGCCCGCGAGGCCGACGAGGCTCAGGAGGAAGCACATCGCCGCGTTGACGGTGTTCCGATTGAACAACACGGCCGACGCACAAACGACGGTGAACGTGGCGAAAAAGTAAAACATGAGGTCGGTCATGGCTCAGTGTGTGTTGCCGTGTGCCTCGGCCGCCTTTTTCTTGTCCCACTTGAGATGCGCGTCCGGCAGCGTGCCGCCAAGGGTGTAGAGCTTTTCCTTGTCGTTGACCATTTCGGCCCGGGTGTAGCCCGACAGGGAAAACTGGTTCTGGAGGAAAATCGCCTCCTCGGGGCAGACTTCCTGACACAGGCCGCAGTAGATGCAGCGCAGCATGTCGATGTCGAACGCCTGCGGCGCTTTCTCCACGTGGCCGGTCGGGGCATCAGGCGGAATCTCGCCGGGCGTGATGCGGATAGCCTTGGGTGGGCAGACGAATTCGCACAACTGGCAGGAGACGCATTTCTCCCGGCCATTCGGGTCCTTCACCAACGTCGGCACGCCGCGGTAGTTCTTCGGAATTTCCGGCCGTTGCTCGGGATATTCAAGCGTCTCGACCGGCTTGAGCATGCGCTTGAACGTGGTCTTCAGGCCGCTGAGAATGGCGGGCATGTAGGTGCGCTCGGCGAGCGAGAGCGGTTTGCGTTCAACTGGGATGACAGCCATGGCGAAAGAAAATTATTTGAACCACGAATGGACCCGAAAGGACACGAATGACTGTGGCGTCATCCGGATCTGATATTCGTGTGGATTCGTGTTCATTCGTGGTTGGTTACTTTTGAATCAAGGCGATGCCGATGGTGTAGAAGAGGAGGTTCGCGATTGCGAGCGGGAGGAGTTTTTTCCAACCGAGCATCATGATCTGGTCGTAGCGGAAGCGCGGCACGGTCCAGCGCACCCACATGAAAACAAAGAGGAGTGCGACGATCTTGCCGAGGAAGATGCCAATGGAAATTAGCCCGACGGCCAGCGGGTTCGCGAAAACCGGCGAGAGGTGCGTCAACCAGCCGATGAAATCCGCGAGCGGAATCCACGGGAGCGGATTCCAGCCGCCGAGAAAGAGCAGGGCAAAGACGCCGGAGCCGATGGCCATATGTGCATACTCGGCCACAAAGAAGAGCGACCATTTGAAGGCGCCGTATTCGGTGTGGAAGCCGCCCACGAGATCAGCTTCGGATTCTGCCATGTCAAAGGGCTGGCGATTGGTCTCGGCGAACAGGGCCACCAGGAAAATAAAAGCCGACAACGGCATGGTGAAGATAAACCAAGTGCCGCCCCAGAAGCCCGCCTGACTCTGGAATTCGACGATGCGCACGAGGCTGAGCGAGGCCTCGCGACCGGGCGCGTTGATCCAGAGGAACACCGGCAGCACCGACAACGTCATCGAAAGCTCGTAGGAGATGAGCTGGGCCGAAGCGCGGACGCCGCCCAGGAAGGGATATTTTGAATTCGATGCCCAACCCGCAAGGATCACGGAGTAAACCCCGAGCGAGGAGACCGCGAAAACCGCGAGCAGACCGACATCCACGTTGGCCAGCATGAGGGGCACCAGCGTGCCGAGGTCATTGAAGTAGGCGCCAAAGGGCACCACCGTGACGGTGGTCAACGCGGGGATGAGCGCGATGGCCGGCGCCAGCATGTAGTAAAGCTTGTTCACGTGCCCCGGCAGCGGTTCCTCCTTGAACAGGAACTTCGCCCCGTCCGCCATGAGGTGAAACACGCCGAGCCGCTGGAGAAATTTTCCGAGAAACGGAATCCACGCGACCCACGGCACGATGGCACGGTTGGGACCGGGCCGGCCCTGCATCCACGCTGAGACCTTGCGCTCGGCCAGCGAACAGGCGCCGGCGAGCGGGAAAATCACCGCAATCACGGCCAGGCCCTTGGCGAAACCTTGGATGACGGGATGGAGATTGGACCAGAAGTCACACATGGCAGCGCAGCAGGTCATGCGGTCGCGGCGGCCTTGGCCGCGGGTTTGAAGTGAAGCGTTTCGCCCTCGGCGAAGGGCAGGGCCGCATAAGGCGTGCGGTCGAGCAGCAAGCCGGTCGCGGGAAGGTTGGCAAAGGTGGTCGCGTTCAGCCCCGGGACGGCGGCCGCGAGCGCCTGCCAGATGCCGGCCAGATTATCTGCGACCACCGCGCCGCTGGCGGCGGTTGTCAGCTTCGCAAGCACGACGAGATCATCGGTCGTGCCAGCCACGGCGGGAATCGCCTTGGAAAATTTCTGGAGGCGGAACTGCTGGTTCACGAAGGTGCCGCTCTTTTCAAAAACCGTGAGCGTCGGGAGCACCACTTTCGCCGCCGCGCTCGTGGCGTTGGCATGCGTGCCGAGATAGATGACAGAAACTTTCGCGAGCTGCGCGGCTGAGAGGCCGGCGGCAGCGAGGTCTTCCCCCACGGAGACGACGGTCTTGATTTTTCCGGCGTCGATGCAAGCAGCGAGCTCGCTAAGCTTTGTAGATGGCAGCGCAGCGATGAGCCCGGTGACGAGCGCGCCGCGGACATTCGGGTTGCGATCGGTGGAGACGAGCAGCTTGTCACCCTCCCCCACCCGGCTGACGAGTTGCGTCGAGGCCTTGAGCGCGGTGGCGAGCTGTTTCGTAAGCCACTGCTCCTCGACGCTGCTGCGGCCCGAGCCGACCACGGCAATGGCCCCGGCGGCAGCCTTGAAAAGCTCATTCGCCGTGTTGACCGCGATGTCGAGCGCGCTGTCTGTGCCGTTGACCTTGACGGCGGTGAGCCGGTCGGCGGCCTGCACCTGCTTGTAGAGGACGCGGCCAGTATCGGGCATCCACGTGTCGTTCACCTCATCATTGCGGCGCGGGGTGATGCGGTAGATGACCCCTTCGCGGGACCAGACGACGGTGTTGGCGCCGACGGAGGTCTCGGTGTCGATCGAGTTCGTCTGCTTGAGGAACCAGACGCGCATCTTGAAACGGAAATCCGTGCTCGTGAGCGCGCCGACGGGGCAAATATCCACCGTGTTGAGCGAGTAATTGTTCTTCAGTTCCTTGCCGGGATAACAAGTGAGTGTGCTGTAGCTGCCGCGGTCGATGAAACCGAGGACATCATCCTTCGCGACTTCCTTGCTGAAGCGGATGCAACGCGAGCAGAGGATGCAGCGTTCGTCATCGAGCATGACGCGCGGGCCGAGCACAGTGCGTTTCGGCTTCACGTTCTTTTGCTCGATGAAGCGCGAGTAACCACGGCCGTAGCC
>JAGNQV010000062.1 GCA_017988885.1 Opitutaceae bacterium | reverse complement strand
GCTCGAGGATTTTTTCGAACTCTTTGCGCAGCGCTTTCTCTTTGCCGTGCAGTCCGGGCATGAGGGCGAGCCAGTGGTAAACCTCTTCGCGCAGGTATTTCGGCATGACGGGCTCGAGGGTGAGGGCGCGGTCGAAGGCCCGCACACAGGCCGCCGCGGTCTGTTCACAGGTGCGCTGCGCGTCAGCGGAACTGTGCTGGCCGGCGAGGCGGAGCACTTCATCGAGCCGGCGATGGCGCTGTTTCATCACGGTTTTGTAAGCGCCGAGGCTGTGCACGGTGACGTTGACGCAACGGGGAAAGAAACTCGACATGAGGTTCCACGCATCCGGGCCATCGCCCGCGCGGCGAATGTCGCTGCGCAGAATGACCGCGGGAATATCGGCGAACTTGGCCAACATGAACTCGATGACCGTGCCGGAATCGAGCTCGGCTCCGTCGTAGTTGAACAGCCCGAGATCGCAGTTGAGCAGGCCGCGGATGTCCTGGTCGCGGATGGCGCGCGGGCTCTTGGCGCGCGGTTCGAAATCCTGCGGCAGCATGCACAGGTATTTGCCGTGGGATTTCTCGTAGATGGCCTCGGCGAGGTAGGCGTTGCCGATAAGCTGTTTCAGGTCGAAGAGCGCGCTGCCAAAATAGACCGTGTAGCTTTGCTTCTTTTTCTTCATCCGCGAGTGGACGCGAGCAAGCCGCCAAGCGACGCGAGGGACAACCGCAATCGGTGCGGGCGAGTGAAGGCAGCAAGGAAGGTGGACGGGCAGGTCCCTCTGCGTGTCTAACGTTGGCGCAGCACGCAAAACGGGCAGAGGGACCCGCCCGTCCACCTCGTGGCGGCTACGGGACCAGGGTCAGGGTATGTTGGACGGGACCGGGCAAAAACGGCGTGGGCTCACCCTTCACCCACGCGGCATGCCCCGCGCGATAAAAGGGTGACAGCGGATTTCCGCTCTGGCCGCCGGGCAGGTGCATGATGCCTTCGGCTTCGTGGCCGGGAGAAACGACGAAGCGTTCACTTGCGCCAAAGGTCGGGGTCTGCACGCGCGGCATGTGGTCGTCGCCGGCGAGGGGATCGGCGGGCAGGTTCAGCCAGCCCGTGAGCCAGCTGGGCAGCAGACGGGCGAACGGATGCTGGAGGCGGGCGGTGTTGCGCCGGCCCCAAGTGGCCTGGTCCAGCGCCACGCCTGATTCGTCGAGATTTGAAACCATGGCATCGGCGGCGGCGATCAGGAGTTCGTCCCAGGTGGTGAATTTCAGGTCGAGCAAGTGCGCGGGTTTTTCGTGCAGCATTACCCAGAGTGATTCTTCGTAATTAAAACGGTGCCAGTTGAAATCGGCGTTGGCTTCCATGCAGGACGCGAAAATCGGGTCGAGTGTCAGTTCCGCCACGCGGGCGCGGAATTCGCGCACCAGCCGGTAGCTCACGGAATCGATGGCGGCGCGACCTTCCCAATGTTCGACGAGCCGGCGGAGCCGGGCGCGGGATTTTTTTTGCGCGACGGCTTCCGGTGTCAGCACCTGCAGTAACAATTTTTGCCAGCGGGCGAGGAACAGGGCGCGATCATCGAGCTGCACGGCCAGCAAGGCGGCGGGGGTCGCCTTTTCCAACGCGGTCAGGTCATCGCGAATTTGTGCCGCCCGGGGTGGGGAAACATAACCGCCATCGCCGAGCAAGGCGCCGGCTTCGCCACCGACGAGGCGGTTGTTGGCGGTCCATAAACGACCGTGGGCGGGCGAGCGGATCACCGGCACTTCGTCCGGCGGCACCAGTCCGTCCCAGTAACGGTCGCCATAACTCCACGGCACGGCGAGGCGTCCCTCATAACCCACGCGCTTGGGCAACCGGCCGGCGATGGTCCAGGCGATGGCGCCGCGGCGGTCAGCGATGACGATATTCTGTGCCGGAATGCCGGTCTGATGAGCGATGGCAATGGCGTCATCGCTGGTGGTCGCGGACGCCATATCGCATAGCCCAAAATTTACCGCGGCCGGCTCATGCATGACCCAGCGAAAAGCGAGCGGGCGGGTTTTGACGCCGGTGCCGATGACTGGGCCCCAGAGGGTGGAAGTGACGGCAAACTCGACCGGCTTGGCTCCGCGCACGCGGATGATTTCTGTGCGCCGGGTGAACGCGAGGTTGCCGTCGCCGCTTTTGTAGAGGGAGCGGTCGAGGGTATTGGGTTCAACGATGATGACGTCGCTGGTGTCGGCGTTGGCATTGGTGAAACCCCAGGCGACGTGGCCATTGCTGCCGGCAATGACACAGGGCGCGCCGGGCAGGGTGAGTCCGCTCACCTGATGACCGGGCCAGACGAGCGCGGCGCGATACCAAGTGTTAGGCACGCTGAGATTGAGGTGCATGTCACTGGCCAGCATCGCAACGCCGGTGGTAGTGTGCGCGCCACTGAGGGCGAAGGCGTTGCTGCCGGGCGATAAAAAAGCGGCGGGAGAATTTTGCCGGCGCGCGGTCAGGGCCGGGCGGAGGCGCAGGTCGATGCGCTTGGCTGAAGGCAGGGGCGCGAGCGGCCCCGTCGTGGCATCGAGCGCGGCATCGTCCGGCGTGAAAAGCGGCGCAAAAAACGCCAGAGCTTCCGGCCCCAGCTGATCGCGCAGCGTGGTGAGCGAACGTTCGTAGTCGCCGCGGCTTTCCTGCAGGTCGAACGCCATCGCGAAGCCCATGAGGTAGCTGTCTTCGGGCAGCCACGGCTGGGGCGCGGCGCGCAACGCGAGATATTCGAACGGTTTTTGGCGGAGCGCGGTCAGGCCGGCGTTAACCCCGGCGGTGTAAGCTTCCACCAACCGGCGGTGTGCCGGGGTATCAAGGGCGAATGATTGGCGGGCCACCGCGCGAAAACCGTGCACCCGCGCATTTTCGTCAACCGCGATGGTCGCCGCGCCGATGACTTCCGAAAGTTCGCCCGCGGCGCGGCGGCGGAGCATATCCATTTGAAAAAAACGGTCCTGCGCATGCAGGTAACCCAACGCCCGGACCACATCGGGATAGCTGGCGCCACGCACGGTGGGGATGCCGAGGGCATCGCGCTCGATGGTCACGGTCGCACCCAATCCCGGCAGCGGGGCGGAGCCGGCGAGTTGCGGCAGGCTCGCCCGTATTTGGAAGTAGAACCAGAGGCCGCCGCAGGCGCCGAGCAGCACCAACCCGCCGATGAGCGCGGTGAGACCGCGCAGGATTTTTGACATCCGCGGTTTCATAAGGAAAGCCCGCGGCGGATGTCCGTTACAATATCCTCCGGGGGTGGGGCGATCCCAACGGTGAGAGCCTGCGCAGGCTCCTCCAGCGCGGTGAGTTGGCTGTCGAGCATCGCGGGCTTCATGAAGTGATTTTTCCGGCCGCTGATGCGCGCCCACAACTGGTCACGGGAGCCTTGGAGGTAAACCAGCCGCACCCCGGCGGAGTCTGCGACGATAGTTTTGCGATAGGACTCCTTGAGTGCGGAGCAGGTGACCACGGCATTTTCCCCACGGGCGAGGCAGTCGGCGATGTGCCGGCGGATGGCGGTGAGCCACGGGGCGCGATCCCCATCGGTGAGCGGCAGCCCGGCACTCATTTTGGCGACATTTGCCGGCGGATGAAATTCGTCCGCATCGGCAAAACTCCAGCCGAGCTGGCGGGCGAGGAGCTGGCCGACGGTGGTCTTGCCGCAACCCGCCACGCCCATGAGGAGCACCACTTGCGCCGGCTTTACTGCTGCCATGCGTGTGCGGCGACGGGGTCGCGGCCCTCGTCGAAATCTAGGTAATCGAACATCGACGCGATGGGTTTGTCCTCCAGCCCAGACTCCTTGATGCGGCGCTGGAGCATCTCATTCCCCTCGTCGCGCCAGCCGCGCTTCATCATGAAGCCGCTCCAAACCGCGCATTCCTCATCGGTGCGGGCGCCGCCGCGCTCATGCGCCCAGGCGAGCAATTGCGCGTCATTGAGGTCGCCAGCGAGGACGCGCACCTTGAGTGCGTCGTAGTCGATGCGGAGAAAATTACAGCAGCGGCTGTCGAAGCCCTTGCCCAGATTGGGCACGTAGTCGGCGGCGGGCAGTTGGCCGGCGGCGTGGAGGCGGATCTTATCGAGCATGCGGCCGAAATAAACGAGGCGACCGACACGGACGTAGGGACTGCGGAGACCGGGAACGTTGGGCATGGGGGGTTATTTCCTCGGTTTGGGCGTGGGGGTGCGAGCGGAAAATAACTACGCCCGCCGCCAATAAACCGTGGTGGCGAGCAACCCGAGCGCAAAGGTGGGCGCGTTGATCCAAAGTTGGTGGAAAGGGACGGGCCAGCGGCTGCAGGCGTAGATGACGGCCACATGCTTGATCGCAATGAGCAGCCAGCAGATGAGAATAAATCGCTGCATGCGGGGGTTGGGCGGCCGGCGGTGCGTGACGTTTACCTCCTGCACAAAACCACGTTCATAGACCTGCGCGGGGGTTCGGGAAAAAAATTGGAGCAACTGGGTAAACATGATGACGCCCCCTCACCCTACTAAGACTTGAATAAATGGAAAGCCGCTTGGGGGGATTAGTGCGGGGAGGGTCGGTGATTTTTTTCGGGCGATCCAGGGCGATTGTGTCTGGACAAGGGAGGCCCCGAGCGCGTGAACTGGGATTGAACCCATTACGGTCGCCTTCCAAGAGGCGATCATCGAACCCTACCAGGAAAACAGCCGCTCCGGTGCAATGAACCCTCCGCAGGAATCTCTCCGAACCAATGGCACGCCCGGCCTGCGCGCGGACGTTGAGTCGTTCTACCATCTGACGCAGGGCGAGCATGCCGGCAAGGCCTGCCAGGGCACGGCCTGTTTTGCCGCCCGGCACCTCAACCCGGAGTGCTGGGCCGAGGCGATGCGGAACAATCCGCGGGTCTACTGCTTGGGCGAATGCTTTGCGGCTCCGGCAAAGGGTCAGACCAACCCGCGTCCGCCCGTGCGGGTGTGCTCGCGCGAGGGTATCGTGCTGGGCCGCCTCGCCAACGGCAACGCCCGCACGCTGGATGCCTATCAGAAGCAGGGCGGCTATGCGGCGCTGGCCAAGGCGCTCACCGGCTCTCCAGAAGAGGTCCTCGCGGCGGTGGAAAAATCAGGTCTCAGGGGCCGGGGCGGCGCGGGTTTTCCGACTGGTCGCAAATGGCGCGCGGTCGCGTCGCAGCCGGCGGGGGTAAAATACGTCGTTGCCAACGCCGACGAGGGCGACGCCGGAGCCTACATCGACCGCTACCTCATGGAGGACGATCCGCACAGTCTCATCGAGGGCATGATCCTTGCGGGTTACGCGGTGGGGGCGGCGAAGGGTTACATCTATCTCCGTATCGAATACCCGCTGTCTGGCACCGTCCTGCGCACCGCGCTCGATGAGGCGCGCAAGGCCGGTTGGCTCGGTCCGCGGGTCGGGGGGGCGGATTTTTCGTTCGAACTCGAGGTCTATGCGGGCCACGGCAGTTACGTGTGCGGTGAGGAAACTTCGCTGTTGCGCTCGATCGAGGGCAAGCGGCCCGAGGTCATGGCCCGGCCGCCCTATCCGACCGAGCGCGGCCTGTTCGACCGGCCGACCTTGCTCAACAACGTCGAGACGCTCGTCAACGTCCCTTGGATTGTCACCCGCGGCGGCGAGGCCTACGCGGAGCTCGGTTTTTCCAAAAGCCGCGGCACGAAGGCGATTTCGCTCAATTCGCTCTTCAACCGCCCCGGACTTTACGAAGTCGAGTTTGGCGTTACCGTGCGGCACATCATCGAGGAGCTCGGCGGTGGCCTGCGCGGCGGCGGCACGCTGCGGGGTGTGATCATCGGCGGGCCGATCATCGGCATGATTCCGCCGCACCTGATTGACACGCCGCTCGGCTTTGAAGAACTCGCCGCCATCGGTGCGGGCGTGGGCCATGGCGGCGTTGTGGCGTTTGACGAACACACCTCCATCCCGGAGCTGGTGGAGCACGTTTTCTCCTTCGGGGCCTATGAATCGTGTGGCAAATGCACTCCTTGCCGCAGTGGCAGCGGGCGCATCGAGGAGCTTTTCACCAACGCGCTGGCCGGCGACGCTACCAAGGCCGATCTGCAGGAGTGCCGCGAACTCGTCACGGCGCTCAAGCTGGCCAGCCTTTGCGGCCACGGCACCGGGTTGGCCCGTTTCGCCGAATCCATTCTGCGCTACTATCCCACGGAAATCGAGCCATGCTTCAAGTAACCATCAACGGTCAGTCGCACCAGTTTCCCGAGGGCCTCACCATCAACGAGGCGCTCCGCCAGCTCGACCTGGAGGTGCCCACGCTGTGCCACGACGATCGCATCGACCCCTACGGTTCCTGCCGCCTCTGCACGGTCGAGGTCAAGGGCATGAATGCACTGGCCACCGCCTGTAACACGCAGATCCGCGAGGGCATGGAAGTCCTCACGCACTCGCCGGCAGTCGAGGGCGTGCGCAAGACCCTGCTCGGGCTGCTGGCCAAGGACTACCCGGCCGAGGCGGTCGCCGAGTTCCCGCAAAAACAGTTTCACCGCTACCTCAACCAATACGGCGTGAAGGCCGGCGGCTCGCGCAACGCGCCGCAGCCGGCGGTGCCGTTCATGAAGGATGCGTCGCATCCCTACATCAACGTCGACATGTCGCAGTGCGTCACCTGCTACCGCTGCGTGCGCATCTGCGAAGAGGTGCAGGGCCAGTTTGTCTGGAAGGCGTGGAACCGGGGCGAAGAGACCCGCATCGGTCCGGTCCGGGGTGAGACGCTGCTCGACGGCGGCTGCGTGAGCTGCGGGGCGTGCGTGGACACCTGTCCCTCCGGCGCGCTGGAGGATATCACGGTCCTGGCGCGCGGGACGCCGACCGAGTGGACCAAGACCATCTGTTCCTACTGCGGCACGGGCTGTGAGGTGGAGGTCGGCACGCGCGGCGGCAAGATCACCACGATCCGGCCCTCCGACGGTCCGAGCAACCACGGCCACACCTGCGTGAAGGGCCGCTACGCCTTCGACTACGTCTATGCCGAGGAGCGCATCACCTCGCCGATGATCCGGCGCGACGGCCAGTGGCAGGACGTCGGCTGGGACGAAGTCATCAAATACATTGCCGACCGTTTCGCGGCCATCGCCGCGTCGCACGGCCCCGACAGCATCGGCGTGCTCAGCTCCGCCCGGGGCACCAACGAGGAAAATTTTGTCGCCCAAAAATTCGCGCGCGCCGTCCTCGGCACCAACAACATCGATTGTTGTGCGCGCGTCTGCCACTCGCCGACCGCTGCGGCGATGAAGATGACGCTGGGCACCGGCGCTGCCACCAACTCCCTTGATGAGATCGAGATCGCCAAGACCATCATCGTCTGCGGCGCCAATCCGACCGACGGCCACCCGGTCACGGGTGCGCGCATCAAGCAGGCCGCCCGCCACGGGGCGAATCTGATCATCGTCGATCCGCGTGAGATTGAGCTGACGGAATTCGCCACCCTGCACCTCCAACTGAGGGCCGGGACCAACGTCATCCTTTTCAACGCCATGGGTGCGACCATCGTCGAGGAAGGGCTGGTCGATGAGGAATTTCTCCGGACGCGCATCACTGAATTTGCCGAATACCGCGATTTTATCCGCGAATTCCTGCCGGAAAAGGTCGAGCACATCTGTAATGTGCCTGCGGCGAAAATCCGCGCGGCGGCCCGGCTCTATGCCACGGCCAAACCCTCGCTGAGCGTCCACGGCCTCGGTATGACCGAGCACATCCAAGGCACCGAGGGCATCATGGCGCTGGTCAACCTCGCGCTGCTCACCGGTAACATCGGCAAGCCCGGCACGGGCATCAACCCCCTGCGCGGCCAGAACAATGTGCAGGGTGCTCCGCACATGGGCTGCGAGCCGAAGCTCCTCGCCGGTTACGTGCCCATCGAAAAAGGCCGGGCCCAAGTTGAGGCGCTCTGGGGCACGCCGATTCCCACCCATCCCGGCCTCAACATGATCGACATGCTGCAGGCAGCCACGGAGGGCCGTTTCAAGGCGCTTTGGGCCATCGGTTACGACATCCTGATGACGAACCCCAACGCCCATGAGACCCGCCGGGCGCTGGAGCAGGTGGATCTGGTCATCGTGCAGGATCTTTTCCTCAATGCGACCGCCCGCGAGTTCGGCGATGTCTTTCTGCCGGCGGCGTCCTCGTTTGAGAAGGACGGCACGTTTATGAACGGCGAACGCCGCATCCAGCGGGTGCGTGGTGCCGCCAAGCCACAGGGTCTCGCGCGCTCCGACTGGGAAATTATCTGCGATGTCGCCAAGGCCATGGGTAAAGGCGAGCAATTCGCCTACCGCAGCGCGGAGGAAATCTGGGATGAAGTGCGCTCGCTCTGGTCTGAGGGCGCCGGCATCAGTTACGCCCGGTTGGACAAATTGGGCGGCCTGCAGTGGCCGTGTTTGGACGAAAATGATCCCGGCATGGCCATCATGCATGTGGATGAATTCACGCATGGTAAAACCACCGCGCTGCGCCGCATCGAGTTTCTGCCCCCGCCCGAGCTTACGAGTCCGGAATTTCCGTTCCTGCTCACTACCGGCCGCAACCTTTACCAATACAATGCGGCCACCCAGACGGGGCAGACGCCGAACAACCGTCTGTGCGTGACGGATTTGCTGCAAATTTCTCCAGTCGATGCCGCCCGCCTCGGGCTCGCCGACGGCGAGCCGGTGCGCCTGGCCAGCCGACAGGGCGAGGTCGAACTGCCGGTGACCATCAGCGATCACGTCAAGCCCGGGGAGGTTTACACCACCTTCCACAACGCCCGGGTTTTCCTCAACCAGATCACCACCTCACAGCGCGACCGCTACACCCAGACACCGGAATACAAGATCACCGCTGTAAGCATCGGGAAACTAGCCGCGGCGCCAGCCGCTGGTCGCTAAAACCGGCCGGTGCGGGGTGCGGCAGGAAACAATCCGAGTCATTGGCGGTCCCAGTGCCCAACATGAAAATCCATCGCCTGTTACTTGCTGCGCTTGGCCTCACGGCCGGGCATGCGGTTATGGCGGCCGAGGCCGCCAAGCCAGTAGCCAACGTTGAAGTTTTGTTTTCCAAACCCGCCGCGGAATACACCGACGTGCGCGACAGCGCGATGCCCTCGGACAAAGGCGCCGCGGCCAATCTGGACGAACTCAAACGTTACCTTGAAATGCGCGCCCCTGGTTTGCTGCCGGCGGGCCAGAAGCTCAGTGTGACCCTGACCGATGTGGACATGGCGGGCGAATACGAGCCGTGGCAACAGCCCGGCGTGAACGACGTTCGCATCGTCAAGGACCTCTATCCGCCGCGGATCGATCTTGAGTTCAAGGTGACGGATGCCGCCGGTGCCGTGGTCAAGGAAGGCAAGCGCCAGTTGCGCGATCTGTCTTTTATGATGAAGCTCAGCCTCCGCCGCGACGATCCTCACCGCTACGAGAAGGCGCTCCTCGACGACTGGTTGCGCAAAGATTTGCCGCCGGCGAAGTAAACCAGGCGGACGGGGAAAACGCATTTGCCCGCGGCCGCGCGGAGCCTACGCTCGCGACCGTGTCGTCTTCCTCAACCGCTGCTCATCCACGTCTCGACAAGTGGCTTTGGTGCGTGCGGTTGTGCCAGACCCGGGTGCTGGCGGCGGCGGCCTGCCGGTCGGGTTTGGTTGAGGTCAATGCTTTGCCGGCCAAACCGGCGCGGGAAGTGCGTGCGGGTGAAATCGTAACCATCCGCCAAGGCCTCATCACCCGCACGGTGCGCGTGCTGGCGGTGCCGGCGGCGCGGCTTGGCGCCAAGCTGGTGCCGGCACACTGCGAGGATCTGACCCCAGCTTCCGAGTATGAGAAAATCCGTGCGCAACGGGTGCAGCAAGTTCTCGCCCGGGAAAAAGGCAGCGGCCGGCCGACCAAGCGCGACCGCCGGTTACTGGACCGGCTCTGGGAATGAGCCGGTTTCCCCGGGAAAATGGGGAAAGCCGGAAAGAGGGAATAATTCCTTCGCCGGCGGGAGGCTTTTCCTGTTTTCCAGCTTTCCACATAGATTCATGAACATCTTTTCCAAGTTTGAGAGCGAACTCGCGGTCCGACCCGACGATATCGACCTGTATCAGCATGTGCACAGCACCCGCTATCTCGACTACGTGCTGGCGGCGCGGTTTGAGCAGATGGACCGCTACTATAAAATGCCGATGCAGGCCTTTGGCGCTCTGGGCCTTGGCTGGTTCATGGCCGCGGCGAGCATACAGTTCAAGCGGCCGCTGGGGTGGGGTGATCGGATGGTGGTCCGCACTTGGATCGAGCATTTTACGGACACAGGCTGCCGCGTGGCGTTTGAGATTGATAAGCTCCCCACCGGTAAACGGGTGTGCGACGGCCATTGCGATTACACGCTGGTCACCCTCGCCACGGGCCGGGCGACGCCGTTGCCGGCGGACATTCGGGCGAAGTATTCGATTTGAGTCAAAAAAAGGCCCATTCCTAATAGACTTGCGTTTAACCGGCCTCCGTGCGTCCTACAGACTTATCGTTAGAGAAAGCGTTAGGCGACAGTATCTGGTGAGTCGTAGGCTGAGTGAAGAACTCAAGTGATGATTTCGAAACCCACGGTGGGAACGGACTGGCAGCAGACGAAGGATCTACGAGACATCACATGAGTAACTCCAAACTATACGTCGGCAATCTGTCGTTCAAAACCACTGAAGACGAGCTCCGCTCCGCTTTCGGCCAATTCGGCAGCGTGACGGACGTTTACGTCGCCATGGACAAGATGACCGGTCGCCCCCGTGGCTTCGCGTTCGTCACCATGGGCACCGATGAAGAGGCCAAGGCAGCGGCGGAAAAGTTGAACGGCACCGATCTCGGTGGTCGTCAGCTCACCGTCAATGAGGCCCGTCCCAAGGAAGAGCGCCCAGGTGGCGGCTTCGGCGGCGGCGGCGGCGGTCGTGGCTTCGGCGGCGGCGGTGGTCGCGGCGGCTTCGGCGGCGGCGGCGGCGGCGGTGGCCGTGGCGGCGATCGCGATCGCGGCGAGCGCCGTTACTAAGCAATCGTTCTAACGAACTGATTTTCGAGGGACGGAGCTCCTCCGGGGCTCCGTCCCTTTTTATTTTTTGGCCGCGCTGGCAGATTTGTCATTCTGAGCGCAGCGAAGATTCCAGCAGGTGATAATCCTGCTCCCAGCAACGAATGTCCCAACGGATTCTTCGCTGCGCTCAGAATGACAGAATTGTAACACCATGTCTTTTAAAGCTCTCAATCTTTCCGAACCCGTCCTCCGCGGCGTCCAAGCCGCCGGCTATGCCGATCCCACGCCCATCCAGTTGCGGGCGATTCCCATCGTCCTCGGCGGCGGTGACGTCATCGGCTCCGCCCAGACCGGCACCGGCAAAACCGCGGCGTTCGCGCTGCCCGTTCTGACCAAGCTCGGCACCCATGGCAAAATCCGCGTGCTCGTGCTCGAGCCCACGCGCGAACTCGCCGCCCAGGTCGAGACGGCCTTTCGCGATTTCGCCCGTTTCACCGATCTCCGCACCGTCGCCATCTTCGGCGGCGTGGGCTACGGCAACCAGCGCAGCGAGCTGCGGCGCGGCGTGGACATCATTGTCGCGACGCCCGGCCGCCTCATGGATTATCTCAAGGAAGGCACGATCAGCCTCCGCGACATCAACACGCTCATCCTCGACGAGGTGGACCACATGCTCGACATGGGTTTTCTGCCCGTGGTGAAGGATATCATCGGCCGCTGTCCGCGTGAACGCCAGACGCTGCTTTTTTCCGCGACCGTGCCGCCCGAGATCCAGGCCATCGCCTCTTTCGCGCTGCGCAACCCGACCCGCATCGAGGTCGGTATCAGCCGCACCGTGAACCAGTCCGTCAACCACGCGCTTTATCCCGTGGGTTACGCCCAGAAATTTGACCTCCTGCTCGCCCTGCTGGCGAAGACCGATTTTGACAGCGTGCTGGTTTTTTCCCGCACGAAGCACGGCGCCGACAAGATTGCGCGCCGGCTCAAGGCCGCCAACCACTCCGTCGCCGTGCTGCATGCCAACCGCTCGCAGAACCAGCGCATCGAAGCGCTCGCCGGTTTTAAATCCGGCAAATACGAGGTGATGGTCGCGACCGATATCGCCGCGCGCGGCATCGACGTCGCCGGCGTCTCGCACGTCATCAACTACGACGTGCCGGAAAAGCCCGAGGACTACGTGCATCGCATCGGCCGCACCGGCCGCGCGCAGGCCGTGGGCGACGCCTTCACCCTCGTGACGCCGGAAAATGCCGGCGACATCCGCGACATCCAGCGTTTCATCGGCTCGAAGATTCCGGAGTTGAAGCTGGAAGGTTTTCCCTACGGGCCTTTCACGGCGCGACCTGAGCAGCCGCCGCAACAGCGGGAGAGCCGTAATCAGGCCGCCCAACATCCCGCCGAAAACCGGCGTGGTGGCTGGAACCGTTTCGGTGGCGGCGGTGGCCGCGGCCGGCGTTGAGCGAAGACTGGGGTTTGCCCGCTCGAGGGCCGGCCCCTTGAGTTTTTCTGGTTTTCAAACGGGACGGTCTGTGCCTGCTTGGCGGCCATGGCGCCTCACCCCATTGATGATCTATTGCCCGGCTTTGCGGACTTGATCCCGGAGGCCAAGGTGGCGGCGGTCGAGCGACTGACGAGGCGTGCGCGCACGCATCCCAGCGGCCTCTTCGTCTGCATGCCCTATGTCGCGCCGGAAGGCTTGCGGCAGGTTGCGGAGGCGGATTTCGGAACCATGGACCGGTTTTCCGATAATTTCGGCCACCGGTTCAAATCCGTCACCGATTTTTTCGACAACGAAAATTCCATCACGACTTCCGGCAGCCATCTCGCCGCGCAGAGCATCCGCTATCAGGCCGGCGGGGGACCCGAGGCGCTGGTCGCGGCGCGTGCCGCCTACCGTTCCTTGCGCCTGATCTTTGAGTTCGGGGTGCAGGCCGGGCAGCGCGGTTTCATGGGCAAGCCTTTTCACTTCGAGTATTCGTGCCATACGACCGGCGACCAGTCTTTGCACGCCCTGTGGGGTTGGTGGACCTTCTACCCGAGCGCCACGGCGGCGGAGCAGGCGGAAATCCGCGAGATGATCGTGGCGGTCGCGGATTACCAAATCTCGGTGGATTTCACCATTTTCAATCGCAGCGGTGGTGAATGGAACAACCGGAAGGATCCCACCGATTACAACGCCATCATGGCGGCGCTGGTGGCGGCCGCCTACAAGTTGACGGGCGAGCAAAAATATCGGGAGGCGTATATCTTTGTGATGCAAACCGGTCATTGGCTGACGCACCGCCGGCTCGACCAGATCATCGGACAGTTTCACGCCGGGACCTATGAGGTCAAACCGTGGGATCGAATCGCCGGCGCCGACGTGGCGGCGGGGGAGTTTGCTCACTGGGAGCAGATCCAGCACTGCCAGTTCATCGCGATTGCCGCCGTCATCATCCACGAATGCGTTCCGGATTTGTTCAGCAGGCAGAATCTGGAACACGTGCTCGCGCTTTGGTGGCAGGATAATCCCCTCGGGTTCGATCGGGGGCACTGGGGTTACCTTTATTGGTTTTCGGTTTCGACCAAGGATTTGGCCTGGCGGCGCATCCCCCGCACGCGCCGGCTGCCGCGCGCGGAGTGGTTTGGCGGGCACCCGATGCTGTCCTTTGCTTCGGAGTGGATCTACGCCGACTGCCTGGCCCGGTTTTTATGGACGGCGATGGTGGTCGCGCGGCATTGCCCGGCGCTGCGGCAAGGCGCCGCAGAGTTTGCCCAAGAGACCTTTCAGCGGCTGAGCCCCGGACACCTGCTGTGGATCTCCGATCCCGACGGGCGACAGATTCCGCCGGAACTGAACTACTTCACGCGGTTTCTAAGCAGCGAACTGCCGGAAGGCCTGATCGCGGCCTATTGGGAGGGGCGGCGGCTGAAGCTTTGGAGCTAAGGCCATGTTTTCTTGTTTCTCCTTACGGCATCGGGTCCCATCCGTGTAATCCGTGGCTGCCTTCAAACCCTCCGTCGCTGCCGTTGAAAAACATCTGACCGCGCTGCGCGCGTGTGAGCTTTGTCCACGCATGCACAAGCCGGTGGTCGTGGGTCGGCCGGTGACCAGCCGGGTGATCCTTGTGGGGCA
>JAGNQV010000061.1 GCA_017988885.1 Opitutaceae bacterium | reverse complement strand
GTCCTGCAGCACTTCAAACTCACCCGTCAACCCGAGTTCGAGCGGGAAGTTCCGCGCCACGCGGGCAAAAAAACCGTCAAACGTCCCGAGATGCAACCGGTGCATGCTGTCGGTCACGCCCCGCAACAGTCGGAGGAAATCCGTCGTCCCCAGCACCGGCCCGCCGATCTCCTCCGCCAGCTTCGCCGCCTTCGTCGCGTCACTGGCCGCCTCGGCGAGTTTTTTCAGGATCTCATCGAAAAACTCCCCCGCCGCCTTGCGCGTGAACGTCAGCGCCACAATCCGCTCCGGCGCCGCGCCCAGCGCGAGCAAGCGCACGAAGCGGTTCGTCAGCGCGTAGGTTTTCCCCGAGCCCGCCGACGCCAGGATCATCTCGTGCCCGATTTTCATGCGCCACCCTCCCGCCCACCGAAGACCACGCTAGCCGCAGCGCCATGGTGAAACAGCGCGGCAAAATCATCCTGCTCCGCCTCGTAGCCCTTGAGCTCGCGTGGCGGCCAGAACTCGCCCGCGCGAATCGCCCTAGCCACGCCCTCGGCGCAACTCCACGCCGCCGCCGCCAGCTCGGGCGAATAGTCCTCCCACAACGCAATCTCCGTTTCTGTCACTGCTTTCGGCAGATTAAAGTAACCGCAGCGAATCTGTCCGGCAGGAAATTCCGCCGCCAACGCGCGCTCATAGAGCGGCAGTTGCAGATCGGCCCACACTTCCTCACCCGCGCCGCGGTTGAGCACCGCGCACGCGGGCACGTCTTCGTTTTTGCGCCGCCCGCGCAGGTGCGCCTGCGCCGGTGGCACCGGCGTATCCGAAGTCTTGTAGTCCAGCACGCGGATCACCCCGCTCGGCTCGTGCCGGTCGATGCGGTCGATTTTCCCGCTCACGATCAGACCCGCGACCGCCAGCTTAAATTTCCACTCCACCCGTTCGATCACCCAGCCCTCAGCGCGCGTCTGCGCCTGCACCGCCGCCGCCTGCGCGAGCCGCTGGCGCGCCGCCTCCAGTTGCACGATCAGCGGCAGCGTGAGTTCACTCCCGAACCGCTGCGTCGCCGCGGCTTCCAGCGCTTCCAGTAAAAATCCCCGCAGCACCTTCGCGTCCACGCAATCGCGCATCACGGGATCGTTGCCCATCGCCTCAAGCGCCACATGGCACAGCGTGCCAAAGTCCATCGCACCTAACTCGGCTTTCGCCGGATCTACCGCCTGCAGGGTGAGCACGCGGCTGAGATAAAACCGGAACGGACAATGGAGCCATGCGCGCAAAGCCGTGACCGCCACGCGCTCCGGCGCCGCCACTTGCGGCGGGCGCAGTTGCCACGCCCGTTCCCACGGCAGATTCACGCCGTCCGTGTCGACGGGGTTGAATAAAAACGCGATGCGTCGCGGCAATTCCTCATCCGCGCAGCGCAGCAGCAGGCGCGACGGTCGCAACGGATCACCCGCCGCCGAGGTTTTGCCCAAAAACACCTCCAACCGGCCGCCCGGCGTGCGCGCCGCGGCCAGTGCCTGCAGCGCATACGCATCGCACGCGAAGCGCATCGCGTTGGTCTTCAGGCCGAGTCGCACCCGCAGCAATTCCGGCAAATACGGATCGCCCACGATCGCTTCCGGCACCTGCCCGTCGTTCAGTCCCGCCGCGATCAGATGCGGCGCATCTTCCCAAATCAATTCGAGCCAGCCTTGCAACTCCACCGCGCCGGCGGGCTTTTCCTCGAAGCGCACGGTCTCACCGTAGAGGCGCAGCGCCAATTCCCACCAATCCACCATCGTGAGTTGTTGAAAATGTCCGGCGGCCTCCGCCGCCTCGTGCATCACGTCGGTCCACGCCTCGGCCGACGCCGCCAGCGCCCCCTCCGCCGCCACCGCAGGATCGAGCTGTCGCGCCCGAAAAATTTCCGCCAGCACGTCCGCGGCGTTCGCGGGAAACGTCCCTGTCACCAGCGCCGCCCGCAGTTCGGCCACCGCCGCCAGTTCCGCCATTTCCGGCTCGTGCCGTCGGGCCTCCAGCAGATCGGGCGGCAAATGGTCGGCGCGCAGCCCGTCGAGCTTCGTCAAAAACCGCGCCACCGAAAACGCGCCGCCCAATCGCGTTTCGAGGTAACGCAAAAAATCCGGGCACCGCGCCAGCTTTTCGACCGTCGCGAAAGTCTCGTCGCGCACGAGTCCCGCCAGCGCCGCCAGCAATTGGTAAAGCCCATCACCATGGCGGCGGCGGCCTTCGGGATTGAAACTCGCGAGCCCGGCCTGGCGCAGCCCGCTTTCCGCCAGCGGCAAAATTTCCGGATCGACGATGCCGACGCCCAACATGCCGTCGGTCCCGCGGTAGCTTTGCGCCACGGCGACCACCCGTTCCGCCTGCGCAGCCGGATCGGCGCAAAGCCGCACGTTTCGTTCAAAATCCGCCAACTCCAGCGCGCGTCGCGCCCACCCCTCCGGTTGCGGCCGCCCCCAGTCATCGAACGCCGCCGCTTCGCCTTCCGGCGCGAAGATCAGCACGTCCACCGGCAGTTTCGCCGCGTGCTGCGCGAGCACGGTCAGCGCAATCGGCCGCGGATCGGGCGTGGCGATCATGACCACCCGCGTGATACCCGCGGGCAACACCGCCGCCCGCGCCTGCCGGATTTTAGCCGCCTGCCCGTCGCGCAAACCCAGCGCGGCCAGTTTCTCCGCCTGCCGCGCCTCCAGGATCGCGATCTGCTGCCAGCGTTCGCGCTCGGGGAAAGTCGGCTCCACTTTCTGCGGCACATCACCGAGTTGCAGTCCCACTTCGGCCAGCGTGTCCTGCAGGCGGACAAATTCGCGCGCCAGACCCGCCGCCCACGTAAAGTTGCGCGCCGGCGGATCGATCGGCAACACCGCGCGAAACTCCTCCGGCTCCGCCGCCTGCAGCACTTCGGTCCAGGCCAGCAGCGACTCCAGCCGCGACGCCACCTGCACCGCCGCGTCTTCCGCCCCGATCAACGCGGCCAGCGGCAGCACTTTGGGCGGAAACACCGCCTGGCGTTTTTCCGCCGCGTAGGCCGCTAGCGCCTCGCGCAGCCGGCGGCCCGACTGTTTGGTGGGCACCAGCACGAGCAAAGACGAAAGATCCAGTGGGACGCCACCCGCCCAATCGCCCGCGAGCCATGCCACCGCCTGCGGCAGCAGCGGACGGTCCCACGGCAGAAAATGGCGGCGAACGTTGGCGGAAGAAGGCACCACGATGAACCCGCATGATGGGCGCACGAACCGCGCCGCCGCAAGGAGAGTTCGCCGTCATCCCCGCACCCGCGGCCAACAAAAAGCCCCGCGGCACGAATCCGTGCGCGGGGCGGGAAAATAAAACGGCGCCGGCTTACTTCTTCGCGAAGACGTGCTTGGAGACGTGGGCTTTGGCGCGGTTGGCGGCGTTCTTGTGGACGACGCCCGACTTCACAGCCTTGTCCATCGCCGATGTATAAGCAGCGGCGGCGGCCTTGGTCACGGCGGCGTCGCCGGCCTTGATGGCGGCATCGAGCTTCTTGTGGAGCGTCTTCAGACGGGTCTTAGTCGTCTTGTTACGAAGGGTGAAGCGCACGGTCTTACGGGCGGCTTTGATGGCAGATTTGGTGTTGGCCATGGTCAGATAATGGATTGAAGCCGGTCAAAGACTCAAACGCCCGCCGGAGAGTCAACGGTTTTTTCCGAGAGATAGTGGCCGAGTCTGGTTTACAGTGGCGCCTAATTCCAGCTGCCGTGCGGTCAATTCTCTCACTTTCTATGGACGTAAAGTCCGTTTCGGCCTATTCTTCGGTGTGAACTGCGGCATAAGCTGTGTTGCATTGCCTCCATAGGAAAAGCCTTGGAACGCGGTAATTCACGTGGATATCATTGTCCGCGGAGTATAAGCCTACGCGAATCGCCTAGCGTTTAAACCGTATCGTCATACGGAGTCTCCCTGTAGACCACAAGGCATCTGCTACTTTCGACACCTACAGTCCCAACTTGATCATCAAACCGGCCTCGCCCTACGCCACCCTTTCCTTTGCTCCGATGACTACCACCTCCTCCGTTATTCGCGTTTTGATTGTTGATGACAGTGCCCTGGTGCGCCGCGGGGTGCGTTCGGTCATCACCACCCACAGCGCAGATAACGCCATTGAGGTGATCGGCGAAGCAGCGACCACCGCCGAAGCCGTGACCGAAGCCCACCGCCTCAAGCCGGATGTTGTGCTGCTCGATATCCGGTTGCCGGACGGTTCGGGTATAGATGCCTGTCGTCAGATTCTACGCGACTTACCCCAGACACGCATCCTGATGCTGACATCGTTTGTGGACGATAATCTGGTCTACAATGCCGTGATTTCCGGCGCACATGGTTACCTGATGAAAGAAGTGAACCCGGCCGGCTTGCTTGAAGCGATTACCAACGTGGCCGCGGGCCGTTCGGTGCTGACGCCTGATATTTCCACACGCATCTTGCGCATCATCCGGGAAGATCAGGTCAAAGCGCCTGGTGGCCTTAGCGCGTTGTCAGGTCAGGAAATGCGTGTGCTGACGCTCGTGGCCGAGGGCCTGACGAACAAAGAGGTCGGCGAGCAGCTCACTCTCAGCGACAACACCGTCAAAAATTACTTAGCGAGCGTGTTTGAGAAACTACACGTCAAAAGGCGGTCCCAAGCCGCCGCAGTTTTCGCACAAAACCAGCGCCCTAAGAAATAGGTTCTTTCGGGCCTATTATATAGGCCTGAATAAATACGCTAACGCCCCTACCCTTTATCAGGAGGACAGGGTAGACTTGAGGGCAAATGCAGTGGGATAAAAATTCGCCAGCGCTCATTTTGCCCGTTCGGGCAGCATTCAGGCTGCGTAAGTAGCCCAACGCGATGAATGTAAAGCTGCGCTTCACCTTATTGCTAGGCATTCTGATGCTGGGCTTCGCCGCCGCCTTGGTCGGTTTGCTGTGGCTTGAGCGCAATGACCAGCAGCACGCCGCAGCGGAACTCCACCGCTCCCGTGAACAGCAACTCGATCATTGGTTGAGCGCCACCAGTGCCGCTTTGCACCATTCCGCCGAGGAAAACGCCCGCATCCTGACCGGCCGCCTCAGTGAAAAGGGCCCGCTTGCCTCCAATCCGATCCCTGCTGAGCTCGCGGATCCAGCGGATTCGGGTTCGGACGCACTCTGGGTGGTGCGCATGGATGGCTCGCTCACCCGCACCCTCAGTAACTCCGGCTTGTTAACACCCCCTCTCCCAGCCAAGCAGATTGCCCAATGGACGGTTCAGGCACCGCCCGACAGTTTTTTCAGCAACAGCACGGACGGGTTACTGGAAATTTGTGTCCGCCCGATTCCCCTGGAAACCGAAACACCGCAGCAGAACTGGTTGATGACAGCACAGCTGTGGGATGCCGCTCATCTCGCTGTGCTCTCCAATCTGACCGATGGGCGGGCAACTTTGGAGGCGGATCCCGCCAAAACGGCCGTGACCAGCACCGCCGTGATCCATTCACGCCCGCTAAAAGACTGGCAAGGCCAGCCCGTCTGCTGGCTTCAGATTGCCTATCCCAGCCCGGCCGCAGGCAGCCTGCTTCTGAATCAGACTCCACAAACACGATTATTTTTTGCCTTTGGACTCCTACTGGTCGTGGCGTTTGGGTTGAGTCTCCATCGCTGGGTGTTGCGGCCTCTGTCGCAGATCAGCGCCAGCCTTGCGTCGGGCGAGGCTGCACCGATAGCCAAGCTTCACACCACCAACGATGAGCTCGGTAGCGTCGCCCGGTTGGTGGTCACTTCCTTCGCCCAGCGCGATTCCCTGCAATCGGAAATTGCGGAACGACGGAAAGCCGAAGCTGCCCTCATCGACAGCGAGACCAATCTCCGGCGCACTTTGGACGAACGCACGCAACTCGGGCGCGACCTGCACGACGGTGTGATCCAGTCGTTGTATGCCACAGGGATGGGCTTGTCCGGTATTCGCGCATTGCTCAAGCCCGACCAAACCGAGGCCGCAGCCCGTCTGGAACAGAGCCGGGAGGCTCTCAATCAGACAATTCATGATGTGCGCAACTTCATTACAGGTCTCGAACCTGAGGCCCTCCGGGAACAGACTTTCTCGCAAGCGGTTTCGGCCCTGCTGGAATTCATGCAGAATATCCGCCCGGCAGAAATGATCTGCGCCATTGACGAGATCGCCGCCGCACGCCTCACCCTCTTCCAGCGCGCCAATATTCTGCACATCACGCGCGAGGCTGTGAGCAACGCCCTCCGCCACGGTGCAGCGCAAAAGGTTCACGTCACCCTGCACACCACTCCAGCGGGCGGCGCGGTGCTGAGCATTGATGATGATGGTCACGGGTTTTCCAAAATCGCAGACCAAGGAAACAACGGGCACGGGCTGGAGAATTTCGCCGGCCGGGCGAACGAAATCAGCGCCGATTTCACCATGCACTCCGCGCCCGGGCGCGGCACGCGGCTCACCTTCACCTTCACTCCACCCAAACTACATGATCTCTGACACCACACCCATCCGCATCCTATTGGTGGAAGACAGCATGCTCGTCCGGCACGGACTGCGCACCGTGCTTTCCGTGCCCACGGAACCGCCATTGCTCGTCGTCGGCGAGGCGGGTTCCAACGCCGAGGCCGTGGCTGCTTGCCGCCAACTCGCGCCAGATATCGTCCTGTTGGATATCCGCCTACCCGATGGACTGGGCTTCCAAGCCTGCCGGACCATCCTCGAACAACAACCCGCCACTCGCATCATCGTCCTCACCTCGCACTCCAGCGACAGTTTCGTTTATGACGCTGTCACCGCCGGGGCGCATGGCTACCTCATGAAGGAAGTCGATCCCGCCGGATTGGTGCAGGCGGTGAAAGATGTGGCCGCCGGACAATCCATCCTCGCGTCAGATGTGACCGACCGCGTGTTGAAATTGCTCCGCAACGGGGCCGGACCCAAATCCGGCGACGAGCTTGCCACCCTCTCCAACCAAGAGCGGCGCGTCCTTGCCTTGGTTGCCGAAGGCCTGACCAACAAGCAGGTCGGCGAGGCACTCGCGCTCAGTGAGAACACAGTCAAAAATTATCTCATCAATGTCTTTGAAAAGCTGAATGTCCGCCGCCGCTCTCAAGCCGCTGCACTCTATGTGCAAAACACCGCCCCCGACGCGAAACGGCGCAACGACCACGGTGCCTTTACCCTCCTCGAAGTCATGCTGGCAGCCGTCGTCCTCGCCTTTGGCATCACCACCGCGATCACCACACTCCAGCGGGGCATGCAGGCCATTGATACGGCCCGCAACTATGCCTACTCGGCCCAGTTGATGCAAAGTGAGTTGGAAAGTCTCCGTCTGAAAAATTGGAGCCAGCTCGAAACATTGCAGAGTGCGGGCCCCTCGGCCGTCACCAACGATCCCACGGCCAGCTCGGCGCGCACCGCATTCACCTGCACGCGCACGATCAACAGCCTGAAGTCGGACATGAAGGAGATCCTGCTCATCTCCACTTGGCGCGGCTATGACGGCCGCGCTCATACCGTCCGTTTCATCACCCGCTACGGCAAAACCGGCCTCTATGATTATTTCTATACCGCCCATTAAACCGCGGAATCCCGCTTGGGTCGCCGGCTTTACGATGGCCGAGTTGATGGTCGCCGCCTCGCTGGCGACCATGGTGCTCGCCGGTGTCATGAGCGCCTTCCTCTTCATTGGCCGCACCAGTTATAGCGCAGGTAATTACAGCGAGATGGAAGCCCAGACTCGGCTCGGACTCGACGTGTTTGCCAACGACGCCCGCATGGCCGGCGGCATCCAGTGGAACAGCAACCAGAGCATCACGCTCTCGCTGCCCACTGCAGGTAATGCGAGCACCCTGGTCACCTACGCCTACGACAGCAGCGCCAACGGACCGACCGCCCGCTGCTTCTATCGCCAAGTCGGGAATACCGTCTCGACCCTGCCGCGCCGCGTCCTCGTTCGCAACGTGACCTCCGGTTTTTCTTTCCAACGCTTCAAGCTCGCGCAGAACGGAAACACCGACGGCGTCGCGGCGAACGATCTTGAGACCAAGCTGATTCAGCTAAACCTGCGCGCCACCCGCAGCGGCGTCACGACGGTCGCCGCCTATCAGACGACGCTGTCCGCCCGCTATGTGCTGCGCAACAAACGCGTGAGTAACTGATGTCTACCACTCGTCCATCCTTCTCTTTCAGCGGTGACCGGGCTCAACGCGGCTCAGTGTTGATTGTCGCTCTGCTGCTCGCCGCGATTATCGCACTCATGCTTGGGAGTTATCTCAACCTCAACCTCTCTTCCACGCGACTGGCCAAGCGTTCTTTCCAAAGCTATGCTGCGCTGAATTTGGTTGAGGCCGGCGCAGAGGAAGCCGTGTGGTCCTTCAATCGCGCCACCGGAGGTCAGGCCGACGCTTGGACCGGCTGGCAGAATGACGGCACCTCCAGCTGGCGAAAATTCGATGGCTTTGACCTCGGCCAAAATACCCATGGCTGGGTGAAGGTCCACGTCAGCACCACCACCCCACCAGCCGGCACCAATCCCAAGGTCGTAGCCCTTGCTTCGGTTAATCCACCCGATGGCAACCCCGTAACACGCATGATCGAGATCGCCCTGCGACGGCGTTCGTATTTTGCCAATGGGCTGGTCGCCCGGGACAGTATCGTTTTTAACGGCGCGGTCGCGAGTGTGGACAGCTGGGACTCCGATCCGGATAGTGATCCCTCCACCCCGCCTGTGCCGTATGCCGTCGGGATCCGCCGTGACAACGGCACCGTGGCCAGCGCTTCTGTCGTCAATACCGCCATGCTGGTCAATCAAGCCAACATCTGGGGCTATGTGTTCACCGGCGGCGCTCAGCCACAGGTGGGCACCAACGGTTCGATCCGCGGGGCCAGCACCCCCGCTGACGTCATGATCGACCCAAACCGCATCGCCACGGATTTCAATGCCGACTTTCCGGCCGTTTCCGCTCCGCTCGATGGCACGATCATCGCCACCGTGGGCTCCACCCTGGGCACTGCCGGCCTCGCGACCAAATGGCGTTGCCCCGCTATCACGCTCAATGGCAATAAGACCCTGACCATCCTCGGTGATGCCACCCTCGTCCTCACGGCCGGCCCCGGCGTCAGTGCCTTGGATGTTACTGGGAATGCGTCGATTATTATCCCCGCCGGTTCCAGCCTCATCCTCTACACCGAGGGGAATGTGAAGATCGCCGGCAACGGCATCAGCAACCACAACGCCCAGCCAGGTTCCTTTCAGCTTTGGGGCACGAGTCTCAGCATCGGCGGCCAGGATATGCAAATCGCCGGGAACGGGGCGTTGAAGAGTGTGGTTTACGCACCCAGTGCCGCAGTGAAGATCAACGGCAATGGTGAAGTAATGGGCTCGATCGTGGCCAACACCATCACGCTCGTGGGCAATGCCGCCTTTCACTACGACGAAGCCCTGACGCATCACGACGCCCACACACCTTTTGGCATCATCAAGTGGCGCGAAATCACCTCCGCCACCGAGCGAGCTCAGTATCAGTCGATGTTTGACGGTTGGTAAAACCAGCCGGCGTTACATTTTGCTGGGCATCACAAGGCTCCAGTCAGGCCTATTGGCAGTAAGCCTGAAATACGGGCCTGTAAGCCTCTAACTGCCTTGGACGATACATGACATACTGACGGCGTCATGTTACCCATCTCATCCGCCCGTCGCCACCAGAGTGGCTTCACCATCATCGAAGTCGCTATGGCCAGCTTCATCATGGCCTTCGGCCTCGCCACCTCGATCATCACGATGCAGGCGGGCTACAAACATATCGACCTTGCCCGCGGCACCACCCTCGCCGCCCAGATAATCCAGAGTGAGATGGAACGAATCCGCATGATGAGCTGGACCACGGTCAATGCCCTACCGTCCACCGCCACCTTTGACGGTGCCACTTATTTTAGCAGCAGCAGCGTGGTGGCCGGCAAATACACCATCACCCGCACCGTGACGAACGACGTGGACCGTCCGAGCGAGGTGAAAAACATCAACGTCGCCGTGCGCTGGCAGTCCTACGACCTCCGCTGGCACCAGCGTGCTTTCTCCTCCATCTACGCAAAAAACGGCCTTTATGATTACTACTACACAGTTGCCCATCCCTGACCTTGTCCCCGCCCGTCGTGACCGGCGCAAAGGTTTCACTCTGGTCGAGATCCTGATCGGAGCCAGCCTCTCCACCTTCATCCTCGCCGGTGTCATGACCTCTTTCCTTTTTCTTGGCCGGAGCGGTGCCAACCTGCAGAACTACTCCGACATGGAGGCCCAGGCGCGCCGCGGCCTGGAGTATTTTGCCGAGGATGTGCGGCAAGCCAGCGCCATAACTTGGAACAGTGCCACCTCGGTCACGCTCATCGTGAACTCCGGAAATGTCACCTATGCCTACAACAGCACGACGCGGATTTTTACACGCAATACCGTCACCCTAATCAGTGGCATCACCCCCGGCACCTTCAGCTTCAAATCCTATAATGTAACCGGTGCCGAGATGCCACTGACGAACGCCACAGAACTGCTGGCTGCCGGCTCCAGCACCAAGCAGCTGCAGATTTCACTCTCCGCTACCCGCACGAGCACGACCGTAGTCGCCGCGACCAACACGGTGCTCTCAGCCCGATTCATTCTCCGCAACAAAATCGTAACCGCCTGATCTTTTTACACCATGCATCACCATCGTCCCTTACATTCAGGCCTTCGTCACTCCGACTGGCCCCACGCCCGCGTGCAGGGCTCGCTGCTCATCGTGGCCATGATCCTTTGCGCAGTCATCGGCATCTGCCTTGTCAGCTATATGAAGCTGGGCCGGGCGGGACTCGAAGTTTCCAACCGCGCGCTCTATAATAACGCCGCGATGAACCTCGCTGAGAATGGCCTCGAGGAAGCCGTGTATTCCGTCAACAAGAAGATCGCCGACACTTCCTACTCCTGGCCCAACTGGTCCGCCCCGCCCAGCAATACCACCGATCTTCGTCGGCAACTACCGATCAGTGGCACCTATGCGCTCGGCTCTGGCGCCACCGGCATCGTGCGGGTTTATATTTACAATTACGCCAGCAGTGCGCCGACGATTGTCGCCCGCTCCACCGTGACGCTCCGCGGCGCGTCCAGCACGGTGATGGAAAAATGGGTCAAGGTGCAGCTGCGTAAAACCTCCAAGTTCGCCAACGGTCTTGTCGCCAAGGATTCGATTCGCTTCAGCGGTAACAATGCCTCCGTGGATAGTTTTAGTTCCACAAAGAATGATGATGGCTCCCTGCGGGCGTTCCCCGTGCCCTACAGTGCCGCGGTGAAGCACGACAAGGGCTCAGTTGGCTCCATCTCAGTCGCCGTCGATGCAGTGCTCGTGCAGAATGCCGACATCTGGGGCTACGCCGCCACCGGTAGTGTGCTACCCTCGGTCGGAAGCAATGGCGTCATCGGGCCCTTCGGAACCCCTTCTGGCACGATGGATATGAGCCGCGTCTCTACGGATTTTTCCGCGAGCTTTGATCCTGTGTCCCCTCCTGCCACCGCCGGCTATGCCTTGGGGAGCATCGGCGCCAATCTCAATTTGCCACGCGCCGCCGATGTCGCCATCGGCGGGGTATACTATTACACGGCCACGGACATCAGCTTTAACAACAAGACGCTGGCCATTCAGAAGCAGACTTTGCTTTCACCTTCTCCAAATGTCATCATCACGCTGACCGATACCTCGAGTAGCATCAACATCGGAGGCGGGAGCGGCGCGCTCAATATCCAAACCGGTTCCACCCTCCAGATCTACGCGCCCGGCGACATCAAGATCGCAGGCAGTGGCGTGATGAATGGCGGCACGACCGCGCTCACCGCCAATCAGGCCTCCAGCCTGCAAATCTGGGGCACCAAGACCTCGGGCACGCAGGACATCCAGATCGCTGGCAACGGTGCGCTGAGTGCAGTCGTCTATGCCCCGCAAGGCTCCGTGAAGATCAACGGCAACGGCGATGTGGTGGGTTCTGTGGTCGCCAACGATATTACCGTGGTGGGCAACGCCGCGTTCCACTACGACGAAGCCCTCGGCGACTTCGACGGCATCAATCCCTTTCGAGTATCACTCTGGCAGGAGCTTACTTCGGCCAGCAGCCGGGCAACTTACTCCAGCAGGCTGGCTTTCTAATAAAATTCCTAGTTTTGGGGCCGGTAAGCCGGATTATGTTCCACGCCTTGCGGCGCTTCGGTCGTCATTTCTCTCAACATCCACCTTGCGGCGGACCTGCCCGGCGCGGCGCCGCTTGCGCGTCGCTGCGCCGGATGCGGCATACCCGTGGCTATCGGACGGGCCGCCCAGCCACCTATTTTGCCTTGCACCGGATGGGGTTTTTCGTGCCGCCGTCATCGCTTTCGGCGCGGTGGGCTCTTACCCCACCTTTTCACCCTTACCCTGAGCGAGCCGCCTTTCGGCGAGTCGAACCGGGCGGTCTGTTCTCTGTGACACTGTCCGTCACCGCGCTTTGAAACGCGGTGCCTGCGCTCGCCTTGCAGCTGGCGCAGCATCCTGCCCTGTGGTGTCCGGACTTTCCTCTCCGAACTTCTAAAACGGGCGCGGCGTTACCCGCACCTTGGGATCAAAGAACTCGGAGCAACGACCAGGCCCCAAAACTAGGATTCCCAATAAACCAAGCGGCTGCATTGGTCGCAAGCCGCGAGTTTACCATCGCTCGACTTGCCCCGGGCGGCGGATTCGACCTCGGAGGAAACCTTCAGGTGGCAGCCGCCACACTTGCTGTCGTGGAGGGGCACGCACACGGGCAGGCCGCGACCGGCGAGACGGTCGTAAATTTTTAACGTGGATTCATCCAGCGGTGCACGACCGGCATTGAGCTCCGCCTGCGCACCTGCGAGCTCGGTCTTCAGGCTGATCTCACGCTCCTTGAGCGTGGCGATGCGGCCCTGATGACCGGTGATGTTCTGTTTCAGCAGCGCCTCGGCCGCGGCGAATTTCTTCTTCGCCTCGTCGATCGCATACATGATTTCCAGCTCCTGCCCCTCAAATTCGCCAATCTGCTTCTCCGTGGTCTCGATTTCGTGCCCCAGCGCCTGATATTCGTCGTTTTTGCGGACTTGGGACTGCTGGGTGCGGTATTTGCCGAGCTTGTCCTGCGCCGAGCCGATTTCGGTCTCCAACAGCTTCTTTTTTGTCTCCAGCTCTTTAACTTCCGTCTTGGCGGCATCAATGGCGGCCTTCTCGGCCCCGATTTTCTGCTCCACCAGCCCGATTTCGACCGGCATCGCCCTTAATTGGGCCTCCAATCCCCGGCAACGACCATCGCGATCTTGTAAAATCAGCACCTTTTCCAGCACGGGTGTCAGCATGAATGCAGGACCTTGCGGGTATCCCCCCAGCGGTCAAATGAAACTCTCGTCCTAAACCGAAAAGAAAGGCGTTTGCGGGCCGCTTTTTCCCTAAAAAAACCCTCGCGTGTTTACCGCTTTCACCAAAGAATTTTCCTTTCCTTTTCCACCCTGCCCACACCTTTCATGGCCGACCAAACCGATCCCGAGAAATCCACGCAAAATCCGGCAAACACCCATGCCTATAACGCCGACCAGCTCGGCCAGCTCAAGGGTCTGGAAGCCGTGCGCAAGAAGCCCGGCATGTATATCGGCGGCACCGACGAACGCGCGCTGCACCACTGCGTTTCCGAGGTGCTCGACAACTCGGTGGATGAACATCTCGCGGGTCATTGCTCGCGCATCGAGGTCACCATCCACGTGGACGGCTCCATCAGCATCCGCGACAACGGCCGCGGTATTCCCGTCGATATCAACAAGGACTCCGGTCTGCCCGGCGTCGAACTCGTGCTCACCACCCTGCACTCCGGCGGCAAATACGGCCAGGGCGGTTACAAGTTTTCCGGCGGCACCCACGGCGTCGGTGCCAAGTGCGTCAACGCCGTCTCCGAGTGGTTCGAGGTCGAGGTTTCGCGGGGCGGCTCCGTGCACCACATGAAATTCGAGCGCGGCAAGACCATGAAAAAGCTCGAGATCATCGGCAAGGCCAAGGGCACCGGCACCTACATCACCTTCAAGCCCGACGCCGAGATCTTCCGCGAAACCACCGTGTTCCAGTTCGGCCGCATCAGCCAGCGCCT
>JAGNQV010000240.1 GCA_017988885.1 Opitutaceae bacterium | reverse complement strand
TTTCACATGTAAACGCCAAGGGTCAGCCCGCCATGGTCGATGTCGGTGATAAACCGGTGACCAAGCGCACGGCGCACGCCGTCGCGGTGGTGTCACTGCCGGCGGAATTGGCGGCGTTGCTGCGAGACGGAGACATCGCGACAAAGAAGGGGCCGATTTTCCAAACCGCCAGCCTGGCCGGCGTGATGGGTGCAAAGCAGACCAGCAGCTTAATCCCACTCTGTCATCCGTTGCCGCTGGAGGATTGTCAGATCGAGATCACGCCTTCGGCCGACGGTCGCGAGGTGGCCGTTCATTGTCGGGTGCGGACGGAGGCCAAGACCGGGGTGGAGATGGAAGCGTTGACCGGCGCCAGCGTGGCCGCGCTCACCCTTTACGACATGGGCAAAGCGGTCAGCCACGGCATCGTGATTCGGGAAATCCGCCTGCTGGAGAAAACCGGCGGCAAGCAGGATTATCGGGCCAAGCCATGAAGCTCACGGTCCAATACTTTGCCTTGTTGCGTGAACAGCGCGGCTGCACGGAGGAAACGTTGGAGACCGTGGCACCGACTCCGGCGGCGCTGTATGAGGAGTTGCGTGCACGTCATCCTTTCACCCTGCCGGCGGACCGGGTGAGGGCGGCGGTGAATGGCGAATTTGTGGCTTCGTCCGCCGCCCTTCGCCCGGGCGACACCGTGGTTTTTATTCCGCCGGTGGCGGGAGGTTGAATCATGTTTAGAATCACTCAGGAAGTGTTGGACCCGGTGGGGTTGAAGGCGGAACTCCAGGACGAGCAGGCCGGCGCCTGCGTCACCTTTGAAGGTTGGGTGCGCGACCACAACGAAGGCCGGCCGGTGCAGGCGCTCGATTACGAGGCCTACCCCGAACTCGCCGAAAAAGAGGGCGGACGCATTCTGGCGGAAGCGCGGGAGAAGTTTGCCGTGCAGGTCGTGGTCTGTGTCCATCGGGTGGGCGCGCTGCGGATTGGCGATCTGGCGGTCTGGGTCGGCGTGAGCGCGGCGCATCGCGGCGCGGCCTTCGATGCCTGCCGGTATGTGATCGACGAGGTGAAGGCCCGGGTGCCGGTCTGGAAAAAGGAGCATTACGCCGGCGGCGCGAGCGAATGGATCAACTGCGCCACCCGTGGGCCGGCGGCGGAATTGGCAAAAAAAAGCTAATCCAGCGGGTGAGGCCGGTTTCGTCTCGTGTCGCCGAGCCGGACGGTCAGGATGACGGCATGATTTTGCTCGCTGCGACGACCATGGAAAAGGTGAACCAAGTGCCACTGCATTTTTGGTTCAAGGCGGCGGGGATCGTGGCGCTTTTTGTCATTGGGGTTCTTGCCCTGCGCAAGGCCGCCGGCATGAACAAGGCGATTCTAGGCGGCATCGTTTTCATTCTCCTTACCGTAGTCGGTTTTCATTGGGTTTATGAGCGCAATGAGCCCGCTTGGGCCACGCCGGTCGTGGAAAAACTGGCGGGTTTTTTCCCCAGCAAGGGCAGTTACGCCAACAAACAGGGGCATTAAACGCCCGCGGCGCAGGGAATTTCCTGTCATGTGCAAAATCAGGTTGGTTTTAATCGCCAAACCCCGGTAGTGCTGAGGGTCGCTTATGGCCAAATCCCACTCTGACATCGGACTCATCGGCCTCGCCGTGATGGGTCAAAATCTTGCACTGAACATCGCCGACCACGGCTTTCAGATTTCGGTTTACAACCGCACCACGGAAAAGACCGAAAAATTCGTGGCGGAAAACCCTGGCACGCCCGGCGGCGTGATCGGCACGAAGACTCTGCAGGAGTTTGTCCGATCCCTCGCCAAGCCGCGCAAGATGGTCATCCTCGTGCAGGCCGGCAAGGCCACCGATGCGGTCATCGATGGTCTGGTGCCGCTACTCGAGCAAGGCGACATCATCATTGACGGCGGCAACGCGCTTTGGACCGATACCATCCGCCGCGAAAAACAACTGCGCGAAAAAGGCCTGCGCTTCATCGGCTCCGGCGTGTCCGGCGGTGAGGAAGGGGCGCGCTTCGGTCCGTCGCTCATGCCCGGGGGCGAGTTTGCGGCGTGGAAGGAATTGAAGCCCATCTGGGAGGCCGTGGCTGCCAAGGTGGACGCGAAGACCGGCAAGCCCATCCCTGGGGCGGCGCCGGGCAAGCCCGTCTCTGGCGGCGTGCCTTGCACGACCTACATCGGCGAAAACGGGGCAGGCCACTACGTGAAGATGGTCCACAACGGCATCGAGTATGGCGACATGCAGATGATCTGTGAGGCCTACGCGTTGATGGGTGGACTCCTCGGCCTCAAGCCCGCCGAGCAAGCGGAGATCTTCGCCGAGTGGAACCGCGGTTCGCTCGACAGTTTTCTCATCGAAATCACTGCCGACATCCTCAAGCAGAAGGATCCGAAGACGAAGAAGAAGGCCTTTGTCGATATCGTCCTCGACACCGCCGGCCAGAAGGGCACGGGCAAGTGGACCTCGACCAACGCCCTCGACATGGGCGTCCCCGCCCCGACGATCGCCGAGGCCGTGTTCGCCCGCTGCATTTCCGCCATCAAGGACGAGCGCGTGGCCGCCGCGAAGATTCTTCGGGGCCCGGGCCGGAAATACCGTGGTTCGAAGAAGGCGCTCGTGCAGGCGATTCACGACGCGCTTTATTGCTCGAAGATCTGTTCCTACGCGCAGGGTTTCCAGCTCATGCGCACCGCCCAGCAGGAATACGGGTGGAAACTAAACTTTGGCGAAATTGCGCAGATTTTCCGTGGCGGTTGCATCATCCGCGCCGCTTTCTTGCAGAAGATTACCGAGGCCTACGCACGGAAGCCCGACCTCGCGAATTTGCTGCTCGACCCGTATTTCAACAAGACCGTGAAAAAAGCGCAGGCCAACTGGCGCAAGGTCGTGTCGCTCGCCGCCGAATGCGGTGTGCCGGCCCCGACGTTCTTCTCGGCGCTCGCCTACTACGACAGCTACCGCTCGGCCCGCCTGCCGGCGAACTTGCTCCAAGCGCAACGGGATTACTTTGGCGCCCACACCTACGAACGCGTGGATCAGCCGCGCGGCAAGTTCTTCCACGTGGACTGGCCCGAGCCCACCCGCCCGCAATTGGACGCATAGCCGTCGACCAATCAGTTCCACCCAAGTGCGGTCATTACGACCGCACTTTTTTATTGGCCGGAGAGCCGTGACTCACTCCAACCACACTTGCTCAAACGGCCCAAGCGACAGCAGATTGTCGGCCCAGCCGCGCACCTGCGGGTCCATCAGATATTGGTTGGTGTAGTAGTAAACCGGGAGAATGGGCATCGCATCGGTCAGGATTTGTTCCATGTGCTGCATCAGCTCGAGGCGTTTGGCCTGATCGTTCGTGTGCATGACCTCATCGTAGAGGCGGTCATATTCGGGATCGGACCAACCGGTGCGATTGAAACCAGAGTCCTTGGTGAACACGCGCAGGAACTGCGAAGGATCATAAGGCTCCATGATAAGCCCGGCGCGGCAGATCTGGTAGAACCCGTGCTGCATGTTGTCCAAATAGACCTTCCACTCTTGGTTCTCGAGCTTGAGCTCAACGCCAAGTTCGCGCTTCCAAGTCTGCTGCAGCGCCTCGGCGATGGCGCGGTGGTTTTCTGCCGTGTTGAAAAGCAGCGTGATGGGCGCGAGACCTTTGCCCCCGGGATAGCCGGCCGCGGCGAGCAGGCGGCGGGCTTCGTCGTAGTCCAGTTTGGTGCGCGCCTTGCTCACATAGCCGCTGAGCCCCTCGGGCGTGAAATGATACGCCGGAGTTTCGCCGGCCAGCG
>JAGNQV010000239.1 GCA_017988885.1 Opitutaceae bacterium | reverse complement strand
CGGCTCGTGCAGATCATTCCGGCGTGGAGCATCCACTGGATCACCAACATCAAGGACTACTTCCTGTGCACGGGCGACCGCACGACGGTGCAGGATCTGCTGCCGGGGGTGCGGGCCGTGCTCGACTGGTATCGGCGCCACACGGATGAAGCCGGCCTGCCGGCGAAGATGCCATTTTGGAACATCACCGACTGGTGTCCGTGGTGGCCGCGCGGGGTGGTGCCCGGCGCGGATGTGGGGTCGACCTGCATCCATGCCGCGCAATACATCAACGCGCTCGACGAGGCCGCGTGGATGATCGGCCAGTTTGGTCGCACCGCCGAGGCCGAAGCGCTCGCGACCGAAGCGGCGACGCTGCGCAAAACCGCGCACACGCGCTTCTGGTCTGAAGCCGAGGGGCTTTATTTTGACCGCCCCGGCGGTCCGGAGGTCAGCCAGTATGGCAACGCGTGGGCTATCGTCGCCGGCCTCGCCGGAGAACGCGAACGCGCCGTTATCATGCGGCGTTTCCCGAACGACCCGAAGCTGGCGCCCGGCTCCTTCTTCTGGATGCACACCGGCTTTACCGCGCTGGCGAAGGCCGGCCGTTACGACGAAATGCCCAAGCACCTCGGTCCCTGGCACGAGTCGGTGGGCTACGGCCTTTCGACCTTCGTGGAGGAAAACAGCTACTGGCGCTCGCTGTGCCACGCTTGGTCGGCGCATCCGGTGCTCGAATTCCAGCAACGCATCCTCGGGGTCACGCCGGCTGAGCCGGGGTTTGCCCGCATCCACGTCGCGCCGAATCTTTGCGGGCTGACCCACGCCAAAGGCAGCGTCTGCACGCCGCACGGGCTGGTGGAGGTGGCTTGGCGCGTGGCGGAGCGGAAATTTCACCTGACCATCACGAAGGCCGCCGGCATCGAGGTCACCGTGCTCGCCCCCAACGGCGCGACGCGGCAGTTCTCGGGCGGTCACTTCGCCGAGAGTTTTGATCTGACATGAACGCACTACGCCTCCAACACGACCTTGATTCCGCCGTGAGTCTCTTTCACGGGGACCGCCTGTTGTGCCGCTACGTCTATCTGCCGACGACGGCCGCGAAGGAATCACCGAAGCCGTATTTCCATCCGGTGAACTCGTTCGCCGGCGACACGCTGACGAACTTCCGGCCCAATGATCACCCGTGGCATCACGCGCTGAGTTTCACACTGAACAATGTTTCCGGCGCGAATTTCTGGGGCGGTCCCACCTGCCTGCAGGACGGTTACAAGTGGCGCGACGACCATGGGATGCAGCAGCACCTCGCATGGACCAAGCTCGCGGCGGCCGGCGCCACGGCCACGCTCGCGCACCGGCTGGCCTGGCGGCGATTGGAGGAAACTTTTTTCACCGAAGAGCGGTCCATCGAAGTCACCGTGGATGAACCCGCCCAAACTTGGCGCCTGCACTGGCGCAGCCGCCTGACCAACACCAGTGGCCGGACGCTGACGCTCGGCAACCCGGCTTCCAACGGCGGCCTCAAGGGTTCGCACTATTCGGGCCTGCAGTTTCGCGGGGCGCGTGAATTGCTCGATGACCATCTCGATCCAACGATCAAGATTGTCGCCGAAGGCGGCCACGAGGGCATTGAGGCGGTGCACGGCAAACTGGCGCGTTGGATGGAATGGCACGGTCAGCTTGATGAAACGCTGCAACGGGTTATCATTCGCTTCGAAAACAATACCGGCCCGCTCCACTGGTTCGTGCGCCGCAACTACCCACTCGCGGCGTGCCCGCTGCAGTTCGAGCAAAACCTCGACATTGCTGCGGGCGCCGACCTTGTAGCCGATCACACCCTCACCTTTACCTCCTCCTCCTCATGAATCGCAAAAATTTTCTCCGCGGCCTCGGCGTGGGCGCGCTCGGGGCCATGGCGGCACCGGGGCTTTTCGCCGGTGATGCCTCCAAGCCGGCGCTGCCACCGCTGCCCACCTACGATCCCGCACATGATGACCTGTTTTGGCAGGCGGTGCGCGCGCAGTTTCCGCTGGAAGCGAGCCCGCTCTACCTGAACACGGGCGGGCTCGGGCCGGCCTCGCAGCCGGTGTTGGACAAGGTGATGACGATGATGCTGAAGCTGCAGGAGCATTCCGAAACCGGGCATGAGCACCTCCACGGCGCGCGCGAAGTGCTGGCGGGTTTTCTCAGTGTGAAGCCGGAGGAGGTCTGCTTCACGCGCAACGCCACCGAGGGCAATTCCATCATCGCGGCTGGGCTCACCCTGCAAGCGGGCGACGAGGTGATTTTCGAGTCCCACGCCCACCCCGGCGGTTCCTTTCCGTGGTTCAATCAGGCGAAGGAGCGGGGCGTGAAGGTGAAGCTGTTCGAGCCCGATTCCGCCAGCCCCGATGGCAATCTCGCGCGCATCCGCGCGCTCGTGACGCCGCGCACGAAGGTCATCCAAGTCAGCCACATCACCTGCACCACCGGCCTGGTGTTTCCCGTGCGCGCGATTGCGGAGTTTGCCCAGTCGCGCGGCATCTGGTTCCACATCGATGGCGCGCAATCGGTCGGCATGATCCCGGTCAACATCGACGCCATCGGCTGCGATTCCTACGCGTTCAGCGGGCACAAATGGCTCGGCGGCCCCCATGAGACCGGCGTGCTTTACCTCCGCCACTCGAAGCTCGATGCGGTCGCCGCCACCGGCATCGGGTCCTATTCCGGCGAGCTGCCGCATCTGCCCGGAGAAATTCAATATGCCGACGCCGCTTCCCGCCATGAATATGGCACGCGCAGCGTTGGCCTTATCTGCGGTCAAGCGGAGGCGGTGCAGTTTCAGGAGCAGATCGGGCCGGAGCGCATTGCCGATCACGGCAAGGAGCTGGCCACGCGGTTGCAGGATGAATTCAGGAAACTCGACGACATCGAAGTGCTGACGCCGCGCGATGAAACCATGCGCGCCTCCATCACCACGATCCGCCACGCCCGGGCGAGCGAACGCAAACTCTTCGACTATCTCTGGAATGAACATGACCTGCGCTGCCGTCCGGTCAGCGAACAGGGCCTTTCCGCCGTGCGCATCTCCACCCACGTTTTCAACACCCACGCCGACTGCGACCGGGTCATCGCCGCCGTCCAGGCCTCCACCCGCGCCCTGTAAGTGATGTCGTTGCGCTCAATCCGCCACTTCCGCGAGCAATTCGATTTCCACCGGAGCGCCGGCGGGCAGGGCGGCGACACCCACGGCGGCGCGAGCATGGCGGCCTTGGTCGCCGAACACCGCGACGAACAGATCGGAAGCGCCATTGATGACCTTCGACTGCGCGGTGAAGTCATCCGTGCAGTTGACGAAACCGCCGACGCGGACGATGCGCTTTACCTTCGAGAGGTCGCCGATCTCCGCCTTGAGCGCGGCGAGGAGCTGCACCGCGCACGTGCGTGCGACCACCGCGCCCTGCGCCTCGGTGAAGTCGCGGCCGACCTTGCCGGTGACGAATTTGCCGTCGGCATCCTTGGCGATCTGTCCGGCGAGAAACACCAGGTTGCCACTGCGCACGGCCGGCACGTAGTTGGCGATGGCTGCCGGCACCGCCGGCAGGGTGAGGCCAAGCGTGGCGAGTTTTTCTTCGGGCGTGGCGGCTTGCGCGAGCGCGGCGGCCAACCCGAACAACACGATTTTCAACCCGGCGTGATTTTGTTTCATTGCCCCGGTTGAAATCGAAACCGCCCGCGTTTTCAACGCTGGACCCCAATCCCTTCCCGCCATGAGCCTCCCATCCTGCCGTCTTGCCCTGCTGCCCTTGCTTGCCCTGTCGTTTTT
>JAGNQV010000238.1 GCA_017988885.1 Opitutaceae bacterium | reverse complement strand
TCGAGCTTCGCCTGCATCTCGGGCCCGCCGGCGATCACGAACTCCGACCGCATGAAAAACATGGCGCTGCGGGGATCGTTATACTGGGCCGCCTCCGTGATGGAGGCGCCGCGCTCGGCGAGGAACGTCGCCACGCGGGCGACGATCCCCGTCCGGTCAGGACAGGACGCGATGAGCCGCAGCCGGGATTGTTCAGGAGTCTTCATTCAGACGTTTGTCGGAAACCGTGGCGCGAACCTCGGTTTGGATATGACTCTCGACGCAGGGCCGGCGCGGGCTGCCCTTCGGCTCGCCCCACACGATCGTGACGGCGGCCCCATCGGCCACGTGGGCGTCCACCATCGCGAGTGAGAACCAGCCGCGCACATTGGCAGTGTAAACCGTGTAGGTGGAGAGACCGACCATCTTGCCGTCAGCGAGAATGGTATCGAACGGCAGGATCGCGTAGAACGCGTTCGGCATTTCCAAATGCTTGAAGCGGTCACCGTGCTGCAGCTGGCTCGCATAAATGCGCAGCGCGTCCTCGTTGCTCCAACGCAGCCACACCTTGCGGCGATGCGGTTGCGGTTCGAGTTTTTCGAGCGCCGCGCGGCCGATGAACTCGTGGTCAAACTTCACGTGGCGGCCGTAACCGAGATCCCACGGCGTCTGATAGTAGTCCTCGATGTTGGCCGAGTTGTAGCTGCCGCCGAGCGAGGCGTTGCCCTCAAACCCATCAGCCGGGAGCCATTCGCGATAAGCCTTCATCTTTTCTCCCCAAATTGCGGGCATCGGCGAGGGAATCCAACCGCTCTCCGGCGAGACGGTCGAATAGGAGCGACTGCCGCCCTGCACCAGGCCGAATTTCGTCCCGGCCGCGAGAATGGCGGCGCGCACGGCTTCACCTTCCGCCGCCGGCCCGTGCAGTTCGAGGCCGCCCATGCGGGACATGTTGTGATTGAGCGCGCGCACCTTGTGGCCGGCGATCTTCAGGTCACCCATGTTGAAGAACTTGATCTCGGGAAACTCGCCTTCTTGCACGCTCTTGATCAGCTCCAACGCATTCGGGCCCTGAATCTGATAGCGATAAAGCATGCGGCCGGTCGGATTGCTGACCGAGCGCTCGTCCCGCGTGACTTTCACATTGTAGCCGCCGGTGCTGGCGTGAAAATCCAGCCAGTTCTGCACGGAGGGACGGCCCACCACGCTGACCTTGTTTTCCGTGTGGCCGAAGAGGATGGCGTCACCAATCACATAGCCGTCGTAGTTGCAGGTCACGATCTGCTTGGCCTTGTTGGGGCCGAAATTTTTAAACGTGTTGACCGCGACATCGGACAACAAGCGCATCACATCCGGACCTTCGAAATAAACGTCCTTCATGTGGAAGGATTGGTCGAAGAAGACGACGCTCTTGGTCCAAGCTTCCTGTTCGTCGCGCCAATTGGAGTATTCCGGCTTGTCGGGGAACTGATAGCCGCCGACCGGGGCGTTGCGCAGCATGGCGACGGGGTTGCCGTATTGTTGGAGTTTGGCTTCGAGACTCGTGGGTTTTGACGTGTTCATAGGTAAAAGTGGTGGGAAAATTGGCGCGAGGTTCAGGGCTTGATCTTGGGCAGACTGGCCGGCGGATGCTTGGCGAGGTGATCGCGGCCGAGCCAAGTATTGGCCCAACTGGAGGTGTAGCGCAAATTCTGATCCTGCACCGCCGGCGTGTGCGCGAGCAACTGATCTTCGCGGCCATCAGATTTAAGGCGGTCGTAGGCACGCGACCAAATGCATTCGTAATCGTAGACTTCGCATTTGCCATCACGCGTGCCGCCGCAGGGGCCGTTGCGCTGGTTTTTCGCACAGGCGGATTCCGGACACAGAAAAGCGATCTCCGACAGTGAGCAGTCCCCGCAATCTTTGCAGTCGAACATTATCCGTTTGCTGGTGTGTTCGATGGCCCGCATCCAGCCCGGTCCCTGCATCGGATCCTTCGCGCTAGCGCACAATTTAGCTCCGGCATTCCACAAGCCCTTGCCCGTGGTGAACATCAGGTCGTGGCTAAACTTGGAAAAACGATAACTGAAGGTGACGTTATGCGACTTCGGGTGCGTGCCCAACGAAGCTTCATAAGTCGGCTCCAATTTTTCAGGATTGGCTAGGCCGGTCGCCTCATCGCGATCAAACACAAAGAATTCTCCCGGCCGCGAATATTGGATCTCGCGCGCAAACTGCTTCCAGTCCTCCGGTGCAAACCCGCGCTCAATTTCCAGCACCCGCTCGATCTCCGCCACCGTGTGCACGCCGCCGAGGTAGGCGCCGCGATAACCGAGCCCGCGGTAGATCGCGACCTGCTTGGCGGCGAGTTCGAGGAAGAACGCCTTGCCCTTGTCCGGAGTTTCCCGCTGCACTTCGCAGATTGCCGCCAAGGCATCCGAGATGACCACGCCGGGAATTTTTTGGCTGCGGAACACCCGCGCCACGCCCGGATTGAGCACATAGACATTGCCGATCAACGGCACCTGCCCGTGGCCGCGCCGGTGCAACCACGCGAGCAACTCGTGGGCCTTGCGGGAATCGTAGCCGATCTGGTTGATCAGAAAACGTGCGCCGGCCGCGAGCTTCCGCTCCATCTTGAGCAACTGCGGGATGACCTCGTTTTCCAAGAGCTTGAAATTCGTGACGACGGCTCCGGAGAAAAACCGCGTGGGATCAAGGCGCGCCGGCTTCTTCGCCGCTGCCTTGGTAATATCGAGGCCCGCGTTCATCTGCCCCAGCAACGTCAGCAACCCGATTGAATCGATGTCGAACACCGGCTTGCCACCCCCGCCGATCCCCGTGCCGGAGTAATCCCCCGTCAGCACGAGCAGATTGTTAAAACCCTCGCTGGCCAGATGCCACGCCTCGCTCTCGAGCGCGTTGCGATTGAAGTCCTTGCAGGAAAGATGAATCACCACTTCGCGCCCCGACCCGAGAAACGGTCCGCCCAACGCCGGCGCCGCCAGCATGGGGTTGCCGCCGGCATTGTCGGTGATCGACACCCAGTCGATGCGCTCGCACTTGGCGAGGTCATGGGAAAATTCGACCGTCTTGGCGGCGCGCGTTTCCGCCACCGTCCCCCGGGTGGAAACCAGTTCCACCCCGATGAGGAAATCGCGGGAAAGCTCGAATTTATCTGCCAGCGTCTGCATGGAAAAATTGCCGCCTCAGCCTAGGCCACTCGTTTGAAAAAGCGCGGGGTTAACTTTGGCATAAGCCGCCAGAGAATGCGGGGGTGAACCATAGGGCAAGGGGATTGGGTAATCGGGTGGCAATATTATACGAACTAAGGTTGCACGTCTTGGGGCTTCGGGCTTGGCTGCATTGGCACATCGGGCACTCGCCATGAAAACTCCTGTTTCCCGTCCCATCTCCGTCGCCCTGCCCGCCCACGGTCTCGCGTTCGCCGAGAGCGTGCATGGCCCGCGATTCCGCATGGCCGAACGGGCGGATCCGTTTCACAAAATCATCTATGTGCTGCAGGGGCGCGTGCTGTTCACTGCGATCGGCCAGGGTCAAGCCCTGCAGGCCGCCACCGGCGCAGCCATCTGTGTCAATGCCGGCGTCCGGCACCAGGTCGCCGATGCCGCGCCCCCCACCCTGCTCTTGCTCTGTTTCACCAGCGAATTTCTGGCCCGTGACGCCGAACTGGAACGCCTTTGGGCCCGCTTGACCGGCACGCGGGCAGCCGGGGTGCAGCCCAGCGGAGCCGGCGGCTCACGCTTTGAAGCGCTCTGGCGCGCGGGGATTGTCGAGCAAACCGGTGACCAACCCGGCCGGGAGGTCGCGTTGCGCGCGGCCGCGGCAAACATCC
>JAGNQV010000237.1 GCA_017988885.1 Opitutaceae bacterium | reverse complement strand
TTAAAATATAACGGCGCAACGGGGCACGCCTCCGTCAACCGGGCCTCGGCCTGCGCGAGGAGGGCTAGCCTTGCATTGGCGTCGGCGGCAAGGTTGGCGCGCGCGAGCAAGGCGTCGTAAGCCGCGTCGCTCCATTGCGCGTAATTCAAGGGCGCGCCGGTGCGCAGGTCTTTGAGGAGATCGCCGGCATCGGCGACATCGGGAATGGCGGTGATGAAACCGATGTCGTAGTCGCCGTTTTGCAGCGTGGCGATGTGGACCCGGGCTTCGCGGACGGCGATGCGCACCTCGATGCCGAGCGTTTTTTTCCACATCGCCTGCACCGCTTCGAGCACGGGAGTTTGCGACCAACCGCTGAGTTCGAGCGTCGGAAATCCTACACCGGCGGGAAACCCGGCAGCGGCGAGGAGGCGCCGGGCCTCGGTTTGCGTCAAGGCGGCGGAGGACGGGTCGGCGGCAGCTTCGCCCAATTCAGTCGTGCTCCGAAAACCACCCAAGCCATCGGGCACAAAATGCCGGGCCACGGTGGGGCCATCCTGCAGCACATGCGTGACGAGGGCGTCGCGATCAAGGGCGAGGGAAAGCGCACGGCGGACGCGGACATCGGCCAGCGCGGGCCGCCGGGTGTTGAACGCGAGAAAGCGGGTTTCATGCAGCGGCACCCGGTGCAGCGGGGAAGGCTGCGCGGCGGCGTAGCCCGCAAGTTTACTCAGCGGCACCGCCATCGTCACATCGAGTTGACCGGCCCGGAAAGCGCGCTCCTCGGCATCGCCGTTGTCGTAGGCAAGAAAGTGAATCGCCTCCACCTGCACCGCCGTCGCATCCCAGTAGTCTGCGCGGCGGGTCGCGATGATGCGCTGATGCGGCCGCCATTCGGTCAGCGTGAACGGGCCGTTGCCGACAAAGTTTTCCGGCCGCGTCCAATTGCGACCAAACCGGGCCACGACCCGCGGATTCACGGGAATCCACGGGCCGCTGGCAACGTAGGCGAGGAATTGCGGGGCGGGGTGGTGCAGGGTCACGACGAGCGTGTGGGCGTCGGCGGCATAAAAACCGACGGCAGCGAAATCGGTGAGTTTTCCGCGGAGAAAATCATCGGCACCCTGCACGAGCGAGAAGAGGGCGGCTTTGGGCGCGCCGGTGGCGGGGGTCAGCAGGCGGTGGTAGGAAGCGACGAAGTCCTGAGCCGTGACGGGTTCGCCATTGGACCACCGCGCGGCGGGGCGCAGATGAAACGTGTAGCGCAGGCCATCGGGTGAAATTTCCCAGCGCACCGCCGCGGCGGGCTGCGGTGCGCCGCCGTCGGGCGAGGGCGTGACCAGCCCCTCGCCGAGGGCGCGGATGATGAAAAACTCATCCGGCAGCGAAGCTGTGGCCGGATCAAGGTCGGCCGGCTCATTGCGCTGGCTGATACGGAGAATGGCATTGGTATTTTCCGGAGCTTGGGGCGTGCACCCCGCGAACAACGCCGTGAGTGACAGCAGGAGCAGCGCCCAGCCGCCACTCGCGCGATGGCGGGGGGGGGACAAGGGAATGGGTGCGGCCGGATTCATGCAGCGGCAACATGCCGGAACCCCGCGCATGTTCAACCGCCGTCTGTAATGCGCGCACCGGGGCGGTGGCTGTCAGATGCGGCGAGGTTGTTTTCTTGCCATGCCACCTACCCAGTGGCGCGCAGCGCCGAGGGTAATTTAATAGTAGCACCTAGCGTCCTGCCCCTTTCTGGTTTCAGGTTAACCCCAAACCCCAAGGCCTGAGCCTTTTAGTTTGGCCCGCAAACCGATCATCGTGACGGTCGCGCCGCCGGAGCCGGAGCAGTGGCACCTGCGCTGCCCACATTGCGAGCGCTTCAGCCTCGTGCGCGTCGGCTCCCTCCTTCGCCGCGCCTACGACGGGCAGGCGCTGCCGCGGCAGGCGCGGGGACCGCCCCTCTGCACGCGATGAAGATGATCGCGAGCATGGCAGGACACGCACCCGCGCACGAACCGGGCAGCCACCGCTTTGCGCGCGATCATCAGAGGGACCCGAAAAGATCGGCCAGACGGCGTGACGGTCGCTCCGATCAGCGTCCACTCATGGTCCGGCGAGAGGATCCGCACGACCCTCACGCTGAAAAGAGATCACAGGCATGGTGGGCGTCACTCCCGCCACCCACACAAAGCGCATAACAACCGGCCACGTCTGCCGTCATTCAGGGCTTGTTCAACCGGGGTCCCGATTCGCGCTCCGGCGAATCAGAACCCTCGGAGTTGGCCCGTTCTTTTAGGAATGTTCGGAGCGGCTGAAGTGCCGCGGCTACATTTGAGTCATCCAGACTGCGATACTCCGTGAGCTTGCTCGTTCGTAACTCGGACTTGAGCACGACTTGTTCGAACCCATCGAGCAGTGCGGCGAAATCCGGCCCGCGCACAGAATAATAGATCCCGGGATTCACCGTCTGCGGGTCTCCTCTGGGGACGAGGGAAATCATGACAGCGGCTGCAAGCTCTTCCTTGTAGCGGCAGACCATCGTCAATATACGAAATCCACTTTTCTCTTCTTCGCGCGAAAACTCAATGGGCGCATCCATCGTCTCCGGATCGATGAGATTAACGTCGCCCTCGCGGATCAAAACCCGAGCACGTCCTAGACGGAGCCAATAATCTAAGTAGGACGTGTGTAGCTGTCCGACGCCTGGATATAGTGATTCGCCACCGCGCACCGCGACTCGTTCGATGACCAGAGACTCGGCAGCTAGTCGGAAGTAAGCCCCTTCGATCTCCACGCTAAACGACACGGCAGGCAGGAATGCGAGCAGCAGAGTGAAAATCTTCATGTATTTCCGGCCAACGTCTGCGGTCAGCCACGCGCGAAGCGCGTTGTGCTGTAGTGCTCTGGTTGGCCGGTCTTCATTCTTCTTTGTAGATGCGGGTGAAATTCGCGAACTCCGTGCCGGCCAAATCAGCCGCCACTGCTTTCGCGGCGATATCGAAATCCACGACTAAGCAACAAACCTCCATGGTGCCGCTGCCAATGCTACCACCGTCGCAATTCCCGAGGCCGGTCCACCCCAAGGTCTCGTTCATGCGCTCCTCAAGCCGGTGCCGCTTATCTAGGTCGTCGGTAGTGCCCATGCCTTCGATGGCATACTCGATCATCAAGGTCTCAAGTTCATCGATCTCCTGAAACCCTTCTTTCTTCTTCTCGGCAATCTGCGCCGCGACGTTCTTCTCAGCCGACCGGAAAAAAGAGCCGCGAACGGTCTCGCTCTTCCCGCGGTCCCCCGCCTGCCCCCAGTGCACGGTGTGCTCGCCCTTATTCTCCCAGGTCTCCCAATACTCGAGGCCGTCGGAATTCTTGCGGTAGAGTTTGATCATGGTCTTTTGGCCAACAGTGTTATTCAGCCTCAGCGTAAAGCCTAAGTTGAAAGGGGAGCATTGGAGAAAGAAGATAAGGTAACTGGCTGTTCTTCAACCGTCGAATTTTCCACTTAGGCTTTTTGAGGTTACGTCCGAGTCCTGCAAAAGCCTAAGTTATCACATAACAGGAGACCAATAATCCGGCAGTCGATTAAGCCAAAATCCCGGCGATGGTGGCGGCCATGAAGCAGGCGAGGCTGCCGCCGATGAGGGCTTTCACGCCGAGTTTGGCGAGGTTCTCGCGCTGGGCCGGAGCGATGGCGCCGATGCCGCCGATCTGGATGCCGATACTGGTGATGTTGGCGAAACCGCAGAGCGCATAGGTCAGGATCATGAGGTTGCGCGGGTCGGTGTAGGTGCCGGCATTCTTGAGGTCGGCAAGGTTGATGAAGGCTACGAATTCGTTGAGCACGGTGCGGGTGCCGA
>JAGNQV010000060.1:3310-14424 GCA_017988885.1 Opitutaceae bacterium | reverse complement strand
TCCGCCATCGCCGGCTCATTGTCCGCGGGGTTCTCGGCTCACTCGGCGTCTATGGCTATTACCTCACTGTCGTGCATCTCGGGGCCGGCCGCGCGACGTTCATCAACAACACCTATGTCGCATTGGGCGCAATCCTGGCTGTGTTCATGCTCGGTGAGCGCTTCCGGCCCGTGTTGGCGCTCGGCGGGCTCCTCGCGCTGGCTGGGCTCGCGCTTATTACCAACGTCCTCGGCACCGGCGCCGGCATCGGCTTCTACGACCTGATCGCCATCCTCACCGCGGTCGTTTCCGCCTACATTGTGGTCACTATCCGGCAATTGCATGCCGAGGGCGAGCATACCTCGACCATCTTTGCCGCCCAATGTGTTTACGGTCTGCTGCTCTGCGCCGGGCCGGCCATCGCGAGTTGGGCGCCGCATTCATCGCTGGCTTGGGCACTCATGCTGATCGCCGCCATTTGTGCCGGCTGCGGACAGATCCTGATGACGCGCGCCTTTCGCGATCTCCCGGTCGGTGAAGGTTCGCTCCTGCAGATGCTCGTGCCACTGGGGATCGCCGTTGGCGGCGCGTTCTTTTTTCACGAACACTTCGCGCCGCACGAACTCATCGGCGCAAGTCTCATCCTGGGCGGCACGCTCTGGCCCGCTTTGCGCAAATGAAAGCGGGCGGGGCCGCGCCCGCCCGCCCCTAGCCGCTTATTGGCCGGCCTTGATCGAGGGATGCTGCGCCTTGGCTGCCATCTGGCGTTCACGCCAGGGATACCGACGCGGCACCGCCCGCGGCTTCTCGTAAGCCGAACCCATCGCAATATAAGCCCGGCGGAAATCCTCGGAATTATTCGGCGGCGTATAGTGCAAGGTGCGGCCGGAATGAAACGTCGCGCCGCCCGCCGGCAGCTCACAAGCCACCGCACGGCTGAAATCGACCGCTCCCGGTTCCACCTCAAGCCCCGGGGTGCTCGGATTGTCGCCAATCGGCCGGTGCGGCACGATCTCGCTCTGATGTGAGCCCGGCACGAAATACATGCAGCCGTTCTGCTTGGTCGCCGGTTGCAATGGCACCCACACGCTGAGGCTGGAGTAATCCTTCGCCGGATCCCAATATGCCTCGTCCTGGTGCCAGGGCGTCGGTGCGGCGTTGTGCGGCGGCTTGTTGATGGCGTGATCACCCACCATCTTCGTATCCGCGCCGTTCAGCTGCTTCATCATCGCCTTGAGATTCGCCACCATCTGAGTCTCAAGCAGGGCTGGGGCGTATTTGGAGGGCTGCAAAACCTGCGGGATCGACTCTTTTTTCCCGGCCTCCTTCGCACCGTTGATATCATACAAGTCGGCCTCTGTCTTGCTGCGGTCCTCGTTGAAGAGCCGGTCGTAAATGCGGCGGACTTCGGCAATCTCGTCGGGTGGCATCAGGTCGTTGATCGCAAGGTAGCCATGTTCATGGTAAAACGCGATCTGCTCGGGCGTCAGCAGCTTGGTCGGTGGCAAAGTCGCCGGTGCACCATAGTTGGGAGTGGGGAAAGCCGTGGAGGGAGTCATGGCTCGACAGTCTAGCAACTATTGGAAACCGTGCCGTCCGACAATGTCGCCCAGCACAAAATCGAACAGCGCACGGTTCCCCAGCGCCCGCGCCACCGGTCGGGTGGACCTGTTTCCCGCCGACATCAATCTGCCCGGGGTGCTCGAAATCGGCAGCTACCATCACCGCGCCGCCCACCACGAACTCCGCAGCGTGGCTCACGCCGGCTGTTGCGGGATCTGTTTCCTCTCCCGCGGCGTCCAGACCTACCGCATCGCCGACCAGCTCTTCCATCTGCAGGGTGGCGACCAGTTGGTGACCCTGCCCGATGACATCCTCGACACCGCTGAAGCGCGGGAGGAAAAAGGCCGCCTGCATTGGCTCCTGCTGCGCATGCAGCCCCTGGATGCACCGTTGTTGTTCCTCCAGCAATCCGCCGCCCGGGAACTCCGCCGGGCCTTGCTGGCCATGCCCGCGCAACATTTTCCAGCGCCGCCCGGCACCAACGAACTCACCAGTGCAATATTGAACACTTTCGCCCGACCACCCCGCACCCTGCTGGCGCGGCTCGCCGCCGCCAGCCTCGTCCTGCGTTACGTTTTCGCCACGCTCCAAGCGGCTCACCATGGCACCGCGACGGCAATTTCTCCGCGCATCCAGCGCAGTCTGGACTACCTCACCGCGCAAGTCGCCGAGCCGCTTTATGTGCCGGCACTCGCCCGACAGATTGGTCTCTCCGAATCGCGCTTCAAGGTGCGCTTCCGCCGCGAGGTCGGGTTGCCGCCCGGTGAATTCATCCTCCGCGCCAAAATCAATGCGGCTTGCATGCGCCTGCGCGATCCCGCCGTCGCCGTCACGGCCATCGCCCATGAACTCGGATTTTCCAGCTCCCAGTATTTCGCCACGACCTTCCGGCGCTTCACCGGGCTGACACCCAGCGCCTACCAGGCGCGCAGCCGATCACCCGCAAAGTGACTTGCCCGGCCACCGTCCCCTGCGCACTTTCACGCAGTGAATGACCGCACCTTGTTGCTCTGGGATATTGATGGCACGCTGATCGCCTCCCACGGCGCCGGGATCCGTGCGATGGAACGCGCCCTGACCAAACGCTTCAACCGCACCTGTGATCTCGCCAACATCGACTGGGCCGGCCGCACGGATAGCTGGATCACCCATGAGGTGCTGCGTCATGTCGGTCTGCCCGCTACGCCGCAAAACGCCGCGGACTACCTTGAAACTTATCTTGAATTACTTCCCCAGGATCTTGTCGCCGGTCCGCAAGGCCAAGTTTTGCCCGGCGTGACGGCCCTGCTCGGGCTCTTCCATGGTCACCCCACCATTGCCCAAGGCCTCCTCACTGGCAATGTGCGCCGCGGTGCCGAGTGCAAGCTCACGCACTACAAGGTGTGGCACTACTTTGCCTTTGGTGCGTTTGCCGATGACAGCCCGCGCCGCAATGAGCTCGGTCCGCACGCCTTGCGCCGCGCCGGGGAGCATCACGCCGCCGCATTCTTGCCCACCCGCACTTTCATCATCGGGGACACGCCGCATGATATCGAGTGCGGCAAAGTCATCGGCGCACACACCATCGGCGTCGCCACCGGGCGCTATAGCGTGGCCGAGTTATCGGCCCACCAGCCCACCGCCGTTTTTTCTGATCTCCGCGACACCGCCGCATTCCTGCGCGTCATTGGTGCCGGCTGACGTTCACTTGGAACGCGCCTCGACTGACGTCACGCGGCCGTCCGCAAAGATAACACGCACCCGTTCATCATCCGCCCGATAGGTCGTGGAATCGTAGCCCACTCCACCGCCGTAGGCACCCGAACCGCGGGCCGAGCCCACGCCGACCCCGATCGAAAATCCCCCTCCGCCGCCCGTGTAGGCCCAAACCTCCGCCACACCCCGTGCCGTGGTCCGGGTATATTTTTTCTGGGGCTCGCCCAATGCCACCAACACTTGCGGCGGCGTAAAACCGACGTCCACTTGGCCGCGGCGGATCTTCTGCTGCACCTCCGTCGGCCAGCCGTCGAACTGCATCTGATTTTTACTGATGCGCGAATCGAGCGTGGCGCATCCCACGACCAGCAGCAGCATGGCTGCGCCGGCGAGGCTGAGGAGAGTTTTCATGAGAAAGGATTTTTGTTTGCTGGTATCAGTCTGGTTCACGTTCTACGACAGTGCAAACACTCAACGGTTCAACCGCTCCATGAAAACCTTCACCATCGCCATCGGCTCCGACCACGCCGGTTTCAACTACAAGGAGGCCATCAAGGCCATGCTGCTCGCCGACGGTCATACCGTGCGCGACCTCGGCACCTATTCGGCCGAACGCTGCGATTACCCCGACTTCTGCTTTCCCGTCGCCCGGGCCATCGCCCGCGGTGAGGTCGAGCGCGGCATCGTCCTCGGGGGGTCCGGCAACGGCGAGGCCATGGCGGCCAACCGCGTCAAGGGCGTGCGCTGCGGTGTCTGCTGGAGCGAACAGGTGGCTGTCTGGAACCGGGCCCACAACGACGCCAACTGCCTCTCACTCGGGGAACGCACCATCACGCAGGACGAAGCTTTTAAGATCGTGCGCATCTGGCTCTCCACGGAATTCGAGGGCGAGCGCCACATCCCGCGTATCCGCAAGCTCGACAGTATGGCTTGACGGGAGCGCGGGCGGCCCGCCCGCAACTCGAAACGCGGACCAGCCGCCCGCTCTTCCAGTCCCCTAGCGCCACAACATGAATGTGCCGTTATCCCAACCATGAACTTCCGCGAGATGGCTCCTTCTGATTTGCCAGAAACTTTCCGTATCCGGGCCGCCGCGAAGGAGAACCCATTCCCGATGGAAGCCCTGATCTCCATCGGTATTACCGAGGCGTCTGTCACCCAAATGCTCGCCACCACTCATCGCGGCTGGGTGTGTGAAGTGAGTGGAAGCCTTGTCGGCTTTGCCATAGGCAATCGCAGCGATGGAGAACTTTGGGTTATCGCCGTGCTACCAGAGCACGAAGGCAAAGGCATCGGGCGCCGCTTGATGCTGCTCGTGCAGGACTGGCTGTGGAGCGAAGGTTGGACCAAGCTTTGGCTTGTTACCGGCGTCGCTCCCAGCAGAGCTTTTCACCTCTATTCCAAACTGGGCTGGCAAGACTGTGGGCCGGTCGGTGAAGGCGTTGAGCGCAGAATGGAACTTAGCCGGGGCTAACCTCAGGCTAAAAGCAGGTTGAAATAATAATTTGACATCGAAATAATTATTATTTTGATGTCGCACTACTATGGGAACCCATTATCAAGGATCCAAGACCGAAATCGACGCCCTCAACGCCTATATCAAGCTGATGCGGGCGTCCGAATCGGTGACTGCCCGGGCGCATGTCCAGTTGCCGAAGGAGATCACTCTATCCCAATTTGGCGTGCTCGAAACCTTGCTGCATCGCGGTTCACTTTATCAATCCGAGCTTGCCGGCAAGCTTCTCATTAGCGGAGGCAATCTCACGCTCATCGTCGATAACTTGGAAAAGGCAGGTTTTGTCCAACGCACTCGTGACGAGGAAGATCGACGCTATATCAAGGTTTCACTGACCGAGAAAGGGCAGGCGTTTATCTCGGATCTTTTCCCAAAGATCGCCGCCAGTATTGCCCGGGAATTCTCCGCCCTTACTCCTGCCGAACAATTTACTTTGGGCTGGCTCTGCAAGAAGGTGGGCGTCGCAACTACTCCCGTCGAAACGTCTATTTCATAATTCAAAGCATTATTCTTCACCTATATTTTGAGTTTAAACCATTAATCCTATTTCGATGAATCTTCTCGGCTTACATCATATCACTGCCATGGCCTCCGATCCCCGGGCCAATGTCGATTTCTACACCCGTGTGCTTGGCCTGCGCTTCGTCAAGAAGTCGGTCAATCAGGACGATCCCGGCACCTATCATCTTTACTACGGTGATTACGCCGGCTCGCCCGGCACGATTCTGACTTTCTTCCCATGGGCTGGCCTGCGGCGCGGCCGGCCCGGCACCGGCCAAGCCTACGCCACCGCCTATTCTGTGCCTGCCGATGCCCTGCCTTATTGGGAAGAGCGCATGGCTCGCCTTGGCGCGAAGACCGAGCCCGTGGCCACACGCTTCAATGACCGCGTGCTCACTGTCTTTGACCCGGACGGCCTCCGCCTCGAACTCGTCGCCACCGCCGAGTCCGATCTGCGGCCGCCTGCGCCCTCCCATGATGTGCCCGCCGCCTATGCCATCCGCGGATTTCACAGTAGCACGCTCGGCCTGAATGATGCCACCGCTACGGCCCGCGTGCTCACCCAGACGATGGGCTATCGGGAAGTCACTGCGGAAAAAAACCGCACCCGTTTCACCGTGGCCGGCGCTGGTCCCGGCACTTACGTGGATTTGCTCACCGATCCCTCGCTGCCGCACGGGTTGAACGGCGCCGGCACCATCCATCACGTCGCCTTCCGCACCGCCGATGATGCCAATCAGGTCCGCGCCCACGATGAAATCGCCCGCACCGGCCTGCACATCAGCCCGGTCATCGATCGCGCCTATTTCAAGTCCATCTACTACCGCGAACCCGCCGGTGTGCTCTTTGAAATCGCCACCGACCAGCCTGGTTTCGCCATCGACGAACCGGTTGAAACCCTCGGCACCAAGCTCGGGCTGCCGCCCCACCTTGAGCCGCACCGTGCCGAGATCGAAGCCGCCCTGCCCGATTTGGGCCTCACGCCATGAACTTCACCTATCATCATCTCTTCGAACCCGCCACCGATCCCAAGGCCCCGCCGCTCTTGCTCCTGCATGGCACCGGCGGTGATGAGCACGACTTGGTGCCGCTGGCTCGCCGGCTCTCCCCCGGTTCCGCGCTGCTCAGCCCGCGCGGCGACGTAAGCGAGCACGGCGCCCGCCGCTTCTTTGCGCGCCTCGCCGAGGGCGTGTTTGATCCGGCCGAAGTCACCCGGCGCACGCACACCCTGGCCGATTTTGCCATGGCGGCGACAAACCACTATCAACTCGAGACCGCACGGCTCGTGGCCGTCGGCTTTTCCAACGGTGCCAACATCGCCGCCACCCTGCTGCAACTTCGCCCGGCAACACTCGCCGGCGGCGTGCTGCTGCGGCCCATGGTGGTGCTTGACCAGCCTGCGGCTACCGGTTCGCTGACCAACAAGCGCGTGCTCATCGCCAGTGGCACACAGGACCCCATCGTGCCGAACGATCATCCCCCGCATCTGGCGGAATTGTTGCGCGCTGGCGGCGCTGCCGTGACACTGCATCAATCGCCCGCTGGCCATGGTCTCACGACGACCGACATCGCCGCCGCGCAAAAATATTTCGCAGACCGTTAGACAAATCGCCCTTCGCCATACATTCTCCGCGGCATGAGCATGACTTCTTGCCGGCGGATCGGTTTGCCTGGTCTCGAGGATTTGTGCCTCCATTGGTGAATCGTTTTCCCTCCCATGTCTGACGACCCGCCACCGGTAAAATACGCGCTGAAAGCCAAGACCTTTGAGGTCACGAATTCCCGCGATACGCCACCGGCGCCCTCGGTGCACGAAATTCTCAACCAGAATCTCGTCCGCCAAAAAACCGTTGAGCCGGAGGTGCTGCCCAACCTGCAGGACCGCCGCACCAACCGCCGCCGTGACTACTGGGTGAGTATGTTGTCCGGCAATACCCTCGGCGCTCTCGCGGGAGTTTTCCTGCACACCAATCCGGTCGCACTCATCTATCTGCTGGCATTTTTTATCATTTTTAATGTCTGCCTGCTCTGGGTGATGTATTCGATTCTGGATAAATACTGACCGCCCATGCGCCTCACGTATTTCGGCCATTCCTGTTTCCTCGTCGAAGTCGGCGGCCCGCCCGCCATTCGCCTCGTGCTCGATCCCTACCTGAGTGAGAACCCGCACGGTGCCGTCGATCCCGCCACCGTGCCCTGCGACTATGTGCTTTGCACGCACGCCCACGAGGACCACATCGGCAATGCCCTCGATCTTTCCCGGCTGCATGGCGCGACGATTGTCGCACCCTACGAGCTCGCGGAATATTTTGCCGCCCAAGGCGCCACCACCCTCGACCTGATGCCCGGCGGTGGCGTGGACCTCCCTTGGGGCCGCATCCAGATGACGGTCGCCGTGCACAGCTCAGCCCTTGAGCTGCCCCATGGCGAAAATCGCGCCATGGGCGTGGCGAGCGGTTATCTCCTCCGTGCCGACGGCCGCACCCTTTATCACGCCGGCGACACCGCGCTGTTTGGTGACATGGCGTTCATTGGGCGCGGCGGCCTCGATATCGCTCTCGTGCCCATTGGCGATCGCTACACCATGGGACCGGAAGATGCCGTCGAGGCGCTGAATCTCCTGCAACCACGGCTCACCGTGCCGATGCATTACAACACGCATGACAAGATCCGCACCGACCCGCATGCCTTCGCCGCCCGCGCCGCTCAATCCGGTCGCAGCGTCCGCGTCATGACCGCGGGAGAAGTCATCTCGATTTGAGTGGTTGCAAGGGGTTAGCATCAAACCCGCTTCCGAAACGCCTGCGCGCAGGCTTGCCCGCGGCGATTTGCCCGCCCAACGTTGGGCCTTGGACATGGCATTACCGAACCCTCCCGCCATCCTTGGCTTGCGCGATTTGCGTGTGACCGAGTTGGAAAAAACTCCGGCCGACGCTCTGCTGCGTATCTATGCTTGGATGCACCTCACGCGCACGGCCGACAACCGCATCCTCGATCTCTTTCGGCAGGGCCTGATCAAGGGCACCGTCACCGGCGGCCAAGGTAATGAGGGCCTCATCGTGCCACTGGCCCTGCTGGCCGACAAAGACCTCGATGTCGTCTCCTTTTCCCACCGTGATCTCGGGGGCCACTTGATTTGGAGCGGCCACCTCTGCGATCACCTCAACCAGTATTTCGCCAACGCCGCCAGCCCGACCAAGGCGCGTGAGGGCAACATCCATCACGGTGACCCGCAGAACCGTTCGTATCCGATGATCAGCCATCTCGGCGCGATGCTCTCCAACGTCATTGGCGCCACCGACTCACAGCGTCGTCAGGGCCGTGCCGCCGTGGGTTTCACCTTTTTCGGTGATGGCTCCTCCAGCACGGGCGATATCCACGAGTCGATGAACCTCGCGTCGCTCCTTTCCCTGCCCGTCATTTTCATCATCGAGAACAACCAATACGCCTACTCGACGCCGATGCACGAACAGTTCATCGCGGGCACCGAGCTCTGGCGCCGCGCCGCCGGCTACGGCATGGAAGGGCTGGTCTTTGATGCGACCGACGTCGAGGCGGGCGCCCGCACGCTGGCCGCCGCGATTGCAAAAGTCCGCACGACCTCGCGCCCGCTGGTTATCGAGGCGCGCACCCTGCGGTTGCGCGGCCACGCCGCTTACGACACCTGCGATTACATGAAGCCGGGCGAGTCCGACGCATTTTTTGCCCGTGATCCGCTGCCTCGTTTTCGGGCCAAACTCGCCACGGCCGGTCATGGCGCCCGGCTCGCTGCGCTCGACGCCGAGCTCAACGCCTTCGTCGAGGCCTGCATCAAGGTCTCGCTCGCGGTGCCCAAGCCCGATCCCGCCGGCATGGAGCTTGCAGTATTTGCCCCGGCTTCGCCTGCCCTGGCTTGGCAACCCACGCCCGCGGCGCCCGCCTCGCTCAATCTCGCCCAAGCCATCAACGCCGCGCTCCGCAAGATTCTCACCGAGCGCACCGAGTCGTTCGTGCTCGGCCAGGACATCGGCACCTACGGCGGCGCCTTCAAGGTCACCGACGGCCTCCTCAAACAATTCGGCCGCGCGCGCGTTTTCAATACCCCGCTCGCCGAGAGCGCCTGCACCGGCTACGCCATCGGCATGGCGCTGAACGGCCACCGCCCCATCGAAGAATTTCAGTTCGCCGATTTTTCCACCGAAGCCTTTACCCAGATCACGTTGAACGCGGCCACGATGTATTTCCGCTCCGGTGCCGCGTGCCCGCTCGTGCTGCGCTTCCCCTGCGGCGGCGGCCTGACCTTTGGCTCGTTCCACTCGCAAGAACTGGAGTCCAGTTTTCTCGCGATGCCCGGCTTGAAGGCGCTTTATCCCAGCACCCCGCAGGACGCCTTCGACGCCCTGCTCGCCGCCTACGAAGACAACAACCCAGTCATCCTCTTTGAGCATAAAGGTCTCTATCGCCGCGGCCGGCAGCCGGTCGCCTGGAATCCCAACTACCGCGCGGTGTGGCAACCCAAGCAACTGCGCCAGGGCGATTTTGCCACCTTCGTGACCTACGGCGAGATGGTGCATCTCGCAGAGGAATCGTGCGACTACCTCGCCGGTGAATACGAAACCACTTTCGACCTCTTCGATCTGCGCGGCCTCGCGCCCCTGAAGCTGGACGCCATCAAGTCCTCGCTCACCCGCACCGGCCGGCTCGTCGTCCTGCATGAAGGCCGGCGCACCCATGGCTTCGGTGCCGAGCTCGTCGCCCGCCTGACGGAGGAGCACTTCAGTGCCCTGAAAGCCGCACCGCTCCGCATCGGTTCGATGGATATTCCCGTGCCCTTCGCCCCCGAACTCGAGCACGCCTACCGTCCGACTAAAGACGCCATCATCGAGAAACTGGTCGCTTGGCTGGGGTGAGGCCGCGGCCCGAATCCAATTCCATGCCCAAATCAAAAATCACCGCCACCGCTTGGGCTCGTGTCCGGCTTTTCGCGATGGACGTGGATGGCATCCTTACCGATGGCACCGTCCGCATCTCTTCCGACGCCACCGAATCCAAATCCTTTTCCATCCTCGATGGCATGGGCTTGGTGCGCCTCAACCGGAACGACATCGCCGTCGCTTGGATCAGTGGCCGGCCCTCCGCCGCCACCACGCATCGCGCCACCGAACTGAAGATTCCCCATCTCATCCAAGGCCGCACCGACAAACTCGCCGCCCTGCAGGAACTCGCTGCGCGGCTCCACCTCAAGCCTGCCGCGTGCGCTTACATGGGCGACGATGACATTGATGCCCCGGCCATCCGTTGGGCTGGCATTGGCGTAAGCGTGCCCGGGGCCATGCCCGCCGCCCGCCAAGCCGCCCGCTATGTGACGCAGCGCCCCGCCGGGCTCGGCGCCGTGCGCGAAATCTGCGAACATCTGCTCAAGTCCCGCGGTCTGTCTTTTCCGCAGTGAAACTCTTCCTCCCCGGACTCTTGCTAGCCTGCGTCACCGCCGGCGCCAGCCAACCGCTCACCTCCACCACTCCGGTGCGGAACTTCAAACTGCCGACCTTCACCACCGAGGGCTACCGCTCCATGCTGCTGCTCGGATCGGAAGCCGTGGTCAGTGCGGATCAGATCACGGTCGCCAATCTGAACCTCACCCTGTTCAAGGGCGATGAGGCTGACACCATTGAAACCGTGATCCTCAGTCCCAGCGCCATTGCCGCCGTCGACGCCCGGCAGGTGCAAGGCGAGGGGACCGTCCGCGTCATCCGTGATGACATCGAAATCACCGGCCAAGGCTGGACCTATGAACATAATCAGAAAAAAGTTTCCATCGCGCATGACGCGCGGGTAGTTTTCCGCGCCCCGACACCCGATATCCTGAAATGAGCCGACTCCT
>JAGNQV010000060.1:0-3210 GCA_017988885.1 Opitutaceae bacterium | reverse complement strand
GATGACATCGAAATCACCGGCCAAGGCTGGACCTATGAACATAATCAGAAAAAAGTTTCCATCGCGCATGACGCGCGGGTAGTTTTCCGCGCCCCGACACCCGATATCCTGAAATGAGCCGACTCCTTCACCTCCTTTTTGCGCTGCTGGCCGCACCGGCCGGCCTGCTGGCCGTCACCCCCGCACCGCTCACGGTCATTGAGTGCTCGGGGCTGGCGGAAACCATCAGCACGGATACGGAAACCATCGCCACTTTTCGGGACAAAGTCACCATCACCGGCACGGACCTGAAGCTCTATTGCGATTTCCTGAAGGTCGTCGCCATCCGCAAGGGCGATCCTTCGGCCACGCTGGGTGAATACGGTTATTTCAAGTCGCTCGTCGCCACCGGCCACGTGCGCATCGTGCAAGGTGACCGCGAGGCCACCTGCGGTCGGGCGGAAGTTTTTCCCGGCGAGGACCGCATCGTGCTGAGCGAAGAGCCCGTCGTCCGCACGCTGGATGACGAATACGCCATCACGGGCCCGCGCATCGTGCTCTACCGCGGCCAGCGCCGCGCCGTCGTCGAAGGCCAGCCCGACGAACGCGCCCGCATCACGCTGCCCCCCATCAAGGATCTCGGCTTCGAGCCCGAGACCCAGTCCAACGCGGCCCCGGCCGCACCGGCCAAATAGACACCCTTGGATGAGCACCGCCGTCGCCCAGTCTGAAATCCGCACCGAAGGACTCATCAAGACCTTTGGCGCACGGACCGTCGTCGATGGCGTGAACCTGAATTTCTCCGCCGGCGAGGTCGTCGGCCTGCTGGGGCCCAATGGCGCCGGCAAGACCACCACCTTTTACATGATCGTCGGTTTGGTGCCCGCGACCAAAGGCAAGGTGCTGCTGGACGGCCGGGACGTGACTCGCCTGCGCATGCACGAACGCGCCCGGCACGGCATCGGCTACCTGCCGCAGGAGGCCTCGGTTTTTCGCAAGCTCACCGTCGAGGAAAACATCCTCGCCATCGCCGAGGTCGCGTGCATCCCGCGCCAAGAACGCGCCGGCGTGATCAAGCATCACCTGGAAGAGCTCAGCCTCGGTCATGTCGCCAAGCAAAAAGCCTACACCCTTTCCGGCGGTGAACGTCGCCGGCTGGAAATCGCCCGCGCCCTCGTCACCAAGCCAAAGTTCCTGCTGATGGACGAGCCTTTCGCCGCCATCGATCCCATCTCCGTCGCCGAGGTCCAAAAAATCATCCTGCAGTTAAAGCGGCACGGCATCGGCGTCGTGGTTTCCGACCATAACGTCCGCGAAACCCTCCGCATCGTGGATCGCGCCTACCTCATCCACCAAGGCAAGGTCCTCACCGAGGGCACGGGCGATTTCCTGATCAACGACGCGCAGGCCCGCCAGTTTTACCTCGGCAAGGACTTCAACCTCTGACGCTGTCCCGCCATGCCCAAAGCCATCCACGCCATCACCGTCGCGCATTTCTACGAGACGTATCGCGAAAAGCTTAAACTGGAGCTGCTCACTGGGGGCGACGGCCTGCACCGCCTGATCAAGGAAGGCTCGATCAACCGGCCGGCCCTCGCCCTCACCGGTTTCTTCAAGTATTTTGCCAACAAACGCGTGCAGGTGCTGGGTGCCGCTGAGATGACTTACCTTAAGACCCTCACACCCGAGGCCCAGGCACAGATTTTTCAGAGCATGGTCCAGCGGCATATTCCCTGTCTCGTCCTCACCCGCAACTACCACGGCACCGAGGCCATGATGCGGGTCGCTCGTGACGTAAAACTGCCCCTTTTCCGCACGCCGATGATCACGATGGATTTTGTGAACATCGCCACGCTCTGCATCGACAATGAATTCGCCCCCGCCACCACCGAGCACGCCACCACCCTCGATGTGCGCGGCATCGGCGTGATGCTCCGCGGCGATTCCGGCGTGGGCAAAAGCGAATGTGCCCTCGCCCTGATCGAGCGCGGCCACTCGCTCGTCGCCGACGATCTCACCGTGATCAAGCTGCTCGATAAGCGCGAACTCATGGCCTCGAGCCGGCCACTCAACCGCGGCTACATGGAGTGTCGCGGTATCGGCATCATCAATGTCGGCGAAATGTTCGGCGTTAAGTGCGTCCGGCTCGATAAGCGCATCGACATGGTCGTCTCCCTCAAGGAATGGACCCCCGAAGCCATCGAGGAACGCACCGGGTTGGAGGAAAACTACTACGAAATTCTTGGCATGAAAATGCCGCACGTCGAACTTTACGTCCGCCCCGGCCGTGACATTGCCCGCTTGGTCGAGGTCGCGTCGCTCACCCAGGCTTTAAAAAAAATCGGGCATGACCCGGCCAAGGAATTCAACGACCGGCTTATTGCCTTCATGAGCAAGCAGGCCGCCACGCCCGACCAAACCATCAAACCCTTCGAGCGCGAGAGCCGGAACACAGAAAGCTGATTTTATGCCTGATTCCACCATCCGTGTTGACGGCCGCCGCGCCACTCAACTCCGTCCCATCACTTTCGAAGCCGGCATCGCGCCGCACGCCACCGGTTCCGTGCTGGTTGCTTTCGGCGCCACACGCGTCATCTGCGCCGCGACCATCGAGCCCAACGTGCCGACTTGGATGAAACAACAAAAGGTGCCAGGCGGCTGGCTCACCGCCGAATATTCGATGCTACCCTACTCGACACTGGACCGGAAACCGCGTGACATTTCCAAGGGCCGGATCGACGGCCGCACCGTCGAGATCCAGCGCCTCATCGGGCGCTCATTGCGCGCCGTGCTCGATCTGCAGAAACTCGGCCAGAACACCCTTTGGATTGATTGCGACGTGCTGCAGGCCGACGGCGGCACCCGCACCGCATCCATCACCGGCGCTTATCTGGCGGCGCGTCTCGCGGTGCAAAAGCTGCTCGACGCCAAAAAACTGGCCGAAAATCCCCTCACCGACTCGGTGGCCGCGGTCAGCGTCGGTATCTTCAACGGACAAGAGCTGCTCGACCTGAATTACATCGAAGACAAGGACGCCGAGGTGGATTCCAACATCGTCATGACCGGCCAAGGCAAGTTTGTCGAAGTGCAGGGCTCCGGGGAGGAAGCCACCTTCAGTCAGGAACAGTTTACGAGCCTCGTCGCGCTGGCCCAAAAAGGCCTGAAGGAAGTCTCCGCGTTGCAGACGGCGTTCCTCACCCAGCAGCTGCTCGCACGCTGAGCCTCGGCGCG